>DATEIR010000116.1:0-6466 GCA_035278885.1 Gemmatimonadales bacterium | reverse complement strand
ACTGGCTGCTTTTCCTGGCCGACTTGCGTATGGACGTGAACGCGTCGGAGAGCACCCGAGTGAGCAGCGCCGGACGATCCTCGTGCGCGACCACCGCGAGCTCACCGGCGTCGAGCCACATGCCGCCGCAATGCGGGCAGGTCTCGATCTGGACCCCGTGGTACTCGCTGCTCGCCAGGTCGTGGCCGTCCTTGGGGCACTTCATGTAGTGCGACTTCCGCTCGGCCTCGAGCGCGGCCTTGCTCGCCAGCTCCCGCTGCTTCTGGAGCAGCTCGGCGTTCTGCTGCGCGAAGTACTCGTCCTCGTTGCGGCTGGGCTTGTCGGTGCTCATCGTGTCGCCTTGCTCGTGGAGGGCTGCCACGCAGCCATGGATGTGAAGAAACGGGCCCCGTCGTCGGGCGACGCGGGATCGCCGAACCGCTCCGGATGCGGCATGATGCCGACCACGTTGCCCGCGGCATTGCTCACGCCGGCGATGTGGTTGGCCGAGCCGTTCGGATTGGGCTGGAGCGGCGAGCCTTCGCTCGCGGGGACGTACCGGAGCACCACCCGCCCCTCGGCCTCGAGCATGCGGAGAGTCTCGTCGGTGGCGGCGAAACGCCCCTCGCCGTGCGCGACGGGCAGGCGGACGGTGTCGCCCGCGGCGAAGCCGGTGGTGAAGGGGGTCCCGGTCCGCTCCACGGTGAGGTCCACCGGCTTCGAGACGAAGCTGAGCGCCGCGTTCCGCATCAGCGCGCCGGGCAGCAGGTGGCTCTCGCAGAGGATCTGGAACCCGTTGCAGATGCCGAGCACAGGCCCGCCCGCGGCGGCGTGCTTCTGGACCGCCTGCATCACCGGGCTGAACCGCGCGATGGCGCCGGCGCGGAGGTAGTCCCCGTAGCTGAAGCCCCCGGGCAGGATCACCACATCCGCGCCCCGCAGGTCCGTGTCGCGATGCCAGACCAGGTAGGCATGGGCGCCGACGGCCTCGGCCGCATGGACCGCGTCGAGGTCGCAGTTGCTGCCGGGGAACCGGACCACCGCCACCTCCAGCATCAGCGCTCCTCCACGTCCAGCAGGTAGTCTTCGGTGACGGGGTTGGCCAGAAGCTTGTCGCACATCTGGCGGGCGCGGCTCTCGGCCTCCTGCCGGGACGGCGCGGCGACCTCGAGCTCGATGGCGCGGCCGACCCGCACGCCGGCGGCTTCGCCGAATCCGAGCGCGCCGAGAGCGTGCTCCACCGCCTGGCCCTGCGGATCCAGCAGGCCGGCCCGCGGCATGACTCGAACGTGTACCCGGTAGCTCATCGGTCCTCAGGCTCCTGCCGGCGGTCGCTCCAGGCGCTCCGGCGCTCGTGAGTGATGGGAGGCAGCTCGGCGGCGTTCTCGTCCGCCAGGTGCTCCGTGATCGGCGGCGCCGGCTCGGGCCGCTCCATCAAGCCCAGTACGGTGGCCCGCGCGATCCCGAAGAACATGTAGAAGAGACCGAGCGGAAACAGAAAATACTCAGGGGCGAGGATTCCGCCGAGCAGAATGCCGAGATAGACCGCGGCGCCGAACAGCCCGCGCGCGCTGCGGACTCCCACCGGCGGGAACTTGGGATACTTGACGTTGCTCACCATCAGCACGGCGAGCAGCAGCATCAGCACCACCAGGCCCTGATGCTGGAGGTCGAGGTAGGCCAGCGAGGCCCGGTACCACTCGGTCTGGCTGAAGGGGTAGTAGACCGCCAGCGTCATGCCGGCGGACGGCGACGGCATGCCGGTGAACCAGCCGGTGGACGGCTGGCCCGCCGAGAGCACGTTGAACCGCGCCAGGCGCAGGGCGACCGCGGTGACGTAGATGTAGCACAGGATCCAGCTGAACCGGCCGGCGCTGGCGAAATCGAGAAAGTAGATGAGCAGCGCCGGCGCCACGCCGAAGGAGATCACGTCCACCAGCGAGTCGAGCTCCGCTCCGAACCGCGTGCCCGTGTTGGACAGGCGGGCGACCCGGCCGTCCAGCATGTCGAGGATCCCGGCGAACACGATGAACCAGCCGGCCCACCGGAAGTTGCCGTTGAAGGCCGACACCACGGCCCAGAAGCCGAAGAACAGGTTGCCGAGCGTGAACGCGCTCGGCATGACGATGACGACCTGCCGCATCGACGGCCGCCGCAGCCCCTCGCGCCGAGGAATCAGCTCCATTCGGCCACCACCGTCACGCCGGCCCGGGTCTTGGCCCCGACCTGGACCAGCGTCCGGGTTCCCGGGGGCAGAAAGAGGTCCACTCGCGAGCCGAAGCGGATCATTCCCATCCGCTCGCCCTGGTGTACCACGGCGCCCACCTGATGGTCGGTGACGATCCGGCGCGCGACCAACCCCGCGATCTGCCGCACCAGCACCTTGCCCCGTGGCGTGTCCAGGCCGACCGAGGCCTGCTCGTTGCTGAGGCTCGCCTTTTCCGCCCCCGCGTGTCCGAACCGGCCGGGATTGTAGTGCCGATACGCGATGCGACCGTCCAGCGGGTAGCGGTTCACGTGGCAGTCGAAGACGTTCATGAAGATCGAGACCCGCAGCGCGCGGCCATTCAGATAGGTCGGCTCGTCCACTTCCAGCAGACTCACGACCTCTCCATCCGCGGGCGCCACCACCAGCCGCTCGCCCCGGGCCCAGGGCCGCTCCGGATCGCGGAAGAAGGCGACGACCCACACTGCGAGCACGGTCCAGACCACCGCGGCGATCCACCAGCCCAGGGCGCCGCTCCGGACCGCGGCAACGAGCAGCACGAGCGCGATGAGCCAGGCGCCCGCGATGAACCAGCGGCCTTCGGGCGCCGTCCGGATCATGCGGAGTCCGCCAGCGTGCGGCCGGTGAGCAGACGGTACGCTTCCAGGTAGCGCGCGCTCGTCGCCGCGACGACCTCGGCGGGCAGCGGCGGCGGCGGCGCCTCGCCGTTCCAGTGGCCCGCGCGCTTGAGCTCCGCCAGGTAGTCCCGGAGCGGCTGCTTGTCGAAGCTGGGCTGGGGACGGCCCGGCTGATAGCGCGCGGCCGGCCAGAAACGGGAAGAATCGGGAGTCATGACCTCATCGATCAGCCGGAGTGTGCCGGACGGGTCGGTGCCGAACTCGAATTTGGTGTCCGCGATGATGATGCCCCGCGCGGCCGCGTGGTCTCGCCCGGCCCGGTACAGCGCGAAGCTGGCATCCCGCAGTCGGGCGGCCAGGTCGGGGCCCACCGCCGCGGCCATCGCGTCGAAGGTGACGTTGAGATCGTGGCCCGACTCCGCCTTCGTCGCCGGCGAGAAGATCGGCGGCTCCAGCCGCCCGCTCTCGAGCAGACCGGTCGGCAGCGGCTCGCCCGCCAGCGTGCCGTGCTCCCGGTATTCCGCCCAGGCCGAGCCGGAGAGATAGCCCCGCACCACGCACTCGAAGGACACCGGCGCCGTCCGCCGGACCAGCATGGAGCGTCCGGCCATCTCGTCGGCGTGGGGCCGGAGCGCGGGGAGGCGCGCCAGGATCTCCTCGGTACGCGCGGTGAGGAAGTGCGATGGGAACACCTCGGAGAGGCGCTCGAACCAGAACGCGCTCACCTGGGTCAGCACGGCGCCCTTGCGCGGGATCGGCTCCCGCATGACCACGTCGAACGCGCTCACCCGGTCGCTGGCGACGAGGAGAAGCCGCTCGGCGTCCACCTCGTAGACCTCGCGCACCTTGCCGCGGCGCAGGAGCGGAAGCGGCAGCCGGCTCTCGGCGAGCGCGGTCATACCCGGATCTCCGCGGCCTCGGCCTCGGCCGCCAGGGGGCGCGCCCGCGCGAGCAGCGGCTGCAGGTACTCGGTGAGGAACTCGCCGACCTGCTGCTCCGCCCGGCCGGTGTACGTGGACGGCTGAAGCTCGGCCCGGAGTGCCGCCGCCGGGACCCGCGCGAACGCCGGGTCGGCCGCCAGACGCTCGAGCAGGTCGTTGGACTCGCCCCGGCTCACCGCGTCCGCCACCGCCATGCTGTGCCGGCGGATCACCTCGTGCAGCGCCTGCCGGTCGCCGCCGGCGCCCACGCCCAGCATGAGCCAGCGCTCGGTGGCCATGAAGGGCATCTGGGCCGCCACGTGGCGGCGAATCACCTCTTCGCGCACCTCGAGCCCGGCCGCGATGTTGGCGGCGAGGATGAGAATCGCGTCGGTGGCGAGAAACGCCTCGGGCAGGGTAAGGCGGCGATTGGCGCTGTCGTCGAGCGTCCGCTCCAGCCACTGGGCCGCGGCGGTGTGCGCGCCGTTGGCCTGGAGCGAGATCACGTAGCGGGCGAGCCCGCCGATCCGCTCGGCGCGCATCGGGTTCCGCTTGTACGCCATGGCGCTCGACCCGATCTGCTCGGACTCGAACGGCTCGAGCAGCTCCCCCTCGTGCTGCAGCAGGCGGAGGTCGGCCGCCATCTTCGACGCCGACTGGGCGATGCCGCTCAGCGCGTCGAGCACCATGCTGTCGGCCTTCCGGGGATAGGTCTGCCCCGTCACCGCGAACTGGTCGCGGAAACCGAGCTTGGCGGTGACCCGGCGCTCCAGCTCCCGGACTTTGTCGTGGTCTCCCTGGAACAGCTCGAGAAATGCCGCCTGGGTTCCGGTCGTGCCCTGGCAACCGCGCAGCCGAAGCGACTCCAGCCGATGGGCCAGCTCCTCCACGTCGAGGCCGAAGTCCTGCATCCAGAGCGTCGCCCGCTTCCCGACGGTGGTGAGCTGGGCGGGCTGGAAGTGGGTGTAGGCGAGGCAGGGAATCGCCGCGGTGCGGAGCGCGAAGGTCTCCAACGCGCCCAGCACCGCGACCACCCGGCCCAGCAAGAGGCGGAGGCCGTCGCGCATCACCAGCAGGTCGGCGTTGTCGGTGACGAAGGCGCTGGTGGCGCCCAGGTGCAGGAAGGGGCGGGCCGCGGGGGCCTGCTCTCCGAAGGCGTGCACGTGGGCCATCACGTCGTGGCGGAAGCGGCGCTCGTAGCGTGCCGCGGCCACGAGGTCGGCATCGTCGAGGTGGGCCCGCATCTCGGCCAGCGCCTGCCCGGGAATGGGGAGGCCCAGCTCGCGCTCCGCTTCGGCCAGCGCCAGCCACAGGCGCCGCCAGAGTCCGATCCGGTGCGGCTCGCCCCAGAGCGTCTGCATGGCGGGCGACGCGTAGCGCGTGCCCAGCGGGGAGCGCCAGCGGTCGTCGCTCATCGGAAGACCAGGTCGGTGAAGGTGATCTGACCGTCCCGCTCGAGATAGATCCGGATGACCTCGCCCGGGCGCACGTTGAGCAGCTCCTGCACCTGGGCGGCCGTCCGCACCGGCGTGCGATTGATCGCCAGGATGACGTCGCCCTCCTGCAGGCCGGTCGCGCGGGCCACCTCGGGGGCGAGCTTGAAGATCAGCACGCCCTGTTCGCTGCGGATGTTGCGCTCCGCCTGGATGGCCGGTGTGACGTTCACCAGCTCGAGCGACTCCAGGACGGTGTACTTCTCGGCCGTGACGGTCGGCAGGTCGCCGGTCACGATGCGTCGCGCGGTGCTGTCGTTGCCGTTCCGCACCTCGACCGTGATCGCGTCGCCGACGTGCAGGTCGAGCTTGACCGCCTCCCAATCGAGATAATTGCGGAGCCGGCGCCCGTTGGCCGTCATCAGGACGTTGCCCCGGGCCAGACCCGCCTTGGCCGCCGGTCCGCCGGGCGCGACGCTCGCGACGGTGACACCGCCCGCGCTCTTCCAGTCCCGCATGGCCGAGGCGCCCTGGACCTCGAGTCCCACCCAGGCTCGGCGCACGGCGCCGTTCTTGATGATCTCGTCCGCCACCCGGAGGGCTCGCTCGATCGGGATGGCGAAGCCGAGCCCGACCGAGCCGCCGCTGTTGCTGAAGATGGACGAGTTCACGCCGATCACCTCGCCCAGCGCATTCGTCAACGGCCCGCCCGAGTTGCCCGGATTGATGGCGGCATCGGTCTGGATCATGTCGAAGTAGAGGCCGGTCTGATCGCCGCTCGGAAGAATGTTCCGGCCGGTGGCACTCACCACCCCGACGGTCACCGTCGGCTCGGCGTTGCCCAGCATGTAGGCGTAGGGGTTCCCCAGCGCGACCACCCACTCACCGATCATCAGGTCGGTGCTGCGGCCGGTGGTGATGGCGGGGAGGCCGCGCCGGTCCACTTTCAGCACCGCGATGTCGGTCAGGGGATCCTCGCCCAGCACCTTGGCCGGCAGGTCGCTGCCGTCCGGAAGCGTCACCACCACCCGCTCGGCCTTGGCCACCACGTGCTGGTTGGTGAGGATGATGCCATCCGGCCGGATGATGAAGCCGGTACCGTAGCCCTCCAACACCCGGGGCCCCTGCGGCACGAAGAAGAAGTCCCAGGGCGACTGGGGCCGCACGTCCTGCCGGCTCCGAACGCTGATGGAGACCACGGAGCCGCTCGCCCGCTCGGCCGCGGAGACCAGCGCGGTGCGCCGCGACGCGTCGACCGCCGTCTGCGCGGGCGCGCGGGCGGCGGGGGCC
>DATEIR010000115.1:0-17406 GCA_035278885.1 Gemmatimonadales bacterium | reverse complement strand
CCCGGCCAGTGGGTGGCGAGGCCGGCGATGGCGGCCAGCACCTCGGGCGATTTCGCCGCGAGTCGCTGGCGGCGCAGCCACCGCGTCCGCGTCACCGCCAGACTCGCGAGCGACTCCAGCGCGCGCGCCGTGCGGCTCCGCGCCAGGATGCGGATCGCCATGACCCGATGGGCGGAGAGGCGGGAGGGGTCACGCGCCATGCGCTCGATCAGGGTCAGCACGGCGACCGGACAGCTCTCCAGCGCGGCGCCGAGCGCCACGGCCGTGATGCCCGGATCGCCGTCGGTCAGGCCGCGGCTCAGGCCTTCGTCCCGGTATGCGGGAAGGTCGAGGAGCAGCTTGATCGCCTCCCGCCGCACTCGGACGTCGACGTGGGTGGCCCAGGCGGCCGGGGAGAATCCGTCGGGCCATGGCCGAACCCGTCCCAGCAGCAGCAGCAGGTTGCGCTGGAGGTACCACGGCGCCTCGGGGAGCCGCTCGACCGCCCGGGTGGCCGCCGGGGTGCCGAGGGCTTCCAGCTCGGCCAGCGCGGCCGCGCGGGTTCCGTGGTCTTCCGAGCTCGCGAGCAGGTCGAACAGGGGATCCACCGCCGCGGCGCCGAGACGGCGAATCAGGGTGCGGACAGACGCGCGCTCGAGCCCCTGGGCGCGGAGCGCTGCCCGCAGCGCCTCGGGAGTTCCGACCGCGCGCCAGATGGGCTCGGTGGCCGGACCTTCGGGGGCGGCGGCCAGGGCCTCCAGCACATCCGTGGTGCGGCCCGACGCCACTAGCTCGATCGCCGCCGCGGAGCCCCGCGGCTCGGGCACGCCGACCTCGAGCGCGGTCCAGAGGATGACCAGCGGATCGGGCGCGAGGTCCGCATCGGCCGCGGCCATCGCGTTCCGGTCGGCCATCGCCTCGAGTACCCCGGTGTATTGCGTCGGATTGGGATCGTCCAGCCGCCAGTCGGTGAGGAGCGATGCGGCGTGGCGCCGAACCGCCGCATCGGCCGCGGCCCGGGAGGCATCGGGCCCGGCGTCGGCCAGATGCCCCAGCTTGCGCAGCAGCCGCAGGAGGTGCGGGCTGATGGTACGGCGGGTGGCCGATGCGGCGGCATCCATGACGTCGACCACCGCCTCGGGCGTGAGCGCGGCCGCCGCGGCCATGGTGAACCGCTCGCGCTCGGCGTCGCTGCCCGCGGCGATCAGCCGGGCCAGCGCGCCGGGCTCGAGCAGCGAGACCAGCGTGGACACCCGAGCGCGCAGCTCGGCCGCGGCCTCGCCCGGCTCACCCTGAATCGATTCGGCCAGCCGACTCAGGCCGGCCAGCAGCCCGGCGGCGGCCCGGGGGTCGGTGAGACGCCGCGAAAGCGCGGCCGCGACCTCCGACGCGCCCTCGGTACCAGCCGTGCTCGCCCGGCCGCCGTCGAGCGACAGGCGGGCCAGCTCGAGCCAGAGGAGCTCGGCACCGCTGCGGGGCTCGTCAGCCGGATCATCCTCGCCATCATCGCGGAGGCCGAGACGATCGTAGCCGGTCGCCTGCAGGGTGATGTGGGGCCACTCGGACAGACCGGGCAGGGCGAGGCCGAGCGGTCGCTGGCCTCGGCCGGGCTCCGTCGCCAACCGCGCCAGGAGCTGATCGAGCTCGGCGGGGGAGACCGCCGCGTCGATACGGAGCGAGGCGATCCGGTGGCGGTGCAGCCGCGACGCGAGCTCGTGGCAGAGAAGGTGATGCGGGTCGCTCGCGCACCCGTCCACCAGGAGCTGAGTCCGGGCGACGCCGATGCCGAGGGTCGGCCGGCCGGCAAGCACGGCGGCGAGCCGCCCGTGCACGCGGTCCACCGTGGCGAGGAGCATGGGGTGCCCCTCGGGATACATGGCGCGCTTCTGCAGCCCCGTCGCGAGCTCCACCAGGAGCTCGATCAGCTCCCGGCTCGGCGCGCCAGGTATGCCAGGTTCGGTTGGGGCTGCTTGCGACACGGCGCGCGCTCCCGGGTTGGTGCCGTGAACTCACCGGGAAAGAGCAAGAAACAAGCCCTCTGTGACTGGCACTTAACATATTGGGAAACATCCAGTTGGCGCGCTGCGGCGCACCCGGTTCCTCAGCGGCCACGACCCAGGTTGCGGCCCCGCACAGAGTTCTGCAATCGAGGGGGACCGGATTACGCTTCGGCTGCTCAGACCAGGAGGGTAGTAGATGGGCGCCGAACCCTATGTTCCCGAATCCCCGGTGCCGCTTCCCGTGCCCGAGGCGCAGGTCGCGGGCGCGGCGACCGAGCGGGGCCATCGGATGCACCTCGTGGTGGTTCGGACCCGTCCCGGCGACGTGTCGTCTGCCAGCGAAATCGTGACTCGCTATTGGCACCCCGGTCGGCACGTATGGCTGGAACAGACTTTCGAGTCGCTCGAGCACGCGATGCACTTGTTCGTCGAAGAGCATGGCTGGGAGCTTCGCCAGCAGCAGCCGCTCGACCGGCCTCGATGCGAAGAGCTGATCTTCGCCGCTCGGCCGCAGGACCTCGACCAGCCGAGCGCTCGCGAGCTGCTGCTGGAGGAGGTGGGACTCACGCCCGAGGACGCCGAGGCCATGCTCGACCGGGTGGACGAGCGGACGGAACGACCCGAGTCATGACCGATACGCTGGGACGAGACTTCGAGACCTCACTGGCCCTGGTGTCGGACGCGACCCGTGAGGCATACTGGACGCCTGGTGCCTCGACGTGATCGGCGGGAACCTCGAGCGCGCGGGACTGCCTCTTCGGCCCCCGCTCTCGGTACGCGCTCAGCGGGCCAGGACGAGCACTCCGAGGGCGAGCGCGCTGGCGGCGATCAGCGCGAGAAAGGCGCGGGCTCGATACGCGGCGGGTGTCGCCCCGGGACGCAGCTGGACCCGGGCGCCGGCAATCTGGAGGACATGTCCGCGGGACACCGCATCGAGGTCCGCCCGGCCCGCCTCCCAGAAGCAGTGGAAGGCGTACAGGCAGAGAATCACCGCGACGGCCCAGCCTGCCAGGAAGAAGGAAGTGGTCATGGGAGATACCCCGGGAACAGGCACTTTGCCCGACCGGAGACCGGCGACGGGCGTCATGTGACGGATTCGCGAGAACTTCGGCAAGTGTCGGGCCAGGCCATCGCGGGCGGGGATCTCAGGGGGATCTTCACCCGCCGATTTCGGGTCCCGTCCGATGCCATCGACGTGAACGGTCACGTGAACAACCTCGCCTACGTGGCCTGGATGCAGGACGTCGCCATCGAGCACTCGGCGGCCGCCGGCTGGCCCCTGGCGCGCTACCAGGCGATCGGTGCGGCGTGGGTGGTCCGCTCTCATTTCGTCGAGTACCTCCGCCCGCTCTTCCTGGACGAGCCGCTGGCGGTGCACACCTGGGTGCCGCGCTTCGATCAGCGGGCGACGCCACGCAGATATCTCTTCCTGCGTGAATCCGACCGGCGAGAGGTCGCCCGGGCCGAGACCGCCTGGGTGTTCGTCGATCTCGGGACCGGAAAACGGCGCGCGCTGCCGCCCGAGCTCCTGGCGGCGTTTCAGCCCGTCTCCGACGATCGCCTGGTCCGGACGGCGGTCGGACTCGCCGGATGAGTCCCGGGGTCGAGTCATGAGCGAGCGATCCGGCGTGAGCGCCGGCATCCTGCTGTTCCGCCGCCGCCAGGGTGCCCTCGAGGTGCTGCTGGCTCATCCCGGCGGTCCCTTCTGGCGCGGGAGGGACCTCGGCGCGTGGACCATTCCGAAAGGTCTGGTCGCGGCGGGCGAGCCTCTCCTCGATGCGGCCCGCCGCGAGCTGCGCGAAGAGACGGGACTCGCGCCCGAAGGGCCGTTCCTGCCGCTCGGCAGCATCCGCCAGAAGGCGGGCAAGACGGTGCATGCCTGGGCCTGCGAGGGCGATGCCGATCCCGCGACGGTGACCAGCAATACCACGACGATCGAATGGCCTCGGGGGTCGGGCCGCCGAATTACCTACCCCGAAGTGGACCGATGTGGATGGTTCACCATCGAGCAGGCGCGGCAGAAGCTGAACCCGGCGCAGAGTGAGCTGCTGGGCCGACTGGAAGCGGCGTTACAGGATTGAGCGTCGCCCTCTGCAACGGCGGCGCGGGGTCTGGCTCCCCCACGCTCCGACCGCAACATTGTGATCATGCGCCTCGCTCTTGGCTTCTCCGCGCTCCTGGTGGTGTTGGTGCTCGCCGCGCCGGCGACGCTCAGAAGCCAGGTCGTGATCACCGTCCAGGGCGGGGTGCACCTGGCCGGGGCCGAGGCCCCGGCGCAGTCGCTCCAGCAGACGAGCAGCGGACGCGCCGCCGGCGGTCGCGGGGTCACGGGCGAGGCGACGACGGCCGGTACCCGGATCGGCGTCGGCCTCTCACCCGACTGGATCCTGGACGGCGGGATCGCCTGGTCGCATAGCAGCAGCCGCAGCGCGTCCGTGGGGCAGCCCACTCCGCCAATCGGTCCAGGGACGCTGTTCGCCTCTTCCACTATCCAGACCCGACTCAGCAATCCCGCGTCCCGGCTGCTGCTCCTGGGCGGCATCGGACCTGCGCTGATCTTCGAGCGGGGCGACGGAACCGCGGCGACCCGCCGCACCAACGTGGGCGGCCTGGCGACCCTGGCGGCGGTGCTCCGGCTCGATGCCCGCACCGCCATCCGGCTCGACGCCCAGCAGTACCTCTTCAGCGGCGACATCGGCGACACCTATCTCCCGCACCTGGGCAGCACCACCCCACGGCCCGGGGGCGCCCGGATTCGCCGAGACTTCGTCCTGCTGGCCGGCATTTCCTGGCGGGCCGACTGAGCCGGTGCGGGCCGGGCTCGCCCGCAGACTGGCGGGGGAGCGGGAACGCGCAGTAAGATCAGCGCCGATGCGGCTTCACTTGCCTCTGGTCCTCGCCCTCAGCGCCGCGCTCGCCGGCTGCGGCGAGCGGTCGGGAGCCCTCACCCAGGCGCAGCGCGAGCGGTTCGCGGCCGAAGGCATTCGCCGCCAGGCGGACGACCTGGTGTTTCGCTACACCGATCATCCGGGGCGGCGGGACGCGCGTTGGGAGGATCGTCTCGCGTCGATCGTGGTTACCGGGGCGACGGTGCTGGTCCACAAGAATGACAAGGTCGGAGTGGAGATCACCCCGCGCACGCGGCGCTCGGCCTCGGTGGAGCGGAGCGGCAACCGGGTGCGCATCCGGGTCGGTCAGGGCCGCACCGAGGAGCTCTGGTCCTTCGTCCCACCGGACGATCCGTCCGGCTGGACCGACGATATCCGGGCGGTCATCCGCTCCCCCGACAGCGGCGCCACCCGCCCCTAGCCGATGGCGCCATCCCGAACTCCAGCCGCCGAGGTGATCATGCGGGCCGATGTCGAGCCGATCGGGATGGTCCGCCGTCTGTCGCTCGCGGTGACCGATGGGCTCCATCGGCTCGTCCTGGGCGGATCGCAGATCGCGCTGAGCGGCCTGCCCAGGGCCGGAGGGCTGCCGGTGCTGCGCGGCTCCGGCACCGGACCCGAAGCGCGCGAGCGGCTCGAGGCCGCCCTCGAGCTGCTCGCCCGGCTGGCGCCGGGGCTGCGCGATCGCCTCCAGCATCACGTGCTCAGCATCTTTCTCACCCACCGTCCTCGCGGACATGGGCACTACTCCCGCATCACGGGCACCTGCATCCTCGATCTGGATCAGCTCGCCTCGGCCTCTCCGGCCGAGCTGGCGGCGGCGCTGGTCCGATGCGCGACCGAGGGCTGGCTCTGGCGATCGGGACGGGGCCGCACGCCGGCCGACGAGACCCGCATCCTTGCCATCAGCGAGATGGCCCGCCGCAACTTCCTCCTTCGCGCCGGGGCGCGGAGCGGCGTCTCGCTCTGATTCGCGCCGTATCAGCACTCGCTGCCCTCCTGGTCGGGATCGCACCCAGCCTCCCCGCCCAGCAACGGCTGAGCGCGCTCAAGCAGGCCGCGCTGGATGAGGTCGATGCCAGGGCAGGGCTGGTGCAGCAGGTGGTGGATCAGCTCTTCAGCTACGGCGAGCTCGGCTTCCACGAGGTCGAGACCGCGCGGTATCTCACCGCGCTGCTTCGCCGCGAGGGCTTCGTGGTGGACACCGGGGTCGCGGGAATGCCGACCGCGTGGGTCGCCCGGTGGGGCCATGGCCGGCCGGTTATCGCGGTCGGCTCGGACGTCGACGCCATCCCCAAGGCCAGCCAGGTGCCCGGCGTCGCGTGCCGGCTGCCGCTCGTGCCTGGCGCCCCCGGACACGGCGAAGGCCACAACTCCGGTCAGGCGGTCAACCTCGCCGCGGTGCTCGCGGTCAAGCGGCTGATGGAGCGGGAGCGGCTCGAGGGCACGCTGGTGCTGTGGCCGGGAGTCGCTGAGGAGCAGCTGGCCGGCAAGCCGTGGCTGGTGCGGGAGGGACTCTTCCGCGATGTCGATGTGGTCCTCTTCAGTCACGTGAGCACGCAGTTCAACACCTCCTGGGGCTCGCCCGCCGGCTCCGGGGCCGTGTCGGTGTTGTACGCCTTTCAGGGCACGGCCGCTCACGCGGCCGGCCGGCCCTGGGCCGGCCGGAGTGCGCTCGACGCGGTCGAGCTCATGGACGTGGGGTGGAACTTCCGGCGGGAGCACCTGCCGCTGCAGCAGCGAAGCCATTCGGTGATCGTGGACGGCGGCGACCTGCCGAACGTGGTGCCCGAGCACGCCTCGACCTGGTACTACCTGCGCGAGGTGGATTACGCCGGCATCAAGGCGCTCTGGGCCGTCGCCGATTCGGTGGCTCAGGGCGCGGCGCTCATGACCGGCACCAGGCTCCTGCCGACCAGAGTTCTCGGTGCGGCCTGGCCCCGCCACTTCAATCGGCCGCTGGCCGAAGCGCTCGATGCCAACATCCGTCGGGTGGGCATGCCGGCGTGGAGCGAAGACGACCAGACCTTCGCTCGCGCGGTCCAGCGCGCCGCCGGGTCGTCGGAAATCGGCCTGCTCACCCGGGTGAGCGCGATGGAGCCGGCGGTCGATCCTCAGCGCAATCTGGGCGGGCCGTCCGACGACATCGGCGACGTGTCCTGGACCGTCCCCACGGTTCCGCTGTACTACCCGGCCAACGTTCCCGGTCTGCCCGGCCATCACTGGGCCAGCACGATGGCGATGGCCACTCCGCTGGCGCACAAAGGGTCGCTCGCGGGCGCCAAGGCGGAGGCGCTGACCCTGATCGACCTGCTGCTGCGTCCGGCCCTGGTGGACAGCGCCCGGCGCTACTTCGAGCGCCAGACCGCCGTCACTCACTATCAGCCGCTGATCCGCCCGGGCGACCCACCGCCCATCGAGCTCAATCGCGAGGCCGACGAGCGTTACCGCCCGCTGCTCCGCCCCTTCTACTACGCGCCGGAGCGATTTCCCACGTACCTCCAGCAGCTCGGCGTGCGGTATCCGGTCCTCCCCGACTCGAGCGGCGCCTGTGCCGTGCGGCCTCGCGCGCTGCCCCGTCGATGAGGTCCGGGGAGCCTGCTACAATTCGGTCGGGCGCGGTCGGCGGATCAGCGGAGGCGAGACAAGGGGGCGGGCAATGGCCGGGTATGTCGTGCTGAGCGTGGAGGTCCTCGACGCCGAGCGGTACAAGGAGTACGCCCGGATGGGCGCGCCGACCGTGCGGCAGTACGGTGGCCGCTACCTGGTCCGCGGCGGGCAGGTGGAGCGCCGCTCCGGCACCTGGGAGCCGAAGCGGCTCGTCATCATCGAGTTCCCCTCGGTAGAACAGGCCAGGGCATGGTGGGACTCGCCCGAGTACGCCCCGGCCAGAGCACTGCGCGACGCCTGCGCCGTCTCCGACGTGGTGATCGTCGAGGGCCTCGCCGCCTAACCGCCGCGGACCAGCGTGCCCGTCTCGGCGTCGTAGACTCGCAGATGGACCACGACGCCCGCGCGCCGCTCATCGATTTCCCGCACGTGCACCACCTTCTGGTCTTCCGCGGGGCGATAGAGAATCCAGCTTCCCTTGGGAGCATCGCGCTCGATGTCGGCGCAGCCGCGCGCGCGCGCCTGGTGGCCGGGCGGCTTGCCCGGCACCCAGACCCGACACTGCCCGACCGGCGGCAGATGTCCGGGGGGCACGCCCAGCGTCTTCATGTTGGCCGATGGGGACCGCCGAGACGCCTCGGGCTGCGGGGTGCTGTGGGACGGATACCGGCGGACCGGTTCCGGTTCCGGTGACGAGGACGATCGGATGGAGCTGCAAGCCGCTGCACCCATGAGGAGCAGGCAAGGCACGACGAGTCTGGCCGAACGCACGGGACCTCCGCGACGGGGTACGGGATAGTGGGTCGCGGGGCAGGGACCGTGCCTCCGCGCCCTCCCGCCAGGCCCGATCGCTCGGCCCTCCGCGCCGCCGTGGGAGGGAGGGTGCCGGATCTGATCGGACCTGGGCTCCGGGTGCTCTTCTGCGGCATCAACCCCGGCCTCTACTCCGCGGCCACCAGGCATCACTTCGCGCGGCCTGGCAACCGATTCTGGCCGGCGCTCCATCTCGGCGGTTTCACGACGCGGATCGTCTTCCCGTGGGAAGAGCGCGAGCTGCTCGAGCTGGGGCTGGGAATCACCAACCTGGTCGCCCGGGCCACCGCGAGCGCCGCCGAGCTGAGCCCCGCCGAGCTGCTCGCCGGCCGCCGGCGACTCGAGCGGAAGGTCGCACGGTACCGGCCCGCATGGGTGGCGGTCCTGGGCGTGGGGGCATATCGGACCGGGTTCGGGCGGCCGGAGGCGAGGCTCGGGCGTCAGGCGGAGAGGCTTGGCGGCGCCGGCTTGTTCGTGCTTCCCAATCCCAGCGGGCTCAACGCGCATCATCAGCTCGGCGATCTCGCCCGCGCCTTCGCCCGGCTCCGCCGGGCCGCGGGGCGCTGACGTGCTCCCGCGAACCGGCCGGGCGCGATACGTTCCGCCGGAGACCGACCTTTACCTCCTGGAGGCGTCATGCTGGTCGTCACCACCACCGCGGTCCCGGGCCGCCGGATCATGCGTCATCGCTTCCGCGACCTCTGGCTGCGTGGGGCGAGCGCCGGCAGCACCGTCGTCCTGGAGTAGCGATGGAGCGCCAGCGCGGGATTACCCTCCGGTTCCTGGCCGAGCCAAAGGACGTCAACTTCGGCGGCAAGGTTCATGGCGGGGCGGTGATGAAGTGGATCGACCAGGCGGGCTACACCTGCGCCGCGGGATGGACCGGCAGCTACTGCGTGACGGTGTATCTCGGCGGACTTCACTTCCTGGGGCCGATCCGGGTGGGGGAGCTGGTGGAGCTCCGCGCTATCGTGATCCGGACTGGCCGCACCAGCCTCGATATCGCGATCGACGTCTACGCCGGTGATCCGACCAGTGCGGTCCGGCGCCGCACGGGACATTGCGTCATCGTGTTCGTGGCGCTCGATGCCGACGGCCGGCCGACCTCGGTGCCGCCCTGGCGGGCGGACAACGAGCTCGATCGGGCGCTCGAAGGATACGCTGCCAGGCTGGGCGTGCTCCGCCGGCAGATGGACGCGGAGATGGAGAAGCACCTGGCCGGAGCGCCGCCGCCGGAGGCGCAGGCCTGAGGCGGCGGGTCCGGGGCGCGACTATTGCGCCGGGATGGTCCAGGTGATGTCGTTGCCGCCGGTGATCGGGAAGATCTCGCTGCCCACCGGCCGGCCGCTCCCGCGCACCGGGCGCGCCTCGAACCGCACCGCCGACGACCCGGCGACGATGGCGGCGGGCAGCGTGAAGGTGGCCGACTGGTTGGCCGGCACGAAGCCGATCCGGGTCGGGCCCGACTGGCGGACGACGTAGATGTCCATGTCGAGGCTGGAATTGTTTTCGATCCGGGCCCGTTGCTGAGCACCGTTGTCCGCCGGGGCAGCGCTGTCGGCAGGGGCGGGATTGTTCGCGGGTGCCGAGCTGCCGCCGGCGCAGCCGAGCGTAAGCGACAGAAACAGGAGTGACCCGGTGACGGACAGGCGCATGGGTGGCCTCGCAGGTGGAGGGACGGCCAGAGACCACACAAGCATACTCTTCCGCGCGCGTCTCCGCTGGAGCGGACTGGTGCTCGCCGGCTTCGTGGCGGGACCTCTGTCCGCCCAGACCGTGGTCCCGGCTCCCGTGCCGCCGCGGGCCGACTCGGCCCGCGCCGCGGGAGATTCCAGCCGTTCTGCGCCGGCCGATACGGCGCGGCGCGCCACGGCGGACACCACGGCCCGCGCGGGCGCCGACAGCGGAGGGCGAGTTGGGCGCGACTCCGTCCGCGCCCCGGTTGCCCCGACCTCCCCGGCACCGGCTCCTGCACCGGCGCGTTCGCCGGCCCCGATGGACAGTGTGCTGGCCGCCGCTTGCGCCGACGGTGGCGGGCTCGCGGCCAACCTGCTGGTCGTGCTCTTCGTCGCCACCGCGTCCGAAAGCGACCAGTTGGCGCTGGCAAAGGCCGTGGGCGGCAAACTGGCCGGACCGGCCGATGCCATCCGAGCCGGCGGGTATTACCTCCGGGTGCCCAACGCCGATCTGGACCCCACCGTCGCCGACCGGGTCATCCAGTATCCCACGGTGCAGGAGGTGGGTCCGGTCTCCTGCCCGTCGCCCTGAGTCGGTGGCGGTCACCCGATCGCCGCGGTAGACTGTACCTACCTCTCTCACGGGGATGACCATGGCGACCGTGCGCGACATTCTCTCCCGCAAGGGGACCGAGGTGGTGTCGGTCCCGCCCACGGCGACCGTGCTCGAGGCGGCGCGCCGGATGAACGAGCGCGGCATCGGCGGCGTGGTCGTGCTGGCCGACGGCGTGCTGACCGGGATCTTTACCGAGCGCGACGTGCTCCGTCGCGTCGTGGTACCCGGGCGACCGCCCGGCGGCACGACCGTGGCCGAAGTGATGACCACGCCGGCGATCACCTGCGGCTCGAGTACCCGGATCGAAGCGTGCGCCGAGCTCATGACCAACCGGCGGATCCGCCATCTGCCGGTGGTGGACGACGGCGTGCTCGGGGGCATGGTGACGATCGGGGACCTGCTGGCCTTCCAGCTGCGTGACCAGCAGGCCACGATCGAGTACATGAACAATCTCGTGTACGACGTCCGGTGAGGACCCGCCTGGCCGTCCTCGCCGTCGCGGGGGCGCTCGCCTGCGCGGGGGAGCCGGCGCGCCCGCGGGAGCCGGCGCGCCCGTCCGTGGAGTACCTCCCCATGCCGGGCGGCGCGTCGCTGCCGTTCTCCGGCGCGGCCCGGGTGGGGTCGATGCTGTACCTCTCGGGGCAGATCGGCAACGACAGCACCCTCCACCTGGTGCCCGGAGGGATCGGGCCCGAGACCCGGCAGGCCATGGAGAACATCCGCGGAATCCTGGCGCGGAGCGGCGCCTCTCTGGACGACGTGATCCGGTGCACGGTGATGATGGCGGACATGAAGGAGTGGGGGGCCATGAACCAGGTGTACGCCGGCTTCTTTCCCCGCCACCGCCCGGCCCGCAGCGCGTTCGGGACTACCGGTCTCGCCCTGGGGGCGCGGGTCGAGATCGAGTGCATCGCGCAGGTGCCCCCCGCCTGACCACCGGGCGGGCCGACTGGAGGCCCGTCCTGGCGCGCGGTAAGTTGGGGGAGACCACCCCCCAACAGGAGCCACCCATGACGCTCGCCCTTCTAGCCGCTCTCGGATCCGCCGCGCTCGGCAGCGGCGACTTCAAATGCAACAGCAACGGACTTTCCACCGACGAGCTCCTGCCCCGGGCGCACGTGGCGCTCGATCTCGCCGGAACCCAGCAGGTCGGTCCCGGCTCGGGGCCGGGCTGCATCGCCATCACGGTCCGCTCCGAAGGGACCGCCCGACTGGTGCTGCTCGCGCTGCGGGGTGTGGATGTGCCGCCCGAGGCGGCCGAGATCTTCGTGGTCAAACAGACCCCGGGCGGCGATCAGTAGTCGGCCCTGCCGGGTGGAGCTGATCGCCTCCACCACCGAGCGTACCACCGCCGCCACCGACCTGGTCCTCGCCCTGGCGGCGATAGGCGCGGTGGTGGCGCTCGGGCGCCGCGCACCATCGTTCGCCCGGGGTGTCTGGCAGGCGGCGCTGACCGCCGCCGCGGCCGGCGCCGCCCTCGGTGCGGTGGCGCACGGTCTCGCCCTCTCGGCCGAGAGTCGCGAGCTGCTCTGGCAGCCGCTCTTTCTGCTCCTCGGCGTCACCGTGTCACTGTTCGTCGTAGGCGCGGTCGCCAGCTGGCAGGGCGCCGGGGCGGCCCGGCGCCTGCTGCCGCCGATGCTCGGCCTCGCCGTGCTCTTCTACCTCGCCACTCGTCTCACCGGAGGCGACTTCCTGGTCTTCGTGCTGTTCCAGGCCGGGACCCTGGTGTTCGCGACGATCGTGTACCTTCGCCTCGGCGCCCGAGGCGTGCCCGGCGCCGGATTGGTGGCCGCCGGTCTCGCGGTGACTCTCGCCGCGGGGGCGGTGCAGGCGATGGAGGGCCTCGAGCTGCGACTGATCTGGGCCTTCGACCACAACGGTCTGTATCACCTGGTCCAGCTCGTCGGCCTGGGGCTTCTGACCTGGGGGCTCGGCCGCGTGCTTCCGCGGGCGACAGCCTGATCATGCGGCCGTTCAGCGACCACTTCTCCGCGCTCTCCTCGGCGTACGCGGTGCACCGGCCCGGGTATCCCGAGGGGCTGTTCGCGCTGCTCGCGGCGTTGCCGGCCCGGCGGAACCGGGTCTGGGACTGTGCCACGGGCAGCGGGCAGGCGGCGCTCGGACTGGCCCACCATTTCGACGCGGTGCTGGCCACCGACGCCAGTGCCGCCCAGGTGCAGGCCGCCGCGTCGCATCCGCGAGTCCGCTATGCCGTGGCGCAGGCCGAGGCGGCGCCCTTTCGCTCCGGCATGTTCGACCTCGTCACGGTGGCCCAGGCGCTGCACTGGCTCGAGCTGCCCGAGTTCTACGCCGAAGCCCGGCGACTGCTGGCCCCCGGCGGCGTGGTAGCGGTGTGGACCTACGGCCGGCATCAGGTAGACGGGGGCCCGATCGACGCGGTGCTGGACGACTACTACGACGGCGTCGTCGGCCCCTACTGGCCGCCCGAGCGGCGCTGGGTCGAGAGCGGCTACCGCACGCTGCGCTTTCCCTTCGCGGAGGTCGCGGTGGACCCCCCGGCGATGACGGTGAGCTGGAGCCTGGAGGAAATGCTGGGCTACATCGGGACCTGGTCGGCCACCGCGCGCTGCCGCACCGTGACCGGGGTGGATCCGGTGGCCGCGCTGGCCGACCGCCTGACACCGCTCTGGGGTGATCCCGCCGATCGCCGGCGCATCGAATGGCCGCTCAGCGTCCGAGCCGGCCGGTGAAGGAGCAACGCATGCTGCTCGTCTACGTCGCCGGTATCCTCGATCGGGACCTTCGCGCCCTCGCCCGCGAGGTGACGGCCTACGCCGACGAGCGCGATCTCTGGCGGACGGCGCCCGGGGTGCCCAACTCCGCCGGCACCCTGGCGCTCCACCTGGCGGGAAACATCCAGCACTTTTTCGGCGCGGTGCTCGGGGGGAGCGGCTACGTCAGGGACCGACCGATGGAGTTCGCCGAGCGAGCCGTGCCCCGTGCAGAAATGCTGGCTCGGATCGAGGCCGCGCGCGCGGCGGTGCGCGCCGCGGAGGCGGCGGAGGTGGATCTCTCGGCGGATTACCCCGAGCTCGTGGGTGAGAAGCACATCGTCACGGCGGACTATCTGCTACATCTGTGCACCCATTTCACCTTTCATCTCGGCCAGCTCGACTACCATCGCCGGTTCGTGACCGGCGACGCGGCCGGCGTGGGCGCGGTCCGCCCCGCCGAGCTGGGCAGTGCGAGACCGGCCGCGGGCGGCCAGTGAGCCTCAGCAGGTGGTCACCGGACCCGAGGCCAGCACCTCGAAGTCGCTCCCGTGCACCGGTGCTCGCCGCAGCTGGTCGAGGGCATCGGACCAGGCCGGGTCGGACGTGCCGGTGACGTACCAGGCGCTTCCCTGGTCGGCGAGAATGAGTCCATACCGCTTCAGTGCCGTGAGCAGCACGAGCGCGTCGCCGGTATAGCCGGAGAGATCGAATGTCGCCTTGAGGCGCACCCGGGTTCCGTAGGGCGGCAGCGCGGCGTCGGAGTACTGGCCGCAGTGGCTCGCCGGAGACACGTAGCCTCGCCGCACCTGGGGGACGGTGAATCGCAGGGCGTGGTGCAGGCGATCGGCGGTTACTTCGTCGTACTTGAGAAGGCCGGGCAGGATCGGAAGACCGGCGGCGTCGGCGGAGGTCCACCCGGCCGGCCTGGTGTGGTCGGTGCCGAGTGGCCAGATGGCCGACGAGCTGACGCGGAAGCCGTCGCCATCGCGGATCGTATTGTACAGCTCGTAGAGCGTGCAATCGCCCTGGCGCACCACCAGCAGGTGGCGGTCACCCTCGGCGGGATCGGGCTCCGCGGTGCTGCCGCCCTCGATCGGCGCGTTCAGCGGGATCGGCATGGGGCCCGCGTCGCTCTCGTCGGAGTAGTCCACGCCATCGGTCCCGTAACGGATGGGCACCAGCGGCTGGCTCGCCGGCACCACGGTGTAGGGGATACCGTAGTACTCCTCGCTGGTGCCGAGGTCCAGGTGCAGCGCATGGTCCGGGTGCATCTGGCCGATCAGCGCCGGCGAGCTCGGATGGACCGGGTCGGCGCTCACGTCGCGGTTCCAGGCGTTGTCCGCCGGAAACACCTGGCAGCCTCCGACCGACGGGAGCGGGCCCGCGGGCGCCGGGATGACCGGCGGGTCGCCACCGGGCTGATCCGGCCCGGCGCTCTGATCGCTGCAGGCTGCAAGGGCGGCGAGCGACAGGACCGCGAGCTGCCGGCGCATCCGAGGCTCCATGGAGAGGTGGTCCGCCGAGGAGCAAGTTCCATGCGCCCGGCACCCGAACCGGTGCATTGCCCTGCAGCCGGGTGGCGCCGTCGGGACGACGGACGTAGCATCCGCTTCTACACGGAGAGAGCCGGATGGAGACCCTGCGGCTGGCCGAGCAGGTGGAAGGAGCCCTGTCCGGGCCTGCCTGGCACGGCGCTTCACTGGAGGAGAATCTCGAGGGACTCACTCCCGAGCAGGCCGCGGCACGCCCGGTACCGGAGGCGCATTCCATCTGGGAGCTGGTCCTGCACATCACCGCGTGGGTAGGCGAAGTCACCCGCCGCCTCGGCGGCGCGGAGCCGGCGCTTCCCGCGGAAGGCGATTGGCCGGTGGTTGGAGCGGTGTCACCGGGCGCGTGGAGCGGGGCGCTCGAGCGCATGCGCTCGGCGCACGCGGCTCTGGCCGAGGCCGTGCGCCGGTATCCCGCGGAGGGATGGACCCGACGCGTCGGTGGTGAGCGGGACGCTCCGCTCGGCACCGGTGTCAGCTACGCGGATATGGTGCAGGGACTGGTGCAGCACGACGCGTATCACGGTGGACAGATCGGACTGCTCCGCAAGGCGCTGGGTGCTCCACCCGGCGCCTGACTCCTACGCAGGAGAGGCTACAATGGACCAGCACGACGCCCGACCCCGCAATACCCGGGAGTTCCTGGTGCGGTGGAACGCTGCCACCGAGGAGCACCTGGTACATAAGGCCGCGGCCGCCCTCACCCAGCTCGCCCCCGGCGGCATCTCGTCCGAGCAGGCCCTGGCGCTCGCGCCCATCCTGGTGCGCGCGATGCAGGTGGCCGCGGCGCCCGACGGCGGTGCGCACGTCGGCGTCAACTATCTCGAGGAGCTCGCCGACGGCGGGGGCGAGTGAGCCTCCGCTTCGACCACGGTCGGCTCTGCGGGGTGCTCCCGCTTCTTCTCGTCGGTCTCCTGAGCTGCGGCTCGTCAGGCCCACCCGATCTGGGCGAGAGCCTGGCGGTCCTGTTCATCGGCAACAGCCTGACCTACACCGAGGACATTCCCGCGCTGGTCGAAGGGCTGGGCCACGCGGCCGGTCTGGACCGGGTGCGGGTCGTGGCGGTCGCGAAGCCCGACTACAGCCTGGAAGACCACTGGAACGACGGCGAGGCGCTGGACTCGATCGCGGAGGGAGGCTGGGATGCCGTGGTCATGCAGCAGGGCCCTTCGTCGCTCGTGGCGAGCCAGGCTCACCTGCTGGAGTGGACCGGTCGGTTCGCCGAGCGCATCCGCGCGGTCGGCGCCGAGCCGGCCGTCTACATGGTGTGGCCTCCGGCGGACGGATTCTGGGACGGGGTGGTGGCCGGCTACACCGCGGCGGCCGAGGCCCATGACGCGGTGCTCCTCCCGGCCGGGCGAGCGTGGCAGGCGGTGCTCGGCGCCCACCCCGAGATCGGGCTGTACAGCAACGACCAGTTCCATCCCAGCCGGGCAGGCGCCTATCTGGCCGCGCTGGTCATTTTCGGCGGACTGACCGACCGCCCGACGGTGGGGCTGACGCAGCAGCGACCGATCGACGGCCTGTCGGACCAGACCGTCTCGGTGCTCGAGCACGCGGCCGACGAGGCGAACCAGACCTACGGGCGACACTAGATTCCACCCCGTGCTCTTGCCGTGGGGGCAAGTCCTGGCTTTCATCCAAGCCGTCCAGCCGCCAGCTTCCCACTCGAGGTCCGGATGCGCATCCTGTTCCTGCTGCTCACCCTGCTCGGCCTGATCGGTATCGCCCTCGGCGTGCTTACCATCGTGCAGGGCACGAGCGGGATGCACGGCATCCCATTCCGTTTCGAGAACTACGGCGGTCCGGGGTCCATCCTCGCCGGGCTCATCATGGTGGCGGCGAGTCTCTACCTGCGATCGGCCTGGCCCGACCGGCGCTGATCGGTCGGGACCCGATGCCCCTCCTGCAGGCGGTCCTCGACGCCCTGGAGCAGATCAGGGCCCACCACCGCCGCCGGCTCCCCTTCCTCGCTCCGGCCCTGGAGCGGCGGCGTCCCCGAATCCAGATGGAAGACTATGCCGCCCGGCACTCGATCGAGCATACGCTCGACCGCAAGGCCGAGCTGCGGCGCCTGGTGCCGTTCCGGGCCGATGCGGCGGCCCGCTACCATCAGCTGCTCACCTTCGAGCTCGCCGGCTTGAGGGAGCTCGTGGCCGTGCTGCAGACCACGTCGGGTGGACGCGAGCTGCAGGACTGCCTGGCCGAGAATGAGGCGGAGATCGAGCGTCTGGAAATCGAAGTCGCCTGGTGTGCCGGCTACCTGCACCCGACCGCCGGGTTGGCCGCGCAATGAGGCGTGAGCTGGGTTTGCTGATCGCCCTGGTGGTCGTGGTAGACCTGGTTTGCTTCGGGATCTACACGCTGGCGGGCCTGGGGCGCGCCGCCCCGGGGGTGAAGCTCGGGTTCACCGTGCTCTGGACCGCCGCGACGCTCGCCGTGGTTCTGCCGCGGCTCCTCCGGATCCGCGCGCTCCGTCGCGGCCGGTGAGCCTGGCGGCCGCCGAGAGCAGCATCTCCATGCTGACCGGCTTCTGGAGGAA
>DATEIR010000114.1:0-7658 GCA_035278885.1 Gemmatimonadales bacterium | reverse complement strand
CTTCTTGGCGGCCTGCGCGTACGCGTCCGGGACCAGCGTGAGCAGCGCGATCACGCCGATGGCCGCGGCGGTCGTCGCCGCGCGACGGGTCAGCACGAAGCGGTGAGCGATGAATCCCCAGATGATGAAGCCGAGTGCCATCACCAGGGTGCCGCCCATCACTGCCTCCATGCCCGACGCGAAGATCGCGTAGGTGCTGTAGAGCATGGCGATGACAGCAACCGCGACGTTCAGGCGGTACTTGCCCTCGTCCACGCCGGCCGTGCGCATCATGAGCGGCAGGGCCGACAGAGCGATGATGTAGGGGATGACGTTGGTGACGACCGCGAGGCTCACCAATACTCCGAACGTCTCACTCAGGGAGGGGGAGGCCGTCGACAGCGCCATCAGCGACTGGACCACGCCCATCACGATCATACCCGTCACCGGCGCGCCCATCCCGTTCAGCTTGGAGAAGAAGCCCGGGAACATGCGCTGGTCCGCGGCCGACTTCGCCGTCATGCTGATGGTGAACTGCCAGCCCAGGAGCGATCCCAGGCAGGCGAGCACGGCCAGCCCCATCACGATCGACCCCACGGTGGGATTGAACATGTGGCTGTAGGCGAGGCCGAACGGGCCGGTGGACTTCGCCAGCTCTTCGTTGGGGACGATGCCTTGAATCACCGCGGTTGACAGGACGTAGATGACCGCAGCGCCGAGGGTGCCGAACATGCACGCCAGCGGGACGTCCCGCTTCGGGTTCTCCACCGCGGAGGAGTTCTGGGCGGCGGACTCCATGCCGAGGAAGGCCCACAGGGTGAGCGCGATGCTCGAGCCCATCCCTTCGGCCAGGCCGAGCCCGTGGGGGTTCCAGGCGGCGGAGAAGGTGTCGCCCTTGAACCAGAGCCAGCCCAGGAAGGAGATGAAGCCGACCGGCAGGATGACGCCCCAGACGGTGATGGAGCCGATCTTCCCGGTCACGCTGGGCCCGCCGAAGTTCGCCACGGTGGTGAGCCAGAGCAGGCCGATCACGCCGATCGTGGTCGCCACCGCGGTCGAGCTGAGCCAGGGGAAGAAGGAGGCCAGGTAGCCGACCGCCGAGATCGCGATCGCCACGTTGCCGATGGCGAGCGAGAGGAAGTACAGGAAGAACACGATGAAGTAGCCCGGCTTCCCGTAGGCGTCCTCGGCGTAGGCCGACATGCCGCCTTCGCGCTGATTGAAGAGCCCCGCCTGGGCGAAGCCGTAGGCGATCGCCATGGACCCCAGCGCGGTCACGATCCAGGACAGCAGGGAAATCGCGCCGACCTGGGCCATGTTGGTGGGGAGCATGATGATGCCGGAGCCCATCATGTTGACGGCGACGATGAACGTGAGCTGCACCACGTTCATCTTCTTGGTCGCCGGCGTGGTCAGCCCGTTGACGGTGGCGCTGCTCACGTCACCGCTGGACCGCGTGGGTGAAGAACTTGATGCGGTCATCGATCCGCTCCTGATTGACGCACTGGGCCTCGGAGTTGACGCCGGGAAAACGGTTGCATCGGGACGTGCTGGCCGCCCACGTCAGACCCCCACCGCCTTGCCGCCGGACACCCGGCTCGGTCGCGACGAGCGGCGGCTCTGGGCTTCCTCCCGCGCCGCGGTGGTCTGCCCGGTCGCGGCCGGCGTCAGGCAGTAGATGTGGTAGATCCCGTCCCGCTCTTCGGTACCTTCGACTTCCTTGGCGAATCCGGGGAACCGGTGGCCATACTCCTGCAGCGTCCGCAGGTAGGTGAGCCAGGGCCCGTCCTCCTCGCCGATATTCTCCCCCGGCATGACGATGGGGATGCCTGGCGGGTAGGGAATCACTCCCACCGCGACGACCCGGCCGGCCATGTCGTCGAGCGCCACCTTTTCCGCGTTGCCCGCCATGAGCTGCTGGAAGGCGCGCCGCGGAGTCATCTCCGGCGCGGGCAGGCTGGCGTAAGCCTGCGCCTGCCAGTGTCCCTGGCGGCTCCGCCGCATGTGGGCCCACATCTCGTCGCCCAGATCCTTGAGGCCCATGCCGGTGTAGCGATCGGGCGCCGCGGCCAGGACGCCCGGCAGCACCTGCGCGAGCGGCGCGTTGCGGTCGTAGTCGTTCTTGAAGTCGAGCAGGGTGTTGAGCAGCGTCCCCCACTTGCCCTTGGTGATGCCGACCGAGAAGAGGAACAGCACCATGTGGTCGGTGGTGCGCGAGGGCACGATGCCGTGACGGCTCAGGTACGCGGTCACGATGTCGGCGGGGATACCCTTCTCGTCCAGCTTGCCGTCCGGCTTCATGCCCGGGCAGACGATGCCGAACTTGATCGGGTCCAGCATGCACCAGTTGTCCGGGATGCCCTCGAAGCCGTGCCAGCTCTCGCCGGGGTGGAGCACCCAGCAGCCGGGGTCGGTCGCGAGCTGCTCGGCGGACGCCTGGTGGAAGGGGACCCGCTTGCCGGTCTTGGGGTCCCGGACCTCTTCCGCGTTCCACGGCGCGAAGAACCAGTCCTTCCTGGCCAGAAATTCCTGGCGCACCCGCGCCACCGCGAGGCGGCAGGCGACCGCCTCGTCGATCACCTCCTGCGTGAGCGCCGTGCCGGCCGGTCCGTCCATCATCGCCGCGGCCACGTCGTTGGAGGCGATCAGGGCGTACAGCGGGGAGGTGCTCGCCTGGGTACAGTAGGCCTCGTTGAACCGGCCGTGATCGATGGCACCCTTGCCGTCGCGGATGTGGATGTAGGAGGTCTGCGAGAGCGCCGCCAGCAGCTTGTGGGTCGAATGGGTCGCGAAGACGGTGGGGCCGCCCTCCGGGTGGTCACCCGGGTCGCCCCGCATGGCGTGGCGGTCGCGGTACATCGGGTTGAACCGGGCGTAGCCGTACCACGCCTCGTCGAAGTGGATCCGGTCCACGCTCCTGGCCAGCCTCGCCTCGGCGTCGGCGGCGTGGTAGCACATGCCGTCGTAGGTGCAGTTGGTGACCACCGCGTACACCGGCCGCCTGCTGGTCGCCCCCTTGGCGAGCGGGTTCGCCGCGATGCTCTTCCTGATCGCCTCCGGCTCGAGCTGCCCCGGCGGGATCGGCCCGATGATGCCGTAGCGGTTCCGGGTCGGGGCCAGGAAGACCGGAATGCCGCCGGTCAGCACCAGCCCCTGCTCGATGGATTTGTGGCAATTCCGGTCGCAGAGCGCGATCTCGGCATCGCCGACGCAGGCCGACATGATGGCCCGGTTGGAGCCCGAGGTGCCGTTGAGGACGGAGTAGGAGCGATGGGCGCCGAACACGCGCGCCGCATAGCGCTCGCTTTCTCCGATCGGACCGCTGTGACCCAGCAGCGAGCCCAGGGCGCCTCGCTCGATGCCCATGTCGGTGCGGAAGAGGTTCTCTCCGTAGTAGTCGAAGAAGATCCGGCCGGCCGGCGACTTGAGGAACGCCACGCCGCCCTGGTGGCCGGGCGCCGCCCAGGAGTACTCCCGTTCCCGGTCGTAGCGCGCCAGCGCCGCGGCGAACGGCGGCAGCAGGGTCTGCAGGTACCGCTCGATCGACGCCGAGATCCGTCCGCCCACGAAGGTGGCGGTGTCCTCGAGCAGCCAGATGAACTCGTCCGACAGGGTCGCCACCTCGACGGTGATGTCGGTCGCCTTGCGATCGGCCATCAGATAGACCGGTACCGTCGCGTTCCGGGCCCGGAGCGCGCGCAGCAGCTCGGTGGCCTGGTCGTGGGACCGGCGATCGTTGTTGCCGAGGGTCCAGTTGACGAGGATGCAGTGGAGGGCGGAGTCCGAGGTGACGGTGGCGGTGCCGTCCTCACAGGAGTACGCCTCGACCACGTCGATGCCGCGGGCGCGCAGCTCGTCCACCAGGCCGCGAACGGCCCGCCCGCCGGCGGTGGTCGGGTTGGCGAGCTCGTCGTCCACCATCAGCACGCGCCGCGTCTGCGGGCGGGAGACATGGGTGATCATGAGCGCTCCTTCGCACTCCGAGGATCAATAGGAGTAGGTGACATAGATCATGCCGTAGGTGAAGTCGTCGCTCCGGCCGAAGCCCTGTTCCGCCGCGTCCTGCGGGTGGGCGAACGCCGCGACGAAGCTCGCGAGGAAGTTGCTGTTGATCTGCCAGTCGGCGTACGCGTCGATCTCGGTCGCGATGGCGTCGGAGGTGACCCCCGGGCCAAAGCTCGCGGGGTTGTCGGCCTTGAACACGTATCCGATGAGGCCCGTGCCGAGCGACTCGCTGGGCGTCAGGTGCACTCGCACCTGGTGGGAGATCAGGTTGGAGTTGGAGAGGAAGTACTCACCGGCGATCTCACCCTGCCACCACGAGCCCCAGTCGGAAAACCCGGGGAGCAGCGGGTCGAACGCCTCGCTCCTGGCCGTGGACGGATCGTCGCCTTCGAAGAAGGCATATCGATAGGAGACCTTGGGCGCCCACCTGGCCTTGCTGAAGTGGTAGGCGCCCTGGACCATCCAGGCGGTCGAGCCGATCAGGTCGCCGTTCTCCTCCCGGGCGAACTCCGCGCCCAGCGAGACGTCCGGCACCCGCCGGAACGGGGCGAGGTAGGCCCGGAGGTTGTAGACCGACATGCCGTCACGAACCGGTAGCGAATCGGACTGGAAGTTCAGGTAGGAGGCGCCGACGGTGTTGTTCTCGTTGAAGGCGTACTCGTAGTTGCCGCCGAACAGCCGGGTGCCGGTCTCGCTCTCGGGGACCTCGTCGCGGTCGAGGTAGAACGCCTCCAAGGTGTGACGCTTCGGCTTGAACCGTGCCACCGTCGCGAACTCCCACGCCTTGCGCGCGCCGCTCCAGTAGCCGCCCCGGGAGCCTCCTTCACCGCCGCCGTCCCAGAGCAGGAACCCCGTTCCGATCTTGTATTGGGTACGGCCCACCGTGAAGTCGAGCGCGTTCTCCCCGACCTTGAGCGCGTCGCCCGAGCGCCACCCGATGTACAGATCCTCGACCTGGAACGACGAGGCCTCGTCGCCCACCAGCGGCGGTGGGGCCGCGTAGGTCCGCTCCCCCACCGCGCTCACGGCGCCGTAGAGCTCGCCCTTCTCGAGCCCATAGGTAGCCGAGAGCGCCGGCTTGGCGAAGCTCTCGACCCAGTTGTCGCTCAGGTCGCCTGAAGGATCGGGGTGGGCGTTGGCGTAGAGGGAATTATTGAAGCCGAAGGTGCCGAGCCCGGCGTCGAGATTGAACGTCCAGTGCACCTTGGAGGGCAGCCCGGTGGGCCGCTCCTCGGCCTCGGCGGCTGTGGTGTCCTGCACCGCCGTCGTGTCCTGCGCGTGAGCCACCCCGGCAGCCGCCAAAGTCAGAAGCCCCAGGCCCGCCGCTCGCGTGAATTTCATCGCCCTTTCCTCGAGAAGACCGCCGGCGCGGGCTGCCGCCATGCTCGGCAGCAAGTCCGGGTCTCCTCAGCCAGGTGTCTGGTCCCGAGTTGCCTCACCATACGCCCAGGGTCGGGCCGGTTGACACTAGACCTTGGTGCACGGGGGCCGGTGCGACGGTGCCTGTACCTGCCTGCTACGAGGCCAGCTTAGCGCCGTGCGTCAGAACGGCAACTAAAGTGGTATCAGCGGGGTGAAGACCCGTTGAGGGGCGGGTGAGACTCTCTTGGGCGGGACGCTCGAACCGGCGCCCCGCCGGCGCGCTCAGGCCAGATCGCGCGGGACGGGCGGGACCGGGCTGGTGAAGATCGGCAGGATTTCCTTGACCGCGAGGGTCAGCGGGATCGCGAGCAACGCCCCCATCGGGCCGAGCACCGCGCCCCAGACCAGCAGCGCGACCACGATCAGCAGCGGCGAGAGCCCCAGGCCGGAGCCCATGATCTTGGGCTTGATCACATTGTCGCCGATGAAGTTGACGACGAAGAACAGGCCGAAGAGAGCGGCTGCCCGGCCACCGCCGTGTTCCAGCAGCGTGAGGATGAACGGTGGGATCAGCGACAGCATGAAGCCGAACGGTACGAAGGCGAACAGGAAGCAGATCACCGCCCAGAGCACCGCGCCGTCGGTGCCCATGAGCAGCATGATCGCCAGGTCGATCACGGCGATGATGATGCCGATCAGGCCGTTGAGGCCCACGAACCGGCGCACCAGGCGCATCGCCTGATCCAGCCGCGCCCGCACGCTGCCGGGGCTCCCATCACCGGCGGAGATCACCGGCATTTCGATCAGGAACAGCACGACCAACACGATGGCCAGGAGACCGTACCCGACGAGACCCAGCGCCGCGCCCAGCAGGCCGCCGATCCGGCCCATGATCTTGGCCGGGTCCGGCTTCATCGCCTGGTCCACGGCGATCCCCCGGGCGGCGAGCTTGTCGGTGACGTTGTCTACCAGCCCGGCGAGTGCGGCCTGATAGGTGGGCAGGTTTTCGGACAGTCTACTGATCGAGCGGGTCAGGACCATGATGAGGAGCGCGCCACCTACCAGCGCCAGAATCGCGGTGAGCCCGATGGCGGCTCCCCGTCCCATCCCGCGCTGGTTGAGAAACACGGTGACCGGCACGAGCGTGGTGGCGAGCAGGATCGAGAGCAGGATCAGATTGACCACCGACGCCGTGGCCTTCATCCCGGCGGCGATGATCACCAGCCCCGCGACCAGCAGCACCGCACGGAGCAGCGGCGACCGTTCATCGATGTAGGACATAGTGCCTCGCGATGGTCGGACCTCAGGCCCTAATGCTTCGGTGTCTGCTCCTGCTTCGGTGTCTGCTCCTGGTGCTTCGTCTGCTCCTGCTGCATCTCCTGCTGCGCCTGCTGCTGCTTCTGGGACTGTCCCTCTTTCCGTACCGGCAACGCCAGCGTATCGGTCACCGGATCCCACCCTCCGCCCAGCGCCCGATACAGCCGCACGATCGCCACCCGCTGCTCGCGCTGCAGCGACGATTCCTGCAGCTGGGCGTCGAGCTGTGCCCGCTGCGCGTCCAGCAGGTTGAGGTAGTTGTCCACTCCGCCCTCATAGCGCTTGCCGGCCAGAACCACCGAGCGACTCGCCGCGGCGGCCGCGCGTGTCGCCGCGTCGGCCTCTTCCCGGAGCCGCTGCACCGACACGAGGCCATCCTCGACTTCCTCGAACGCGGTGAGCACCGTGCGCTCGTACTGCCCGACGGCTGCCTCCGTCCGCGCGCGCTCCGCGGCCACCTGCTTGCGATTCCGCCCCGAGTTGATGATGGGCTGGAGCAGGTTGGCGGCGATGTTGAAGAAGCCGGTTCCGGTCTTGAAGAGGCTGCCGATATCGTCGCTGACGGTTCCGCCGGCCGCGGTCAGCGAGATGGTCGGGAACATCGCGGCCACCGCGGCGCCGATCCTGGCGTTGGCGGCGTGCAGCTGCTCTTCGGCCTGCCGGACGTCCGGACGACGCTCCAGCAGCTGCGATGGGAGACCCGCCGGGATCACGTTGGGGAACTGCTGCTGATTGAGCGGCAGCCCCCGCGGCACGTTGCCCGGCGGCCGTCCCAGCAGCACGCTGAGCTCGTTCTCCTTCTGGCTCCGGAAGCGGAGCGACCGCGCCAGCGTCCCTTCGGCCACAGCCAGTGCGTTCTCACCCTGGCTCACGTCCAGCTCCGAGGTGAGGCCGCCCTTGAAGCGCGACCGGGCCAGGTCGAGCGACTGGCGCCGGATGCTGACCGACGAATCGGCGATGGCCACCTGGGCGTCGAGGTCGAGCAGCTCGAGGTA
>DATEIR010000113.1:0-14781 GCA_035278885.1 Gemmatimonadales bacterium | reverse complement strand
TACGGCGTCGCGGCGGTCGGGGCGCTCTGGCACGCGGCCGATCCCGCCGCCGCGGCGCTCGCCCTGCTCGCGCCCTGGCTGGAGGACGCGTGACCGACATCGAAATCGTGGTGAACGGCGAGCCGCGCCGGGTGGCCGAGGGCGCCAGCCTGCTCGATCTGCTGGAGACGCTGGGACTCGATCCCCGGACGGTCGTCGTCGAGCTCAACCGTGAGATCGTCCGGCGGCCGCGTCTGGGCGAAGCCAGACTGGCCGCCGGCGATGCGGTGGAGCTGGTGCATTTCGTCGGTGGGGGGTAGGCGAAGGCGGTTATCTTTCGGGATGTCGAGTCCACCAGACGGAGTGATCATGACCGCCATTCTGACCTCGCCCGACACCGATCTCGATACGCCCTTCACCCTGGGCGGCCGCGAGTTCCGCTCCCGCCTGATGGTGGGAACGGGAAAGTACCGCGACAACGCCACCATGGCGGCCGCGATCGAGGCCTCCGGTGCCGAGATCGTCACCGTGGCGGTGCGGCGGGTGGACCTCGACCGCCGCAAGGAGGAGAGCATCCTCCACCACCTCCCGACCGAACGCTATTTCCTGCTGGCGAACACCGCCGGCTGCTACAGTGCCGACGAGGCGGTACGGTATGCCCGGCTGGCCCGCGAAGCGGGATTCAACGAGTTCGTGAAGCTTGAGGTGATCGGTGACCGGGAGACGCTGCTCCCCGACACCGAGGGGCTTCTCCAGGCCGCACGGACCCTGGTGAAGGAGGGCTTTACCGTGCTCGCCTACACCAACGACGATTTGGTCACCGCGCTCCGCCTGGAAGAGGCGGGGTGCGCCGCGGTCATGCCACTGGCCTCGCCGATCGGCAGCGGCCTGGGCCTGCTCAATCCGTACGGCATCCGCACCATCAAGCGCCGTCTCGGCGTACCCGTGGTGGTGGATGCCGGGGTCGGCACCGCGTCGGATGCGTGCGTCACCATGGAGCAGGGCGTCGACGGCATTCTGATGAACACGGCCCTGGCCGAGGCAGAGCATCCGGTCGCCATGGCGACCGCGATGCGCCTCGCGGTCGCCGCGGGGCGGGCCGCGTACCTCGCCGGGCGGATGCCTCGCCGCGAGATCGCCGTCCCGTCCAGCCCCACGCGGGGCATGCTGGGCTAGCCGGCGCGCCATACCATGGTGGGTGAGCGCGAGGGCCTGGCGCCCCGGCGGGCCGCGCTGGCGGTGCTGGCCGACGTACGTCAGGGGCGCCCGTTCGAGCAGGCGCTCGACCGCGCGCTCGAGCCGCTCCCCGAAGTCGACCGCCGCCTGGCCCATGAGCTGGCCGCGGGCGTGCTGCGGCGGCAGCAGACGCTGGACGATCGGCTGGCGCCTCTGGTCCCCCGCGGGTGGGACCGGGTGCCTCGGCCCCTGCAGGACCTGCTCCGTCTGGGCGCCTTCCAGCTCACCGCACTCGAGCGGGTGCCGGCCCATGCGGCGGTGGACACCAGCGTGTCGTTGGCGAAGGAGTCGGGAGGCGCGAAGGCGGGCGGATTCGTCAACGCCGTTCTGCGTCGGCTCGACCGTGGCGCGGCCGCCCCGGTGGCCCCTGCGGAGTCCGAGGCGGCGCGACTGGCTCGAGCCCACTCGCATCCTCTCTGGCTGGTGGAGCGGTGGCTGACCCGCTTCGGCGCCGAGGACACGGAGCGCCTGCTGGAGTGGAACGACCAGCGGCCGCGGCTGGTGCTGCAGCCCGCGCGAGAGAACCTCGAGACGCTCACTCGCCGCTGGCGCGAGACGGGCATCGAGGTCCAGCCGGCGCCGTTCGGGGCAGGATTGGTGACCGATCGCCGGCGGCCGGAGGATCTCCCCGGCTATGCCGAGGGAGCGTTCATGGTGCAGGATCCGGCCCAGGCACTGCTGGCCTGGTACGCTGACCTGTCCCCGGAAGCGACCCTGTACGACGCGAGCGCGGCCCCGGGCGGTAAGACCATCGCGCTCGGCCGGAGCGGAGCCCGGGTCATCGCCGGCGACGTGAGCCGGCCGCGGGTCCGCCGCCTCGCGGCCAACCTGCGGCGCGCGGGCAGCGGTCGGGAGCACGCCGTGGTCGCGGATCTGCGCCAGGCGCCCATCCGATCGGTCGGCGCGGTGCTGCTCGACGCTCCCTGTCTCGGCACGGGCAGCTTCGCACGCCACCCGGATGCGCGCTGGCGGGTGACGCCGCAGGCGCTGGAGAAGCTGGCCGGCGTCCAGGCCGAGCTGCTCGACCATGCGGCCGAGCTGGTGGCGCCGGGCGGGCTCCTGCTGTACGCCACCTGCTCGCTCGAGCCGGAAGAGAACGTGGAGCAGGTCGAAGAATTCCTCGCGCGGCATCCCGACTTCCAGCGGGAGCCGGCGACCGCGTTCCCCCCTACCCTCCTGTCGGAGGACGGCGATCTGACGATCCTGCCGCAGCGACATGGGACGGACGGCGCCTACGCCAGCCGGCTGCGCCGGACATGAGAACCCGTCGTCACACCTCGGGTGGGCTCGGTCCGACCTTCGACTGGACCCGCGGCTCACCGTGGCGCCGGTTCGCCCGGGACCTCGGCCTGGTGGGGCTCACCGCGCTGCTCGGCTACGTGATCACCACGGTCTGGATGGCGCCGGAGTCCGCCGCGGGCTCCGACCATTCGGTGCCTCGCGTGCTCGAGCTGCCGGTGGACAAGGCTCGCGCCGAGCTGTCCAGGCTCGGCTTCCGGATCCGGCTGGAGGCCCAGCGGACCAGTCCGGACGTCGCGCGAGGGGCCGTGCTCTGGCAGGATCCGCCGCCCGAGACCATCCTCCCTCCCGGGACGACGGTGCAGCTCACGGTGAGCGATGGGCCCGCCCCGGTCATCGTCCCCGACGTGGTCGGACTGTCGCTGCCATACGCGGAGCGGATCCTGAACGCGGCGGGGGTCAAGGTCGGCGACGTCGACACCGTCCGGGCGGCGCCGGAGCCCGGCGTCGTGATGTCGGTTCGCCCCCCGCCCGGCAACGGCCGGCCTCGGGGCTCCTCGGTGGATCTTCTGGTCAGCGGCGGCGAAGGAGGAGGATCGTGAGCGTACGGATCGCGCCCAGCGTGCTGAGCGCCGACCTCGGCCGGCTGCGGGAACAGGTGGAGCAGGCGGTCGCCGGCGGGGCCGAGTGGATTCACGTGGACGTGATGGACGGCCACTTCGTGCCCAACCTCACCTTCGGCGCGCCCATGATCCGGGCGCTCCGGCGCCTGACCGACCGGCCGATCGATGTGCATCTCATGGTCCACCACCCGGAGCATTACATCACGGAATACGCCGAGGCCGGCGCGTCCGTGTTCACCTTCCACCCCGAAGCGACGGTGCACGTGCAGCGGCACCTCGCGGCGGCTCGGGAACGGGGCATGCTCGCCGGCCTCGCGCTCAACCCGGGCACTCCGCTGGCCTACCTCGAGGAAGTGGTGGACGACGTGGACCTGGTCCTGGTCATGTCGGTGAACCCGGGCTACGGCGGGCAGTCGTATCTGCCCGCCAGCACCGACAAGATCCGCCGGGTGCGCGGCGTGCTCGACCGCGCGGGCTCGCGGGCCGCGCTCGAGGTGGATGGCGGAATTACCGCCGAGACCATCGCGGAGGCCTGGGGAGCCGGGGCGGACACCTTCGTCGCCGGCACCGCCGTGTTCGGCGCCGCCGACCCCGCGCGGGCGGTTCGCGAGCTGCGGCGCCGCTGCGCCGTCCTGGCCTGATCCATGTCCAAGCAATGGCTCGTGGTAGTGGTGGTGCTGCTCGCCCTCGGCGTCGGGGCGTTCGCGATCACCGAGTTCGGGCCCGATGCCTCCAGCGTGGAAGTCGGCAAGCGGGCGCCCGATTTCCGCGCCGTCAACCTCGCCACGGGCGACTCGGTGGACCTGCGCCGGCAGTATGCCGGCAAGGTGACCCTGGTGAACGTCTGGGCGACCTGGTGCGTGCCCTGCAAGGTCGAGATGCCCTCGATGGAGAAGCTCTACCTCGAGCGCGCGCCCAAGGGCTTCGCCATCGCGGCCGTAAGCATCGACGAAGGCCCGCCCGAGGACGTGCAGGCCTTCGCTCGCGACCTCGGCCTCAGCTTCGACATCCTGCACGACCGCAGCAACCGCGTCTCCCAGCTCTACCAGACCACCGGCGTGCCCGAGAGCTTCCTGCTCGATCGGTCCGGCGTCCTGGTGAAACGGGTGATCGGGGCGCACGATTGGGACTCGCCGGCCAACCGAGCGCTGGTGGACCGACTGCTCGAGGAACCGGGGCGGTAGCGTGAGTCTCCGCACCGCCCTCACCGCCGACCTCCCGCTCAAACTCACCTCCCTGGCGCTCTCGCTGTTCCTCTGGCTCCTGGCGGCCGGTGAGGAGCCGGTGAGCGCGCTCATGAAGGTGGACCTCACGGTTCAGGCGCCGGCCGGGCGCACCCTGGTCCACCCGCCCACGGCCGTACGGGCGCTCGTCGTCGGACCCCGGCGTGAGCTGCTCAAGCTGAGCGCCACGCCCATCCGGCTCACCCGGGTGCTGCCCGACAGCGTCGAAGGTGACCAGGCCCGGGTGGATTTCTCTCCGGGAGAGATCGAGCTCCCTCGCGGGATCACCGCCAGGGTGCAGGACGTCCAGCCACACGCTCTCACCGTGGCGCTGGACGCCACCGGCCAGCGCCTCGTGCCGGTGCATCCGGTGGTGCGGCTGGCGCGGGCGTCGGGCTATGCGGAAGGACGCGTGACGGTGGTGCCCGGGACCGTCCGACTGCTCGGTCCGGCCGACCGGATCAGCCGGATCGATTCTGTTCCCACCGTCGCGCTGGAGGTGGCGTCGGCGGACGGTCCCGTCGAACAGAACGTGGCCCTGGATACCGCCGGGCTCGGCACAGCCGTCCGGGTCCAGCCGGCACAGGTGACCGTGCGGGTGGAGGTCGAGCCGCTCCACGAGCGTACCCTCTCGGCGGTGCCGGTCCGGTTACCGAGCCGGGCGGCCGCCTCCTGGGCGCCTTCGCTCGACAGCGTCACCGTCCGGCTGCGTGGCCGGGCCGGCCGCCTCGCGACACTCGATGCCGACAGCGTCGTCGTGCTCGCCGAATGGACTGGACGCACGCCGCCCGCGAGGGTCGCGCTGCGGGTCGTCACGCCGTCCGGCGTGAGCGGGCGGGCCGAGCCGGACAGCGTGGCGATCGTGGCCCGGAGGGGCAATGGCTGAGTGGATCTTGGGAATCGAGACATCCTGCGACGAGACCAGCGCCGCCGTCCTCCGCACCAACGGCGGCCGCCCGGAGCTGGCGGGTCTGGTCATTCTGTCTCAGGACGTGCACCGGATCTTCGGCGGGGTCGTGCCCGAGCTGGCCAGCCGCGCGCACGTGCAGGCCATCGGCTCGGTGGTGGACCGCGCGCTGGCCGACGCGGGCATCGGACTGTCCCAGCTCGACGGTATCGCGGTGACCGCGGGGCCCGGCCTGGTCGGAGCGCTGCTGGTCGGGGTGATGTACGGCAAGACCCTGGCATTCAGCGCGGATCGGCCCCTCATCGGCGTGAACCACCTCGAGGGCCACATCTTTGCCCCGGTCCTGGAAGACGCGGATCTGGCGCCACCGTTCGTCGCCCTCCTGGTGAGCGGCGGTCACACCATGCTGCTCGACGTCCCGGCATGGGGAACCTACCGCCTCCTGGGCCAGACCCTGGACGACGCGGCCGGCGAGGCCTTCGACAAGGTCGCCAAGCTCCTCGGATTGGGATATCCCGGCGGCCCGGTGATCGAGCGCCTCGCCAAGGAAGGCAACCCGGACCGGTTCCGCTTCCCCCGACCGATGCTGGCGGACCTCGAGCGCCCCGGCCCGTCCCGCTACGCCTTCTCCTTCAGCGGACTCAAGACCGCAGTCCTTCGCGCGGCCAAGGCCGAGCCCGACGAGGGCGCCCGGGCCGATCTCGCGCGCGGCTTCCAGGATGCCGCGATCGAGGTGCTCACCGCCAAGACCGCGCACGCGGTCGCGGCGCTGGGGTACCCGACCGCGATGATCGGCGGCGGCGTCGCCTGCAACCGCACCCTGGCCGGCCGGCTGGCCGAGCGGCTGGCGGGCCGGGCCCGGGTGAGCGTAGCTTCCCCCCGGCTCAACACCGACAACGCCGCGATGATCGCCGCGGCGGGCGCCTGGCGGCTGGCCCGGGGCGAGCGCAGCGGCTGGGACCTCGAGCCGCGCGACGACCTCCCCCTGCCCGGCCTGGTGCTCTCCTTCGACTCCACCGGATCCGGTTCATGACCGTCTACCCCTTCGTCCTCCACCTCGGCAGCTTCGAGGTCACCGGCTACGGACTCATGATGATGGTCGCCTTCCTGATGGGAGGGTGGCTCATCGGCCTCGAGCTCCGGCGGCGCCAGCTGGCGGAGGATTACGCGGCGGACATCGTGGCCGCGGCGGTGGTGGGCGGGATCATCGGCGCCAAGCTCTGGTACGTGGCACTCACCCGCGATCCGGGGGCCATTCTCTCCCGCGGCGGCCTGGTGTGGTACGGGGGGTTCATCGGCGGCGCACTGGCGGTGATCCTGAACGGGTGGCGGCTTCGGGTACCCCTGCGATGGACCATGCAGGTGGCGGCGCCGGCCCTGGCGGCGGCCTACGCGCTCGGCCGGGTGGGATGCTTCCTGGTCAATGACGACTACGGGCGTCCGTCGAGCCTGCCCTGGGCGATGAAGTTTCCCCGCGGCCTCCCCGCGACCACCGCGGGGAACATGACCCAGCTCTTCGGCATTCCGGTGCCGCCGGGCACCGATCCCGGCACCGTGCTCGCGGTGCACCCGACGCAGCTCTACGAGACGGCGATCATGCTCGGGGTGTTCATGGTGCTCTGGCGTCTGCGCGCCAACGGGCGCCCCATCGGATGGCTGTTCGGGCTGTACCTGGTCTGTGCCGGGGTGGAGCGTTTCCTGATCGAGATCCTCCGCGCCAAGGACGACCGTTTTCTGGGCCCGTTCACCCTCGCGCAGCTCACCAGCGTGATCCTCATCGCCATCGGAGCGGCGCTGCTGGCAAACTGGGCCAAGGGTGCCAGCCCGGTCCCGGGGGCCTACTTGGAGACTGGCAAGCGGGCAGCCTAGTGCAATTTCTTGACGTTGCCGTAAGCCGCTGAGGGAGTTGAGCTTACGGACGACGCCGGAAAAGCGTATACAATCTAGACAGACCGGGCCCTTCAGAACCGACCCCTCGCCACCTCCCTAACTCCTTCCGCCACAACAACAACCACCATCGCGACAGTGTGGCACCCCAGTTGCTTATAAAGAGAGCGGGAAGTCGATGGGACTTCACGAGAAAGTGGTAGGTCGAAGAAGGGTGGAGCGAGCACTTCCGCTCGTCTCCGTATACTCAGGGGGCGATCTACCACCTCTTTCACGCGAACGGCCCGCCAGTGATGGCGGGCCGTTCGTGTGTTCCGCCACCATTAGGCGGAGGTCCTTCGCTCCCCTCAGGGCGAGTGCGTCAGATCCCGCGCCGCCACCACGATCCCGTCGGCGTCCGCCCAGAGAAAATGCCCGGGGGTGAACGTCACCCCAGCGAAGGTCACCGGCACGCCCTGCTCTCCGGTGCCCGCCTTCCCGCTTTTTCTGGGCGAGAGCGCGAGCGCCTTGATGCCCGCCGACGCGGCCGCGAGCTCTGCCGCATCGCGGACGGCGCCGTACACCACGATCCCGCGCCAGTCGTTCTCCGCCGCGAGCTCGGCCAGCCGCCCTCCCACCAGCGCCGATCGCAGCGACCCACCACCATCGACCACCAGCACGCGACCTCCGCCGGGACTCTCCAGCGCTCGCCGCACCAGGGCGTTGTCCTCGAACACCCTCAGGGTCTCGATCGGGCCGGCGAAGGCCGCCGCGCCGCCGTAGTCGCGGAACCGCGGTTCGGCGACCTGCAGGAGGTCGCCGAACTCGTCACACAGATCGGGAGTGCTGGGTGTCATGGATGTGCTGGCGCATGCGCTCGACCTCGGCCCGGAGCTCCGCCAGGTCCGCCTCCATCCGTTCCAGCGAGCGGGTCAGCTCGTGTCGCACGGACGGCGAGAGCGGCTCCGTGGAAGCGACCGGGACGCGCACGGGCTCCTCGGCGCGCGGCTGGGCTTCCACCCGCGGCCGCGCGCGCCGGGGCTCGAGCACGAAGGTCCAGGTGAGCGCCACCGCCGCCAGCAGTACCAGGAGTCCCTGCGCCGCGAGCGATTCGGCGGTCGGATAAATGCCGAGGGCGGGCAGGCGCGGCGCGCCGGGCAGGATGGTCGTGGTCACCAGCGCGCCTTCCTGCAGCTCGGCGATGCCCTTCCCGGCGAAGACGAACGCCATGTAGTAGAGGAAGGCGGAAGTCACGCCGAAGAAGGGCTTGAGCGGCAAGCGAACGCCGAAGCGGTGAATGGCGACGTACACACCGACCAGGATCACTCCGCCGCCCACCATTCCGGCCACCACCGGCATGGCGCCGACCGCGGATCCGCCGCTCACGAACAGCGCCTTGTAGAACAGCACCGTCTCGAACCCTTCGCGATAGACCGCCAGGAACGCCGCGCTCGCGAGCGCCAGGGCCGATCCGCTGGTGAGCGCGTCGTGCACCTTGCTCTTCACGAACTGGTTCCACTTCACCACTTCCATCTTGCTCAGGAGCCAGTAACTCACGTAGAAGAGCACCACGGTGGCCAACACCATGGTGGCGCCCTCGAGCGCCTCCCGGTGCCCCGGGGAGAGCTGAATCACCGTCTCCAGGGCCACGGCGGTGAGCAGGCTCGCCACGATCGCGGCGCCGACGCCCAGGTTGATGTCGCGCCGGCGGTCGGACGCGCCCATCTTGACCAGGAAGGTCATCAGCGCGCCCACGACGAGAATCGCCTCGAGGCCTTCGCGCAGCATGATGATGAACGACTGCACGAAGAGGTTGGCCGGCGAAACGGTGTCGCTCAGCGTGCGCTCGGCGCTCTCCAGGCCGACCGCAAGCCGCTCCCGCACGCGGGCGAGCTCGCCCCGCTCCGGCCGCGCGGCCTGGGCGCGCAGCGCCGCGAACTCCGCTTCGAGATCGGCCGCGAGCGTCGGATTCTTGGCCCGCACGTCCCGCTCGACCTGCTCGAAGGTCATGTAGGCGTCGAGGGCCTTGGTTCCGGCCGAGGGATCGCGGGTGCGCGCCAGGGTGTAGGCCGACTCGACCTGCGCCCGCACCTGATCCAGCACCGCACCGGCGGCCACATCGGTCCCCGCGGCGGCGGTCCGCACCGCCGCGAGGCGCGCCAGCGCCGACCCCGAGCTGTCGTGCGGCGTGCCCAGCGCGGCGAGGACCTGCGCATCGGACATCCGTCCGCTCACGCCGAAGGAGCGGAGCGAGTCGGGGACGGCACCGGCGGCCGCCGGGAGACGGAGCGTGGAGGCGTACAAGGCCACCGCCCAGCGATCGCCCGCGGGCAGCCGGGCCTCGAAGGCGGGCATGGCCGTGCCGACCACGCCGATGTTGATGCGGCGGTAATAGTCGAGCGGTGATTGGTCGCTCAGATCGGCCCAGCGTGTCAGGTCGGCGGGCGGCGGATCGAGCTTGGCGCCGAGCGGGCCGTTGCCGGCGCCGGCGTCCCCGTGACACCCGGCGCAGTTATCCCGGTAGATTTGGGCGCCCCGAGCAAGCGATGGTGCCGCGCTCGGCAGCTGATCGAGAACGACGCCGTAGTGGCCGGCGAGCGCCGAGGTGAACGAGCGCACCGCCCCGTCGAGAGAGTCGGGCGGAACGACCGCGGAGACCAGCGCCAGCAGCGAGTCGACCGTCGCCGCCGGGCTGGCGCCGGGCTCGACCGGCAGCGACCCGGCGGCGCGGCGGGATTCCTGGAGGAAGAGCCGCGCCTCGTCCACCTCGGCCTGGGCGATGATCCGTCCGGCCTCGACGCCGACGCGATACTCCTGCGCGGCGAGCTGGGCGGTGGCGGCGGCCCGCCGAACCGAGGACTCCACGTCGGCCTGGCTCGCGGCCGGGTGTTGCGGCGCCTGGGACTGCGCGGCGGTGGAGAGGATAAGGGAGAGAGCCGCGCCGATGAGAAACATTTTCATCCGATTTGAGAGAAACTCCGGTTAAACTAGAGTCCGCTGGTCGGATATGGAAGACCCCGCGCCCTAGATCGTGTGAACGAAAGCACCTACACCTACGGCATCCTGGCATTCCTGGCCTGCTGCGTCATGGCCTGGCTGGTCCGGGAGCGTGCCCGGGCGATCCGGGCGGAGCGGCTCATCGCCGCGACACGTCGGATCGCGGTCGGCGACGGGGCCACCTCCACCGGGCTCACCGGACCGGACGATCTCGGCGTCCTGGGGGACGCCATCGATCAGACCGCGGCCCGGCTCCGGACGGTGACGGCCACCCTGCGGGCCCGGCAGGAGTGGTTCCGCATGCTGCTGGAGCACGGCTCGGACGTGATCCTGGCGCTCGATGCCGGCTTCCGGATCGGCTTCGCGGGCCCGTCCCTGCCGCGGGTGCTGGGCTGGACCGCCGCGCAGGTGGCCCGCCGCCCACTGGGCGACTTCGTTCACCCCGACGACATGGACGCGGTGCACGCCTCACTCGAGACCGTGCTCAGGCGGTCCGGCTTCGGCGAGCCGATCGCCTTCCGCTTCCGGCACGCCGACGGCGGGTGGCGCAGCCTCGAGGCGATCGGCAACCATCCGGAGGAGTGGGCCGGACCCGAGCAGATCATCCTGACCGGCCGCGACATCACCGCCCGCGAGCGGCTGGAGGGGCAGCTCCGGCAGGCGCAGAAGCTGGAGGCGTTGGGGCGCTTCGCCGGCGGCGTGGCGCACGACTTCAACAACCTGCTCACCGCGATTCAGGGATACACCAGCCTGGTCCTGCTCGACCTGGGGCCGCACGACCCGCACCGCGAAGATCTGGAGGAGATCCGGAAGGCCTCGGAGCGCGCCGCGGCGCTCACCCGGCAGATCCTCACCTTCAGCCGGCGCCACGTGATCGAGCCCGCGACGATCGACCTGAACCAGACCATCGTGGATCTCGAGCGGCTGGTGCCCCGGCTGATCGGCGAGGATGTCGCGGTGGTGACGGCGCTCGACCCGGAGCTCGCGCCGGTGCGGGCCGACCCGCGGCAGCTGGAGCAGGTGATTCTCAACCTGGTGGTGAACGCCCGAGACGCGATGCCGGAAGGCGGCCGGCTCGCCATCGAGACGGCCGGCGACCTGGTGACCGACAGCGATCCGCGCGCCTCGCAGGACCTGCCCCCCGGCCGATACGCGGTCCTCACCGTGAGCGACACCGGCACCGGCATCGATCCGGCCATCCTGCCCAACATCTTCGACCCCTTCTTCACCACCAAGGAGCCGGGCCGGGGCACGGGGCTCGGGCTCGCCACCGTCTACGGTATCGTGAAGCAGGGCGGCGGACACGTGGAGGTGGAGACGGCGCCCGGCGCCGGCGCCTCGTTCCGGATCTATCTCCCGGCCGCCGCCGAGGACCGCGTGACGGCCGAGCGGCAGGCGGCGTCGGGCCCCGGGCCACGCGGGTCGGAGACGGTGCTGCTGGTGGAGGACGAGGAGTCGGTGCGGGTCTTCGCGAGCAAGGCCCTGGAGAAGCAGGGCTACCGCGTGCTCCAGGCGAGGCACGGGCGGGATGCCCTGCTCCGTCTCGCGGAACACGAGGGCCCGGTCCACCTCGTGATCACCGACATCGTGATGCCGGAGATGGGCGGCGGTGAGCTGGCCCGCCGCCTGGCCGGGGAGCGGCCCGAGGTGCCGGTCCTCTTCATGTCGGGTTACACCGACGACGAGATCTCCCAGCGCGGCCTGGGCGCCGAGCAGGGTTTCCTGCAGAAGCCGTTCACCTCGGATGTGCTGGCGAGGAAGGTGAGAGAGGTGCTGGGGGGGCGCTAGGGCGCAGGGACGCAGGGACGCAGGGACGCAGGGACGCAGGGACGCAGGGCAAGGCGAGGGTTCAGCTAGCGGCGGCCAGCGCAAGGCGCCCAGCTCTGGTTACCCTGCGTCCTTGCGCCCTAGCGCCCCTGCGCCCGTTATCACCGCCACCGCCCCCGCCTCCACGCTCGAGTGCGTCAGCGAGATCTGAATAGTCAGCCCCCCGGCTTCGGCGGCCAGGCGCTCGGCCAGACCGTGAAGCCTGATCGCGGGGCGGCCTTCGGAGTCGCGGGTGACTTCGATGTCACGCCAGCCGACGCCTCTGGCGCCGGGGAGCGACTGCAGCGCCTTGTACACCGCCTCCTTGGCCGCGATGCGCGCCGCCGCGTGCCCGGTCGGATCGGGACGGGTGGCGAGGTAGGCGCGCTCTTCCTCGGTGAAGAGCCGGGCGAAGGCATGGTCGCCCTTGTCGGCCAGCATGCTGGCCACCCGGGCCAGGTCCACCAGGTCGATCCCGACGCCGATCGGGTTCACCATCTCGACCACCACCAGTCGGCCAATCCCTCCAGCGCGGGCGGGACCGGCAGGTACCCGCCGAGCACCAGCCCCACATAGCCGGCGGCGCCGATCACCGCGGCGGTGATGAGCCAGAGCGGCCAGCGCGGCCGCCGCCAGCGCCGAACCCGGTCCACCTCGGCGTGCCAGTGCCGCTGCTCGTCGGCGGCGGCGACTTCCAGCGCGAGCCACGCCGCCTCCAGCCGGCGCGCGGTGGCGTTGAGCCCGTCGCGCCACGCCGTTTCGCCGTCCCCGTTCCGGCCCGAGCCCCGCCCGGCCTGCTCCAGGGCATCGAGCGCCGCGACGAACGGCGCCCCGCCCCGCCCCAGCCGTGCGGCGATGGCGCGGATGTCCTCGGCCCGGAGCCGCAGCGGTTCCAGGCGGCCGCGGGGAAAACGGGACTCCTCCGCGGCGGACTCCAGGCCGGCGTTGACGGTACCCGCGATCCGCTCCGCGGCGGACGCGAGCGCCTTTTCCCACAGCGCAAGCCAGGCGACCCGATTGAGCGACGTCATCGCACCCTGCCGGTCGCCGGCGGTTGCGAAGCCGCGGGCGGCGCCGGCGAGGTCGAACACGCCGGTCACCAGCCGGAGGCGGATGTCGTCCAGCCGGACGCCGTTGCCCTCGGCAGCTTCGGCACCGGGATCGGTCAGCCGGCCGAGGGACGGACCGAGCTCGGGAATCACCACGCTCCCTCACCCGCGAGCCGGGCCGCGCTGCCGGTCCGCGCCTCGTAGCGCCGAACGAATTCGCTCAGCGCCTCCGCGGTGAACGCGCCGCGGGGGATGCCGGTCACTTCGATCGCGCGCTCGATGGCCTCGGGATCGCCTTCCACCTCGACCAGCGCGTCCATCTCGGGATACCGCTCCAGCCGGACCGTGGCCTCGTGCACGCGGTAGATCTCCACCTCACGCTCGATCAGGTGGACCGGCGCGTAGCCGAGCGCGCCGAGCAGCCGCTCCGCGGCGCCGCGCTCGCTCTGCACCGCCAGCTCGATTTCCTGGCGCAGCTTGTACCCCTCGGGCGACCGCCCCGTGGGGCCCTTCCAGGCGAGCAGCGACTCGGTGCTGCCGTCGTGATGGTGGTACGTCCGGATGCGGAGGACCTCGTCGCGGGCCGCCAGCTCCCCGGCGCGGTCGTAGCGCCGGTCGGTCATGCGGCCCCGGAACCCGGCGATCGCGCCGCCGGCCCGGAGGCGGGCGCGGAATGCCTCGGCATCGGGGACCACGGCCTTGAGCTCGAGCTCCGCCAGCATGACCCGCGGCTCAGCGGAAGATCGCGTCCACCACCTGGTCGGTGGCGGAGAGATTCGCGAACACGGCGTGGGGCCCGCATGCGGCCAGGTCGCTCACCCCATAGCCCCCGGTGGCGACGGCGATCGCGCGGGCGGCGATGCCCTGGCCGCAGTGCACGTCGGCCGGGGTGTCGCCGATGATCACCACCTCGCTGCCGGTGGGGACCCGGCCGAAGAACGGCTCCGCCCGCCGTGCGGCGATCTCGGGAAGGTGGGGACGGTGGGCCGCGTCGGAGCCGTACGCCCCGACCTGGAACCGCGCCGGGTCGATGCCGCCGGAGCGCAGCTTGAGCGCCGCGCCCCGCTCCAGGTTGCCGGTGAGAAGCCCGAGCACCGCGTCCTGGTGCGCCTCCAGCCGGTCCAGCAGCTCCAGCACGCCGGGCATGAGCGTCGTGCGGGTGGTGGGTCGCTCCAGCTCCGCCTCGAGATGGGTGACATACGACCGGCAGAGCCGCTGGACCCGCGCCGCCTCGCGCGGTTCCTCGTGCCCCGCCGCCTCGAGCAGCTCGGCGACGATCTGGGGGTCGGTCTTCCCGTCGAAGCGGATCCGGTCGAACGCGTCGCTCCGTCCCACTTCGGCCGACAGCGCGGCCACGATGGCCCGCCGCCCGGCGCCGGCGGTGAGCAGGAGCGTGCCATCGATGTCGAAGAGGACGAGCTTGCGCATGGCGTGCGGCGGGCCTACCGGGTCTCCAGCCGCCGCACGGCGACCAAGCGCTCCCGGAGCGGCGCCGCGCGAGTCCCGGCGCGCCAGCTCTCGGCGACCATGCCCCCGCACGGAAGGGTCGAGTGAATCAGCCCGTCTGCCTCGGCGGCAAAGGCGACGTGGGTGATGCGCTCGGTGGTCTCCCCGCGGAAGAAGAGGAGGTCGCCCGGGCGGAGGTCGTCGGGCGCGACCTGGGCGCCGTGCTCGACCTGCTGCGCCGCGTCGCGGGGGAGCTGAACGCCTCGGGCGGAGAAGGTGGTCTGCACCAGCCCGCTGCAATCCACTCCCCAGGGAGTCACCCCACCCCAGAGATACGGCGCGCCGGCGAAGCGCTCCATGGCCCATCGCTCGGGCGGCAGCGCGCCCGCCTTGCGGCAGACATCGGCCGC
>DATEIR010000112.1:0-14518 GCA_035278885.1 Gemmatimonadales bacterium | reverse complement strand
CGCCGCGGGCGGCGCCGCGGGCTTGGGAGCAGCAGCACCGGCAGCAGGGGCGGCGGCTCCCGCCCCGGGGCTCGCCGCCGCCGACGCGTCGGTCTCGATCTTGGCCACCACGGTCTGCACCGCGACCGTTTCCCCTTCCTTCACCAGGATCTCGGCCAGCACGCCGGCGGCCGGCGCCGGGATCTCGGCGTCCACCTTGTCGGTGGAGATCTCGAAGATCGGCTCGTCGCGCTTCACCGCGTCGCCGACCTGCTTGATCCACCGGGAGAGCGTCCCCTCCGCGATGGACTCGCCCATCTGGGGCATGATCACGTCGATCTTCGCCATCCGATTGCTCCTTGTCGCCGACTCGAACGTCCCGTCTAGTATGCCGCCAGCCAGCGGGCGGCACGCACGATGTCGCTGGTCTGCGGCAGCACGAAGTCCTCGAGCTGCGGCGCATAGGGCAGCGGCACGTCGTGCGCCGCCACCCGGCGGACCGGCGCGTCGAGCCACTCGAACGCCAGCTCGTTGATCCGGGCGGTGAGCTCGCCCGCGATCCCGCCGGTGACCGTATCCTCGTGAACGATAAGGACCCGGTTGGTCTTCTTCACCGTCGCGACGATCGCCTCGTCGTCGAGGGGGAGCAGGCTCCGCAGGTCCAGCACCTCCACCGACAGGCCGTCCTCCCGCTCCAGCTCGGCGGCGGCCTCGAGGGCCTTCCACACTGTGGCCGCGTAGGTGATGATGCCGAGGTCCTTCCCTTCCCGCGCCAGGCGCGCCCTGCCGATCGGCACCACGCCGTCGCCCTGGGGCAGCTCTTCCTTCACCCGACGGTAGAGGTATTTGTGCTCGAAGAACAACACGCAATCGTCGTCGCGGATGGCGGACTTGATCAGGCCGCGCGCGTCGGCGGCCGTGGCGGGGTACACGATCTTGAGCCCCGGGGTGTGCAGGAATGCCGCCTCGGGGTTCTGGCTGTGGAACGGGCCGCCGCGCACGTAGCCGCCGCTCGGCCCCCGCACCACCATGGGACAGGGAAGGAAGGCCCGGTACCGCGCCGTGGCCACGTAGTTGGTCAGGATGCTGTAGGCGCAGGAGACGAAGTCGATGAACTGCATCTCGCACACGGGGCGCAGCCCCATGTGCGCGGCCCCCGCGGCCGCGCCGACGAACCCGGTCTCGCTGATGGGGGTGTCGATCACCCGGTCGGCGCCGAAGCGGTCGAGCAGGCCGTCGGTCACCTTGAACGCCCCGCCGTACTTGCCGATGTCCTCGCCCATGCAGAAGACCGACGGGTCCCGCTCCATCTCCTCGGCCAGGCCCTGCCGGATGGCCTCGAGGTAGGTGACCTCAGCCATCGTGGGTCCCCCAGGACGCGGGCCGCTCGTGCGCCTGCACCGCGGTCCGGATGCCTTCGCGGTACCAGAGCACCGGCATGGTGGGAGGGTCGGCGTACACGCCGGTGAGCGCGTCGAGTGCCTCGGGCGGAGGGGAGGTTTCGGCCTGATCGGTGGCGCGGTCCACCTCGTCCCGCACCCGGGCATCGGCCCGCTCCAGCTCCTCCGCGGCCACCCCGTACTGCTCGGTCAGCGCCCCGATGTAGCGGTCCAGCGGGTCGTTCTCGCTGGCCCAGCGCTCGATCTCCCCGGCCGGCACGTACGACTGGTTGTCGTGCTCGGCGTGGCCTTTCCGACGGTACGTCATCAGCTCGATCAGGGTCGGCCCACCGCCTGCCCGGGCGCGGTCCACCGCCTCGCGGGTGAGCCGATAGGTCTCCACCACGTCGTTGCCGTCTCCCCGCGCGCCCGGGATGCCGTAGCCGGCCGCCTTGTCGACCAGCCGCTCGGCGGCGCACTGCCGGTCGGTCGGGGTGGAGTAGGCGTACCGGTTGTTCTCGACGATGACGACCAGGGGACAGCGCTGCACGGCGGCGAAATTGATCCCCTCGTGGAAGGCGCCGGTCGAGGTGGCGCCGTCGCCGACGTAGACCAGCCCGACCCGCGGCTGCCTGCGGAGCCGGAAGCTGAGGGTGACCCCGGCCATGACGGGCACCATGTCGCCCAGATGGGAGATCTGGCCGACGAAGTTGCGGTCTTCCACGTCGCCGAAGTGGATGTTGAGCTCCCGCCCCCGGGTGGGCGAATCGCCCTTGGCCATGTACTGGCGCAGCACCTCCAGCGGCGTGGCGCCCTTCACCAGCATGCTGCCGAGGTTCCGGATCAGGGGCGAGAGCACGTCCTCGCGCCGGAGCGCGTAGGCGGAGCCCACCGCGCACGCCTCCTGGCCCAGGGAGCGGAACAGCCCCCCGACGACCTTGGTCTGACGGTAGAGGTTGACCAGGCGCTCCTCCAGCGTCCGGGTCAGCCGCATCCAATAGTAGAGCTCGAGGAGCTGGTCGCGCGTGAGGTCGGCGGAGCTGGCGCGGGCGGGAGCGGTTGCGCTGCTGGCGGCCATCAGGTTCCCGGGTGGCTGGTCGGTGATCCGGGCAGGAAAATCGACCCCAAGGGAGGGAGAGTCAAGCGGGGGCTCTCCGTCGTTTTCGCGCACCCGCATGTGGAGCAATGGTTGGCCGTTAGCGGAGCTTCCGGGTATCGAGAAGGGAACGTAATAGCCGCAGATGAACGCAGAAAACGCAGATGGACACTGGCGGTGGGCTACAGGAGTTCAGACATCTCGAGATCACCCGGCAGATCGTCGGGGTGTTCTTCGAGGTCTATGGTGAGCTGGGGTATGGATTTCTGGAATCCGTCTACCGCGCGGCAATGTGCTTGGCACTACGAGAAAAAGGACTAAGGGTGGAAGCCGAGATCGAGCTCCAAGCCCAATTTCGAGGCCGACCCGTCGGCACCTTCCGGGCGGACCTTCTAATCGAGAGCCTCGTCATCGTCGAGCTCAAGGCTGCCCGCGGAATCGACCAAGCCCATATCGCCCAGGGGCTCAACTACCTGCGCTGTACTTCACTCGAAACCGGACTGATGCTCAACTTCGGTCCTCGCCCGCAAATCCGGCGACTGGTCTTCTCCAACGAACGCAAGCGCTCGGTCCAACACCCTACTACCTGAGTCATCGCATTTATCTGCGTTTATCTGCGTTCATCTGCGGCTAACCTTTTTCCCCGCCACAGACGAACGCAGAAGCACGCAGCGAATCTACGCCTTCACCGCCACCGGCCGCGGAGTCGCCTCGGGAGCGGCCTGCGCCTCGATGCGCATGCCGTAGAACGACCGGTGGACGAACACCAGGGCGACCACGAAGAACACCACCGCCAGCAGCTTGCTGAGCGTGGCGTTGCCCTGGGCGGACAGGTACACCCCCAGCTCCACCGCGAGCAGGCCGAACAGGGTGGTGAACTTGATCACCGGGTTCATGGCCACCGAGGAGGTGTCCTTGAACGGATCGCCCACGGTGTCGCCCACGACGGAGGCGTCGTGGAGCTCGGTGCCCTTCATCTTGAGCTCGGTCTCCACGATCTTCTTCGCGTTGTCCCAGGCGCCGCCGGCGTTGGCCATGAAGATCGCCTGGAACAGGCCGAACAGCGCGATCGAGATCAGGTAGCCGATGAAGAAGAACGGCTCGATGAAGGCGAAGGCCAGGGTCGAGAAGAAGACGCCGAGGAAGATGTTGAACATCCCCTTCTGAGCGTACTGGGTGCAGATCTCGACCACCTTCCGGCTGTCCTCCACCGAGGCCTTGGTGACACCCTCGAGCCGGATGTTGGCCTTGATGAACTCCACCGCCCGGTAGGCGCCGGTGGTGACCGCCTGGGTGGACGCGCCGGTGAACCAGTAGATCACCGCACCGCCGGTGATGAGGCCGAGCATGAACGGCGGATGCAGGATCGACAGGTTCTCGATCCCGCTGCTCAGCCCGTGGGTCAGCGCCATGATGATCGAGAAGATCAGGGTGGTGGCGCCCACGACCGCCGTGCCGATCAGCACCGGCTTGGCCGTAGCCTTGAAGGTGTTCCCCGCCCCGTCGTTCTCCTCCAGCAGCTCCTTGGCCAGCTCGAAGTTGGGCCGGAACCCGAACTCCCGCTGGATCTCGGCCTCGGCGTTGGGGATCTGCTCGATGGTCGAGAGCTCGTAGACCGACTGGGCGTTGTCGGTCACCGGGCCGTAGCTGTCCACCGCGATCGTCACCGGGCCCATGCCGAGGAAGCCGAACGCCACCAGGCCGAAGGCGAACACCGCCGGCGCATGCATGATCGGCCCCAGCCCGCCCAGCGTGCTCACGCCGTACGCCGCCGCCATGAGACCCATGATGACGATGCCCAGCCAGTAAGCCGAGAAGTTGCCGGCCACGAAGCCCGACAGGATGTTGAGCGACGCCCCGCCCTCACGCGACGAGGTCACCACTTCGCGCACGTGCCGCGACTCGGTGCTGGTGAACACCTTGACCAGCTCCGGGATGATGGCGCCGGCGAGGGTGCCGCAGGTGATCACGGTGGAGAGCTGCCACCAGAGGTCGCCGTTGCCCGCGAGGTTCGGGATGGTGAGGTAGGACAGGATGTAGGTCAGCACCACCGAGACGATCGAGGTGAGCCACACCAGCTGGGTCAGCGGGGTCTCGAAGTTGAACCGCGCGACCTCGGCGAAGCGGCTCTTCGATATCGCGTTGCTCACCAGGTAGGACACCCCGGCCGCGATCACCATCATCACGCGCATGAGGAAGATCCAGACCAGGAGCTGGGCCTGGATCGACTGATCCGCCACCGCGAGCACGATGAAGGAGATGAGCGCCACGCCGGTCACGCCGTAGGTCTCGAACCCGTCGGCCGTCGGTCCCACCGAGTCACCCGCGTTGTCGCCGGTGCAGTCCGCGATCACGCCGGGGTTCCGGGCGTCGTCTTCCTTGATCTTGAAGACCACCTTCATCAGGTCGGAGCCGATGTCGGCGATCTTGGTGAAGATGCCGCCCGCGATCCGGAGCGCCGCCGCGCCCAGCGACTCGCCGATGGCGAAGCCGAGGAAGCAGGCGCCCGCCACCTCGGACGGGATGAAGAGCAGGATGGCGAGCATGAAGAGCAGCTCGACTGAGATCAGCATCATCCCCACGCTCATCCCGGAGCGGAGCGGGATGTCGCACACCGGCCAGGCCTTGCCCCGGAGGCTGGCGAAGGCGGTCCGCGAGTTGGCCAGCGTATTGATCCGGATGCCGAACCAGGCCACCCCGTAGCTACCCGCCATGCCGATCAGGCTGAACAGCAGGATGATGATGATCTTGGGAAGCCCGAGCCCGGTGAGCAGGAAGTAGACCACGATCACCGCGCCGATGAAGGCGAGCAGGATGAGCAGGAACTTGCCCTGCTGCACCATGTAGGCCTTGCAGGTCTCGTAGATGAGCTCTGAGACCTCGGCCATCGAGCGGTGGACCGGGAGCCGCTTGACCGCCGAATACGTCATCAGGCCGAAGAGGAGGCCGAGCACGCAGACCAGAATGCCCGAGAGCAGCACCTGGTGTCCGGTGAAGCCGAAGAAGTCACCCTGGTTGAGGTCGGGCAGCTGGAGGTTGACCTCACCGCCTGGCCGGTGCTCGGGGACCCCGGCCTGCACCGCGGCATCCTGGGCATGCAGCAGCGGCAGGGCCGCCGGCGCTGCGGATCCGAGCAGCAGAACGAGCAGCAGGGTGAGCGAGCGGAATGCCGTGCGGGGCAGCTTCATCGTCGAGAGTCTCCTGGGCTTCTCAGGGGCGTCGGGCGGCGCGGGGCCGTCGGGGTCAATAGGCGCCGATGGGGCGGTGACTGCCGTGTTCCAGCGTGTGCAGCTCGGTGAGGAAGCGCTTGGCCAGCTTGTCGGCCTCGCTCTCGCCCACCTGGTTGGTCTCCACCGTGACCAGGGTGTAGTGCCCACCCTCGGCCTGCACCGTGAGGGTGATCTGGCCGATGGTGCCGCTGAAGCGCCGCCGGCGGGCGCTCTCTTCCACCGGCGTGAGCCGGCGGCCGAGAACGTCGGTGGCCCGGGCCAGCACGGCGTCGGGCGGGAGGTGGGCGCGATGGAAGTACTTCATCGACCGATCGCCGCCTCGACCTCCTGGTAGTACTCGATGCCCAGATGGGTGATCTGCTCCTCGCCCATCAGATACCGCAGCGTATTCTTGAGCTTGGTCTGCTGGATGAAGAGGTCGTGCTCCGGGTAGAGACCCGGCGCCACCTGCGGGCTCTTGAAGTAGAAGGACAGCCACTCCTGGATCCCGCTCAGGCCGGCCCGCTGCGCCAGATCGAAGAACAGCGCCAGATCGAGCACCAGCGGCGCGGCGAGGATCGAGTCGCGGCAGAGGAAATCGACCTTGATCTGCATCGGGTAGCCCATCCACCCGAAAATGTCGATGTTGTCCCAGCCTTCTTTGTTGTCCCCGCGGGGCGGGTAGTAGTTGATCCGGACCTTGTGGTACATCTCGCCGTACAGCTCGGGATAGAGCTGCGGCTGCAGGATGTACTCCAGCACGCCGAGCTTCGACTCTTCCTTGGTCTTGAAGCTCTCCGGGTCGTCCAGCACCTCGCCGTCCCGGTTGCCCAGGATGTTGGTGGAGTACCAGCCGGCGACGCCGAGCATGCGGGCCTTGAACATCGGGGACAGCACGGTCTTGATCATCGTCTGACCGGTCTTGAAGTCCTTCCCGCCGATCGCCACGCCCTTGTCGCGCGCGAGCTGCTCCAGGGCCGGGAAGTCGCAGGTCAGGTTGGGCGCGCCGTTGGCGAAGGGCACCCCTTCCATCAGCGCCGCCCAGGCGTAGAGCATCGAGGGCGCGACCGACGGATCGTTGTCGCTCATCGCCCGCTCGAACGCGTCCAGCGTCCAGTGCGCCGGGCCCGGGCTGATGAAGATCTCGGTCGAGGCGCACCACACGATGACCAGGCGGCTGCAGCCGTGCTTGCTCTTGAAGTCGCGGATATCCTGCCGCAGCGCCTCCGCCAGCTCCCGCTTGGTCTTGCCCGACTTGACGTTCTTCCCTTCCAGCCGCTTCACGTACTGCTGGTCGAAGGCGGCCGGCATCGGCTTGATGGCCTTGAGGAAGGCCGCGATCGGCTCGACGTGCTCGTGCCGATCCAGCACGCCGGCCTTGACCGCCGCCGTGTAGGCGTCATCGGGCACCGGGTCCCAGGCGCCGAAGACGAGGTCGGTGAGATCGGCCAAGGGGACGAAGTCGCGAATGAGGGGCGCTCGTCCTTCGGTCCGCTTGCCCAGGCGGATCGTCCCCATCTGGGTGAGCGAGCCGATCGGCCGGGCGGCCCCGCGGCGGATGTTCTCCACCCCCGCGATGAACGTGGTCGCGACGGCGCCGAGGCCGACGCAGAGCACACCCAGCTTCCCTTCTGCCGGCGCGATGCGCCGGCCGGTTGCTTCGGCCACTGCTAACGTCCTTTCGCGAGGGTATCGAGCGCCGGCCGCTCCGCGGCCCGCGGCGGCGGCGGCGGCTTGACGGCACCGGAGGGCGGCGCACCCTCGTGCCCGTCGGCGGTCCGGTAGACGTACACGAACCGCTGCACCACGGTGATGATGGAGGCCACCGCCAGGATCGCGACGATGGCCTCGAGCACCTGCGCGCTCGGTCCCGCCCCCACCACCAGGGAGGCCACGCCGAGGCCGAGAATCCGCTCCGCCCGCTGGGCGATGCCGACCTTGCAATCGAGCCCCAGCCCTTCGGCCCGAGCCCGGGCGTAGGACACCAGCAACGAGCTGAGAATCGCCACCATGCAGGCGATGACCGCGGCCGTCCGGTGTGCGACGTCGGGGGCCGTGAGAAGAAAGGCCCCGATGCCGATGAAGGTGGCGCCGTCGCCCACTCGATCGAGGGTGGAGTCGTAGAAGGCGCCGAACCGGGTCACCATGGCGCCGCCTCGGGCCACCTGGCCGTCCAGGGTATCCGCCACGCCGCTCAGCAGCAGCAGCAGACCCCCGATGCGGACGTGCCCCATCCCATAGGCCAAGGCCGACACCAGGACGAGCCCGGTGCCGATCGTGGTGATGGTATTGGGCCGAACGCCGGCCCGGATCAGCGATTCCACCAACGGATTGACCGTGCGGTAGAAGGGCTTCTCCAGTGCACCCAGCAGCTTCACGCTTGTGTCCAGACCTCTGTGGGATACTCCCCGAGCCCGACCCTTGCCCACCCGACCCGTTTGCCGGGCGAAAGGATAACCGCTGGAACGGCTTAGGGAAAGGCGTCGGGTGCGTTCGGGGGCACCTTCGTTCGTGTGCGGTCGGGGCGAGATGAACCGGAAAAGGAAGTGGCCGCAGATGAACGCAGATGACGCAGAGGTCTCCTGACGCCCGAACTGTCTCCTGACGCCGCTGTGTTATATCGTGGTTGCGGCCGGACAGGGCCGCGGTTGTCGTGCGGTCTTACCCACCACCTCATCCGCTTTTGCTCTGCGTTCATCTGCGTTCATCTGCGGCCCACTCCGTCTCGCTCTGTGCTCATCCGTGGATCCCCACCTACGACGACCATCGCGCCTATTCGGGATAGAGCAAAGCCGCCCGCCGTCGAGCGAGAAACCGCTTCCGCTCCGCCGCCCAGCCAGAGACGATGGTCGCGGGGTCCGTGCCGGCGTCGAGCGCCTCCCGGAGCCGGGACGTGCCGGCCAGGCGGTCGAAGTGGGCGGGAATCCAGGCGAATTCCGCCGCGTGGCGCCGGCGGATGGCGGCCAGGAGATGGACAGCGGTGACGGTCGGGTCGTAGGCGCCCCGATCGGTGACGGCGAGCCGAATGCCGGCAAGCAGGGTGTCGCCGTACTTCCCGTCCCCGGGGTGAGTCGGCGTGAACCGAACGGCCGTGAACTCGACGCCCGGAAGGCCGGCGGCCCTGAGCGAGCGCAGGACGGCTGCCGTGTCGAGCCAGGGCGCCCCGATCTGCTCGAAGGGTGCATCCGACCCCCGTCCGACCGACAGGTTGGTGCCCTCGAAGAGACAGAGTCCCGGATAGTGGAACAGGCTCTCCACCGTCCGGAGGTTCGGGCTCGGCGGAACGAAGGGGAGACCGGTCTGGTCGATCGCCTGGGAGCGACTCCAGCCGACGACCGGGACCACTCGCAGGTCGGCCGAGAGGCCGAGGTCGGCGCGGGCCAGGCGCGCCAGCTCGCCCAGCGTCATGCCATGGCGCATCGGCAGCTCGAGCCGGCCCACGTTGGTGATGTGCGCCCGCTCCAGCACGTTCCCCTGCACCAGTCCGGCGATGGGGTCGGGTCGGTCGAGCACGATCACCGGGATGCCCGCGGCGCCGGCCGCCTGCATCACCTCCACCGTCGTCGCGAGATAGGTGTAGTAGCGAGCACCCGCATCCTGCAGGTCGACCAGCATCACGTCGACGCCGCGGAGCATCTCGGGCGTGGGGGCGGAAACGCGGCCGTAAAGACTATAGATTGGTAGACCAGTGGCCGAATCGACGCCGGAGGCGATAGCCGCGCCCGGATCGGCCGCGCCGCGGAAGCCGTGCTCGGGGCTGAACAGCGCCACCAGCGGGACTCCGGCCGTCCTGAGTCGCTCCACATCACTGATTCCGTCCGCATCCACGCCGGTCTGGTTGGTCACCAGGCCGACTCGCCGGTCGCGGACCAGTCCCAGGCTGTCGCTCAGCAGCACCTCGATGCCGGGCCGCACCCGGCCGGGCGCGGCCCCCGCCGCCGCCGGCCTCGACGCCGTTCCGGCGCAGCCCGCGGCCCACAGCCAGCATCCCAGCAGGACGAGAGATCTGTGCACCCCAAGCTCCTCGCGCTCGTGACCGTCGTGCTTTGTGCCTGCGCACCCGCCGCCGGAGGCCCGCCGTCGCCCTCGCCGGAGGGGATCCCCTCGGAGGTGGGCGCCGAGCCCACGGTGGACGCGCTCCTCGAGGGGCTCTCGCGGCACGACCGCATCGCCCAGCTGGTGGTGCCGTACATCCCCGGCACCTACACGGCGTACGACGACGCGGCCTTTGCCCGGATGCAGGCCTGGGTGGACTCGCTCCATGTGGGTGGGCTGATCGTTTCGGTCGGCTCGCCGCTCGACATCGCGGCCAAGCTCAACCGGCTGCAGCAGCGCTCGCGGCTCCCGCTGCTGGTGACCTCCGATCTCGAAGGCGGCACCAGCATCCGCCTCGTCGGCGGAACCTTCCTGCCTCCCAATATGGGCGTGGGTGCGGCGGGGAGCGACAGCCTGGCGTACCAGATGGGGCGCATCACCGCCCTCGAGGGTCGCGCCGTCGGCATCCATCTCGCCTTCGCGCCGGTGGCCGACGTCAACAACAATCCGGCCAACCCCATCATCAACACCCGGTCCTTCGGCGAGGACCCGGCCGAGGTCGGCCGGCTCGCGGCGGCCGAGATCCGCGGCATCCAGGACCACGGGATGCTGGCGACCGCGAAGCACTTCCCCGGCCACGGCGACACCGGCACCGACTCGCACCTGGCGCTGCCGGTGATCGCCTCGGACTGGTCCCGGCTCGACTCGGTGGAGCTGGTCCCCTTCCGCGCCGCCATCGCGGCGGGCGTGAAGGTGGTGATGTCGGCCCACATCGCGCTCCCCGGCATCGACCGCGGCCAGGTACGGCCCGGCACCGTAGTGCCGGAGATCCTCACCGGCATACTGCGCGACTCCCTCGGATTCGATGGCCTGGTGGTGACCGACGCGCTCAACATGAGCGGGGTGGCCGCGGCCTATGGGGCGGAAGCCGGCGTGCGCGCCTTTCTGGCCGGCGCCGACCTGCTGCTGCAGCCGGCCGATCCCGCCGAGGCGATCCGCGCGATGGAGGCGGCCCTCGCGCGGGGCGAGATCACGCCGGAGCGCCTCGACCGCTCGGTGCGCCGGGTCCTCGAGATCAAGAAGAGCCTGGGTCTCTTCCGCCGCCGCACGGTAGCGCTGGACAGCGTGCCGATGATCGTCGGCTCGGCGGAGTTCCAGTCGGAGGCCCGGGCGATGGCCGCGCGCTCCGTCGTGATGGTGAAGGACGTCGGCGGCACGATCCACGGGCTCCGCTCGGCGCATCCGTCGCTGACGGTGGTGACCTATGCGGAGGAAGACAACCGGACGATGGGCCAGGCGCTGGTGAGCGAGCTCCGGGCGCAGGGCTTCGCCGTCACCGTGGTCCGCCTCTGGCCCGCCAGCGGCGCGGAGAGCTACGACTCGGCGGCGCGCGCGCTGGGGCGGAACGCCGTCGGGGTCATCGCCACCGCGGACCGCCCGGTCGCGGGCCGCGGGAGCATCGGCCTTCCACCCCGGCTCGCCGCGCTCATCAGCGCGGCGGCGCGCACCATGCCGACCATCCTGGTGTCGCTCGGCAATCCCTATCTCATCTCCGGCCTGCCCGAGGTCGGCTCGTACCTCATCGGCTGGCGGGCGAACCCGGTCACCGAGGAAGCGGTCGCCCGGGCGCTCGCGGGGGCGGCGCCGATCACCGGCCGGCTGCCCATCACCATTCCCCCGTCGTATCCGCGCGGATGGGGCCTGCAGCGTCGGGTGCCATGATCCGCCCACTTCCCTTCCGGGACACGCCATGACCCTCGCCTTCTCCGACTGGCTCGTCGTCGCGCTCTACTTCATCGCCTCGGCGGTCTTCGCGCTGATCTACACCCGGCGCGCCAGCGAGTCGCTCGACGAGTACTTCGTGAGCGGCCGGCAGCTGCCCTGGTGGCTCGCGGGCACCTCGATGGTCGCGACCACCTTCGCGGCGGACACGCCGCTGGTGGTGTCGGGTCTGGTGTCGAAGTACGGGGTGGCGGGCAACTGGCTCTGGTGGAACGGGGCGATCTCGGGCATCCTGACGGTGTTCTTCTTCGCCCGGCTCTGGCGCCGGGCGGGCGTCCTCACCGACCTCGAGTTCGCCGAGCTGCGCTACGGCGGTCGGCCGGCGGCGGTGCTGCGCGGCTTCCGCGCGCTCTACCTGGCCCTGCCGATCAACCTGATCATCATGGGCTGGGTCACCCGGGCGATGGTCACCATCCTGCAGATCTCGCTCGACATCGACCCCTGGACCGCGGCCCTGCTGCTCTTCGGCGTCACCGCGTGCTACACGATTTTCTCCGGGCTCTGGGGCGTCGTCGTCACCGACACCTTCCAGTTCGTGGTGAAGATGTTCGGCGTCATCGTGCTCGCGGTCGTGGCGGTCGACTCGATCGGGGGGCTGGACGAGATGGTGCGGCAGTCCACCGCCCACTTCGGCTCCTATCAGGCGGCGTTCGGCGTGCTGCCTCCGGCCGGCAGCGCCTGGCTGCCGGTGAGCACGCTGTTCGTCTTCCTCGCGGTACAGTGGTGGGCCACCTGGTACCCCGGCGCCGAGCCCGGCGGCGGCGGGTATGTCGCGCAGCGGATTCTCGCCGCCAAGGACGAGCGGCACGGGCTCCTGGCCACCCTCTGGTTCCAGATCGCCCACTACGCGCTTCGCCCCTGGCCCTGGATCCTGGTCGGCTTCGTCGCGCTGATCCGCTATCCCGGCCTGGCCAATCCCGAGGAGGGCTACGTGCGGGTGATGGTGGACGTGCTGCCCTCGCCGATGAAGGGCCTGCTGCTCGCCACCTTCGCCGCGGCCTACATGAGCACGGTCGGCACCCATCTCAACTGGGGCGCGTCGTACCTGGTCAACGATGTCTACCTGCGCTTCATCAATCCCAACGCCGGGCGCAAGTCACAGGTGATCGCCTCCCGGGTGGCGACGGTGACGCTGATGCTCCTGTCGCTGGTGGTGATGGCGCTCCTCAGCAGCGTGGAGCAGGGATGGAAGATTCTGATCGGGCTCGGCGCCGGCACCGGGCTGGTGTACATCCTCCGCTGGTACTGGTGGCGGATCAACGCCTGGTCGGAGATCAGCGCGATGGTCGCGTCCTTCGTCGCGGCGGTGACGCTCCATCTCCTGGGCGTCAACGGCGCCGACACCTCGAGCCGCGACTATGCCCTCGCGATGCTGGTCTCGGTCGCCTTCGCCACCGTCACCTGGGTGACCGTCACGTTCCTTACCCCGCCCGAGCCAGATCCGGTGCTGGATTCCTTCTACCGCCGGGTGCGCCCGGGGGGACCCGGCTGGCGCCACATTGCCCGGCGCCTGGGCTACGGGGACGACCAGATTCCGGGAGGAGTCCTCTCCTGGGTCAACTGGATCGCGGGTGTCGTGGCGGTATACACCTCCCTCTTCGGGCTGGGGGCGCTCCTCACCGGCCGGCCCCTCGCCGGGGTGGTGTACGCCGTCGTGGCGGTCATGGCTTTCATGTTGATACACCGTAACTTAAGCCGAGAGATGCAACCAGCTGCGCCGGTTGACGTTCGGCCGTAGGTCTCATTACCTTCCCGACCAGGTTTGTTATCCACGTTGTCGGGACAAGGAGCGGTCATGAGCGGTACTCAGCAGCAGGCCCCGGCGGCGGGCTTCATGCTCAACCTCACCGGGCAGGCAGCCGAGGAGGTCCGGAAGTTCATCGCCCAGGAGCAGGTGCCGGCGGAGACGGCCGGGCTCCGGGTGAGCGTCCTGCCGGGCGGATGCTCGGGCTTCAAGTACAGCCTCAACATCGAAGAGCGTCCCCTCGAGGATGACCTGGTCAGCGAGATCAACGGCGTCCGGGTTTTCGTCGACGGGTTCAGCGCGCAGTATCTGAGCGGGGTCACGATCGACTACGTGAGCTCCATGCAGGGCTCCGGCTTCACGTTCAGCAACCCGAACGCGACCGGCGGCTGCGGGTGCGGGAGCAGCTTCACCGCCTAGCAAGAGAAGGCGGAGAGCGAAAGGCGAAAAGCGAAGGGGGCCCTCGACGAGATCTTATCGAGGGTCCCCTTCGCTTTTCGCCTTTCGCTCTTCGCCTTCCCTTTCGCTCCTCCCCTTTCCCCATCCAGCCTTCCCCCTCACCTTTCGTCGTCTCCAGCCCCGACATCGCCCTGCACCTCCTCGACTTCCTCGTCGTCGTCGGCTACTTCGTCTTTACGCTCGGGGTCGGGCTCTGGGTGGCCCGGCGACAGCGGAGCGCCACCGATTACTTCCTCGGCGCACGCGACCTGCCGGCCTGGGCCATCCTCCTCTCCATCGTCGCGACCGAGACGTCCGCGGTCACCGTCATCTCGGTGCCCGGGATCGGGGCGCGGGGCGACCTCACTTTCCTCCAGCTGGCCTTCGGTTATCTGGTCGGGCGGATCGGGGTCGCGGTCTGGCTCCTCCCCGGCTATTTCCGCGGCGAGCAGGAGACCGCGTACGCCCGCCTGGAAACCCGGTTCGGCGCGGGAACCCGGCGGCTGATCTCGGTGGTCTTCCTGGTCACCCGCTTCCTCGGCGACGCGGTGCGCGTGTTCGCCAGCGCGATCCCGCTCGCCCTGGTGACCGGGTGGAGCATTCCCACCTCGATCGTCGCGATGGGGATCGTGACGCTGATCTACACCTGGTTCGGCGGCTTCAAGGCAGTGGTGTGGACCGACGTGCTGCAGCTCTCGGTCTATCTCGCCGGGGGCGTGGGCGCGCTCTTCATCGCCTGGTCGCTCGCGGGCGGGCCCGCCGCGGCGCTCGGCGCGGCGGCCGCGGCGGGCAAGCTCAAGCTGATCGTCCCCGAGATCGACTTCACCCGCACCTACACCCTGCTCGGCGGGCTGCT
>DATEIR010000111.1:0-5954 GCA_035278885.1 Gemmatimonadales bacterium | reverse complement strand
TACAAGATCAACCAGCGCCTCAAGCTCAAGACCGACGCGAACCACACGGTCCTGACCGAGGACGACTTCATCGCGATCATCCGGTACCTGATCGACCTGCACGACGGGCGCGGGTTCACCGACGACATCGACCACCTGGGCAACCGCCGGATCCGCTCGGTGGGCGAGCTGATCGCCAACCAGTTCAGCGTGGGCCTGAGCCGCATGGCGCGGCTGGTCAAGGAGCGGATGAGCATCAACTCCGACCCGGAGAAGATCTCGCTCGACGACCTGGTCAACGCCCGCACCGTCTCGGCCGTCATCCAGGCGTTCTTCGGGAGCTCGCAGCTCTCGCAGTTCATGGACCAGACCAACCCGCTGGCCGAGCTGACCAACAAGCGGCGGCTCTCGGCGCTGGGCCCGGGCGGCCTGACGCGGGAGCGCGCGGGCTTCGAGGTCCGCGACGTGCACTACTCGCAGTACGGCCGGATGTGCCCGATCGAGACGCCGGAAGGCCCGAACATCGGCCTGATCACCAGCCTCTCGACCTACGCCCGGATCAACGAGCTCGGTTTCATCGAGACGCCGTACCGGGTGGTCAAGAACGGGAAGGTCACCAACGAGATCAAGTGGCTCTCGGCCAGCGACGAGGAGGACTACGCGGTCGCCCAGGCCAACGCGCCGCTCAATCCCGACGGCACCTTCGCCGAGCAGCTGGTGCTCTCCCGCAAGGGCGACGACTACCCGCTGCTGGCCCCCGAGCGGATCGAGTTCATGGACGTGGCCCCGGAGCAGCTCGTCTCCATCGCCGCGGCGCTGATCCCGTTCCTGGAGCATGACGACGCCAACCGCGCGCTGATGGGCAGCAACATGCAGCGGCAGAGCGTGCCGCTCCTCTTCCCCCAGGCGCCGCTGGTGGGCACCGGGCTGGAGGAGAAGGTGGCCCGCGACTCGGGGGCGGTCATCATCGCCCGCCGGGCGGGCACGGTCACCCGGGTCACGGCCGACGAAATCATCGTCGATGCCGGCGGCAATGGCACCGCGCCCGGCGAGCAGCCGCTCGCCCGGCTGCACCAGCACGACCGGTACCGGGTCAAGAAGTTCTGGCGCACCAACCAGGACACCGCCATCAACCAGCGGCCCCTGGTGCAGCTCAACCAGCAGGTCGCGGCCGGCGAGATCATCGCCGACGGCGCCGCCACCGACGGTGGCGAGCTGGCCCTGGGCAGCAACGTGCTGGTGTCGTTCATGCCCTGGTACGGGCACAACTTCGAGGACGCGATCGTCCTGAGCGAGCGGCTGGTCAAGGACGACGTCTACTCGTCGATCCACATCCAGGAGCTCGAGCTCCACGTCCGGGACACCAAGCGGGGCCAGGAGGAGATCACCCGGGAAATCCCCAACGTCTCCGATGAGAGCGTGGTGGACCTCGACGAGCGGGGCATCGTCCGGATCGGCGCTCACGTGAAGCCCGGCGACATCCTGGTCGGCAAAATCACCCCCAAGGGCGAGACCGAGCTGTCGCCCGAGGAAAAGCTGCTCACCGCGATCTTCGGCGAGAAGGCCAAGGACGTGAAGGACAGCTCGCTCAAGGTGCCGCCCGGCATGGCCGGCGTGGTCATCGACGTCAAGATCTTCAGCCGGATCGAGGACCAGGTCGTCGAGAAGGACCGGGGCGAGCGGATCGGCGAGGTGCGCCGGATCGAGAACGACGAGAAGGCGCGGATCAGCAGCGTGATGCTGGACGAGCTCCGCCACCTGCTGGAGGGGCAGGAGGTCGCCCTCATGCTCAAGGCCGGCACGGTCGAGGAGTACCTCCCCTCCGGCACCAAGCTCGCCGCGCAGGCGCTCAAGGACGTGGATCTGGGCGACGTGGATCTCAAGACGCTCCGGGTGGCCAACAAGACGGCCAACGAGCGGATCCGCTCCACCATCGACATGGCCGCGCGGGAGCGGGCCAAGGTGGAGGAAAAGGCCGAGGATCAGATCGACAAGATCCTCCAGCCGGACGAGCTGCCGCCGGGCGTGATCCAGCTGGTCAAGGTCTACATCGCCGAGAAGCGGAAGATCTCGGTCGGCGACAAGATGGCCGGCCGCCACGGGAACAAGGGCATCGTTGCCCGGATCGTGCCGGAGGAGGACATGCCGTTCCTTCCCGACGGCACCCCGGTGGACATCGTCCTCAACCCGCTCGGCGTGCCGAGCCGGATGAACGTGGGACAGATCCTGGAGACCCACCTCGGGTGGGCCGCCCGGATCCTCGGGTTCGAGGCCAAGACCCCGGTCTTCCGGGGTGCGGACGAGGCCGAGATCGGCGTCCTTCTCCGGCTGGCGGGGTTCCGCTGGGCGGCGGAGAGCCTGCGGCTCCGGCACACCGCGCCGACGCTCGAGAGCGGGGCGATCACCCGGATGGTGCAGGATCTCAAGAAGGTGGCGCCGGACGGGGAGCACACCACCCTGTCGGACGCCGGGATCGGCCTGCTGGGCGCCCGGGGCGTCTCGGCCGAGACCAAGGAGCTGTACCAGGCGGTCCGCGGCTTCCTGGTGGACGCGGCCAAGGAGCTGGCGGAGCGGGAGCTGGAGAACCGGCGCCAGGAGGTCGGGTTCCATCACGCCCAGGCCGAGAGCGACGACGCCAAGGCCGCCAAGGTGGCGGGCAAGACGCTGAAGGAGCTGGAGAAGGCCTCCGGGGCCTCTCCGGCCGAAGCGCTGGAGGCGGCGGGCAAGCCCGCGCTGGCGGCGCTGCTGGGCGGCAAGAACGAGGGCGACGTCGACGAGGCGGCGGCCGAGCTGCTCCGGACCGCGGGGCTCACGCCGGCCGGCAAGGCGCGGCTCCGGGACGGCCGCACCGGCCAGCAGTTCGAGGGCGAGGTCACGGTCGGCTCGATCTACATGCTGAAGCTGAGCCACCTGGTGGACGACAAGATCCACGCCCGCTCGATCGGCCCGTACTCGCTGGTGACGCAGCAGCCGCTCGCCGGCAAGGCGCAGTTCGGCGGCCAGCGGTTCGGTGAGATGGAAGTGTGGGCGCTGGAGGCCTACGGCGCCGCGCACGTGCTGCAGGAGATGCTCACGGTCAAGTCGGACGACGTGAACGGCCGCAGCAAGGTGTACGAGGCCATCGTGAAGGGGCAGAACCTGCCCGAGCCGGGTATTCCGGAGTCGTTCAACGTGCTGGTGAAGGAACTGCAGGCGCTGGGACTGAAGGTCACGCTCGGTACCACCGACGCCGGCGACGAGTAGAGGGGACACATGATTGATTTTCGCAGCGGTCGCGAGCCCAAGAGCTCGAGCTTCGACTATATCAGCATCCGCATCGCGAGCCCGGAGGAGATCCGGGGCCCCCGCGATCCCAAGGAGCGTGAGCGCCTGGAGCTTCAGGGGCAGCGCACCTGGTGGTCCTGGGGCGAGGTGACCAAGCCGGAGACGATCAACTATCGATCGTTCAAGCCGGAGAAGGACGGTCTCTTCTGCGAGCGGATCTTCGGCCCGGTCAAGGACTGGGAGTGCCACTGCGGCAAGTACAAGCGGATCCGGTACCGGGGCGTCATCTGCGACCGGTGCGGAGTCGAGGTCACCCTGAGCAAGGTCCGGCGCGAGCGCATGGGCCACATCGAGCTCAGCGTGCCGGTGGCGCACATCTGGTTCTTCAAGACCCTGCCGTCGCCGATGGGGAACCTGATCAACATCACCCTGCGTGATCTCGAGCGGGTGATCTACTACTCGAGCTACATCGTCATCGAGCCGGGGCAGCAGGAGGTCGAAGCCAACCAGCTCCTGGACGAGGACGAGTACCTCACCCTCCGGGCCAAGGCCCGGGAGGAGGGGGACACCGGCTTCCAGGCCGACATCGGCGCGCCGGCGGTGCGGAAGCTGCTCGAGCGACTCGACGTGAAGCAGCTGGCCGAAGAGCTCCGGGCGGGGGTCGCCACCGAGACCAGCCAGCACCGCAAGAAGCAGATGCTCAAGCGGCTCAAGATCGTGGACGCCTTCCTGAGCTCGGGCGAGTCGGGCGACCTGCCCAACGCCCCGGGGTGGATGATCCTGGACGTGATCCCGGTGATCCCGCCCGACCTGCGGCCGCTGGTGCCGCTGGACGGCGGGCGCTTCGCCACGTCCGACCTGAACGACCTGTATCGGCGGGTGATCAACCGGAACAACCGGCTCACCAAGCTGATCCAGCACAAGGCGCCGGAGGTCATCCTCCGGAACGAGAAGCGCATGCTCCAGGAGGCGGTGGACGCGCTCTTCGACAACGGGCGGCGCAGCAAGGCCATCCGGGGCCGGGGCAAGCGCCCGCTCAAGAGCCTCTCGGACATGCTGAAGGGCAAGCAGGGGCGTTTCCGGCAGAACCTGCTGGGCAAGCGGGTGGACTACTCCGGCCGCTCGGTCATCGTGGTCGGCCCGGAGCTCCGGCTGCACCAGTGCGGCCTGCCCAAGGCGATGGCGGTCGAGCTCTTCAAACCCTTCATCATCCACAAGCTGGTGGAGAAGGGCATCGCGGAGACGGTCAAGCGGGCCAAGAAGATCGTGGAGCGGGAGAGCCCCGAGGTGTACGAGATCCTGGAAGAGATCATCCAGGACCACCCGGTGCTGCTCAACCGCGCCCCGACGCTGCACCGCCTGGGCATCCAGGCGTTCGAACCGGTGCTGGTCGAGGGCAAGGCCATCCGGATCCACCCGCTGGTCTGCGCCGCCTTCAACGCCGACTTCGACGGCGACCAGATGGCGGTGCACGTGCCCCTCTCGTTCGAGGCTCAGCTGGAGGCGCGCCTCCTGATGATCTCCTCGAACAACGTGCTCAAGCCGTCGGACGGACGGCCGGTGGCGGAGCCGTCGCAGGACATGGTGCTGGGCAGCTACTTCCTGACCAAGCTGCCCGCCGGCTTCGAGGAGGAGCTGCGCAAGGGCGGCAGCGGGAAGCTGGAGGATACCAAGAGCCGGCTGTGGAAGGACGCCAAGTTCTTCGGCAGCCTGGCCGAGCTGGAGATGGCGCTACTCAACGGCAGCGTCGGCTACCACACGGCCATTCACTTCTGGTACGTGCCGCCGGTCGAGACGGTGGACGACGAGGCCCGGCGGCCCCGCTGGCTCCGCACCACCGTGGGCCGGACGCTGTTCAACAGCATCCTGCCGCGGAAGGTGGTGGCGGAGCTCGGCTTCCGCGACCTGCTGATGAAGAAGAAGGAGCTGTCCGGGCTGGTGCTGGACGCCTACCGGCGGGCCGGCCTGGCCGAGACGGTCACCTTCCTCGATCGGCTCAAGGACTTCGGCTTCCGCTTCGCCACCATGGGCGGCGTGAGCATCGGGATCGAGGACCTCGAGATCCCGACCGAGAAGCAGGAGCTGCTGACCGAGGCGGACGCCCGGGTCAAGCGGTTCCAGAAGGCGTACAACACCGGCCAGATCACCTTCGGCGAGCGCTACAACAAGGTGATCGACGCCTGGACCCACGCCAACAACGACGTGGCCGAGGCGATGATCAACTCGATGCGGCTGTCGCGCGGCGGGTTCAACCCGGTGTTCATGATGTTCGACTCGGGCAGCCGTGGCTCGCGCGACCAGATCCGGCAGCTCGCCGGCATGCGCGGTCTCATGGCCAAGCCGCAGAAGAAGCTGACCGGCGGCATCGGCGAGATCATCGAGAGCCCGATCAAGTCGAACTTCCGCGAAGGGCTCACCGTGCTGGAGTACTTCATCTCCACCCACGGCGCCCGGAAGGGTCTGGCCGACACCGCCCTCAAGACCGCCGACGCGGGCTACCTGACGCGACGGCTGGTGGACGTGGCGCAGGACGTCACGATCACCGAGGAGGACTGCGGCACGATCCTCGGGCTCGACATCTCATCGCTCAAGGAGGGCGAGGACATCATCGAGCCGCTGCGCGAGCGCATCCTGGGCAGCGTGGCGAGCGAGGACGTGTTCGACCCGCATCAGCTCGATGAGGACGGCGATCCCCGGCTGCTGGTCATGGC
>DATEIR010000110.1:0-4873 GCA_035278885.1 Gemmatimonadales bacterium | reverse complement strand
CTCGACCGGGCCGCTCGCGCGCGGTCGGCGCGGTGGGCGCTGGAGGCTCCGGTGGCGGGGCGTTGCGCCGGCGATCGAGGTACTGGGCCACGTCGGCCAGGCTCACCCGCCACTGGCTGATCGGCAGCCCTTCGATGGACCGCTCCGCCCGGTCTCCCACGTGCGCCTCGGGCGCCGATGGATCGAAGGCGCCCGCGAGATCGGTCGCGAGGAACAGGCGCTCCTGCACCCAGATCCCGTTCCCTTCCCGCCACGCCGGCCATCCGATGTGATATTCCGCGCTCTGATGCACCATGTGAGTGAGGAAGACCGCCACCGCCGCGCCGTCCACCAGGCGCTCCGCGGCTTCCATCCACTGGGCCTCGTAGTCTCCGGCGGCCCAGTCGTAGAGCGGGGCCTGGAAGTCTTCCTGGAAGTGTCCCAGGGTGATCCGTCCCCAGTTGAAGAGCCGCTCGCCGGCGCCCTCCGGCGGTCCCAACAGCTCCAGATTGAACATGACGCGTGCTCCTCGAGTGGTCTAGCGGACGAGCCGCTCCCAGGCGGCGTAGGTGTTGCCGAGCATGTGACAGACCAGCGGCACCAGCACACTGCCGGTCTTGGCGCGGGCCAGCCCGTAGAACAGCCCGTCGACCAGGATCAGTGCCGTGGACCCCGAGCCGTACTGCAGGTGCAGGATGGCGAAGATCGCGGCGGTGACCGCGATCGCGCCGGAGGCCTCGAGCCCGGTCCGGGCGAGCCGGGTGAACAGCGCCCCGCGGAAGATCAGCTCCTCGGCGAGGGGGGCCAGCAGCACGATGCCGAGCACGCGGACGACCAGCTCGGTCGTTCCGTACTGATCGAGCCAGGGGTGGACCGGCGATAACCCGAGGATCGGCTGCAGCAGCTCGCCGATCGCCAGCAGCACCGCGAAGGCCGCCACCCAGGCCGCCAGCGTGCCCGGCCGAGGCGGCACCAGCGCCAGCACCTCGCGGAGCGGCTGCCCTCGCGCGCGCAGCACCACGCAGAGCACCACCAGGGCCAGCAGCTCCGCGGCCACGCGCAGCAGCGTGCCGGTACTCACGCCTGGCCCGTCTCCGGCTGGAGCATGGGCAGATACCCGACCCACGGTCCGACGGCTTCGGCGTACTCCCGGCCCATCGTCCGGACGATCTGCCGCAGGTGACTCAGGTCGTGCGCCACCCAGGTGGCGAGATGCTGCCCCAGGGTGACCGGCCCGAACTCGGGATGCCGGCCCCGCCGCTCCAGGTCGGCCGGCGTGAGCGGCATGGCGCGCAGGCGGGCGACGCTTTCCCCGCGGAGGCGGGCGAAGAGGTCGAGCAGCTCGCGCAGCGGCCGGTCCGCCGGCTCGTGGAGCATCGCCACCCGGTCGAAGGGCGGGAACGGCTCCGTATCGCCGACCCGAAGGATCATCTCGGCGCGCGGGATCCAGTCGGCACGCTCGCCGTGGATCAGGTGCCCCACGACCTCATAGGGACTCCACGCTTCGGGGCCTTCGCGCGCTCGGGTCCATGCGGCCGGCAATCCGTCCAGCAGCGCCTGCAACACGCCAGGCGTCCGCTCCAGGACCGGGATCGCGAGCGCGGGATCATAGCGCATCACGCTATCGCCCTACCATGAACGGCGGCGCAAGCCGAGCACGGCACGGTAGCGGCCTGCAGCGAGGTCGCCTGGAAGCTCGGTCGGCCCCGCGCGACTCTCTCCCGGCGCGAGCATCCACGCTTCCATGGTGCAGATCCGCGCCGGCTCCGGGAACGCGCTCCAGCTTCCCCCCCGCTCGGCCTCGAGCGTCCGGGTGCAGGGATTGAAGCTCACGGTGTCCGCGCCGCGATTGTGCACGGTCAGCGTCATCGGGTCGCCGGCTCGGTAGCTGGTTCGGTCGGTCGTGACTTCGACTCCATGGCCCCGCGCCGCATCCTTCGGCGGCGAGGCGGGTGGGGCGGGCGCACAGGTCACGGCCGAGAGCGACATGAGAACCAACCCGAGATGCCATGACATAAGTGCATTGTTTGCAGCACATTTCACGGCATCACCTCATGCACTCCGCCAAGCCGGCCCGCGCTATCATTCCACGATCCACAGTCCGGAGTAGTCGGCCACGAATCCCGCAGGCGTCACCCGCAGCTCGGCGTGAAAGGAGTCGGCGCCGGTCCCGGACTGGTAGCGATATCGATCGGTCTCCACCCGATGGTACTGCTGATCGAGGGGCTCCAGACGACACTCGGGAAAGCGCAGCCACGCGGCGCGGATCGGTGCCGTCCGTCCGACCCGAAGCTCGAGCCTGCGAATCGGCAGGAGGTTCGTCGCCGGCGAAAAGGACAGGTCGAGATCGACACAGCCTTCCACCTGCGGACACTCCCTCCCGTCGAGCCGCCAGCGACGGCGGGCATCGGCCGAGATGACGCCGACGATCCGTCGGGTGCCCAGCCACCCACTCAGCTCGGCATGACGCGTGTGCCAGGACGAGTCGCAGGTGACCCGATACTCCAGCCGACAGGGCATTCCATCTTGGGCGAACACCGCCGTGCCGGTCAGTTGCCAGAACGGCGCGTGGAAGACCAGTCGGGCAGCCTCGTGCCCCGGGCGGTCCACGCGGCGCCAGAGCATCGTCTCGACCTGCCCCGATGGGTCGGACATGTCAGTCGTCCGCGAACGGATCTTCCGCGACGGCGGCGTTGCTCAACGAGGTCCCGTCCAGCATGCTGCGCCAGCCGGCGGCCGTGCGCCGCAGCACCATGACCTCGGGACGCTCCTCCTGCTGCACCACGTCGCGCAGCGGCTCCGGCACCGGTCCGGCCGGGCGAGGCACGGTGCGCACCACCACCGCATACGCCAGCGTATCGTCCACCCGCAGGACGCCTACGAATCGGGCCCGGGGCACCGGGGCCGCCGTGGTGTCGGCCCGACCGCGGGTGGCGCGCAGCCAGCGCGCGGCCACGGTGTCGGGGGCCAGGCGGGCCAGCGTCTCGACGTCGCGCACGCGGTAGACCGAGTCGAGAATGGCCCGCTGGGCCTGAATGCGGCGCTCGGCGAACTCGCGGTGCTGAGTCGAATCACTGGAGTCCGCCGCCTGGCCCGGCGTGCTGGCCGTATCACCCAGCAGGCGGAGCTGCAGCACCTGCAGGCTCCGGAACTGGCGGAGGGCGTCGGGGTGCGCCAGACCCAGCAGGGTTACCCAGTCGCCAGCGGAATCGGCGACCAGGACCGCGCGCGCGACTCTCTCGGGTTCGTCCTGCGCCCGCGCCACTCCGCCGAGGCCGGCCAGGAGCGCGAGCACCAGGGGACCGACGCGGCTCACGAGGTGTAGCGCGCGACCGCCATCGCCATCGTGGCCAGCACGACCAGCACCGCGACCACCACCGCCGCGGTGGCCAGACGCTGCTGCAGGGCCTGCATCGTCGCCAGCTCGTCGGACGTCGGAGGGCGCCCGGCCGCGGCCATGGTCGCGCCCAGGGTACCGAGCTTCCGGCCGGTCGGCGCCGTCACCATCATGCCCACCACGCCGCCGGCCAGCGCCAGCAGCCCGCCGAGGCCGAACGTGCGGCCAGGCCCCGACCCGAGCCAGGCGGAGCCGCCGGTGCGGGCGTCGGCCCAGTAGAGCAGGAACCCCGCGATCAGCGTGACGCTCATGGCGACCATCATCCAGATCGGCAGCCGGCGCACCTGGGTCAGGTGGCTCATGACTCCGCCGGCCGCGGGGCCGGCGGCTTGGAGCGAAGGGCCCAGGAACGCCGCGATGAACACCGCGGTGCCGACCCAGAAGACGCCGCCGACGATATGAAGTACGCGAAGAAGCATGATGATGCCAGGGCTCATGCCGAACGCCTCGAAAGCGAAAGGGTCTCTGCCTAGGCCGCCGCCGGATCGGGGCCCAGCGCGTAATGGGCGTGGACCCGGCGGATACGACCGTCGTCGTCCAGCTCCATGCACTCGGCGGCGACCAGCCCCTGCACGCTCTGATAGTGGAGCAGGACGCTCCGGGCGCCGGCGTACGCGCGGAAGAGCACGAAGTGCAGATCGGGGTAGCGCTGCAGCGCCGGCTCCCAGTAGGCGCGGGCGGCGGTCTTACCGCGCACCGTCACCCGGCCCGGCCCGAGGATCGACTCCGCGAGCGGCGAGGTGATCTCGACGTCCTCGGTGTAATGCGCCAGGATGCGCTCGAGGTCGCGGCTGTTCCAGGCGGCGATCCACTCCAGCGCGAATACCTGCGCCTCGGCTTCGGTCATGGGCGGGATCAGACGGCCGGGCTGGGCATGTCACGAAGGTAGGACTGCCGGAGCCCCCGCGGTAGAGCGCGATCAGCGCTCCGGTCCCGAATCCGACCCGCCCGCCCGTGCGAGCAGCCAACCCCCGGCCACGGCGAGCAGCAGGGCGAGCGCCAGATAGCCCGCCTGCAGGTACCAGCCCGGCCCCTCGGCGAGCAGTCCCTGCGCGGCGGGCAACGCCGGCCCCTCGAGCTGGGGCACGTCCCAGATCCCCAGGCTCAGCAGAACCGCCGCCAGGGCGAGGAGCACCACACCGAGCGGGCGGCCCATGCGTCAGGTCCCCGGCACCGCGAGGTCGCTCTTGATCTTCCATCCCCCGTCGGCCTGGCGCACCCAGGTGGTCACGTACTTCCCGCCGATGCGCTGCCGGCTCTTGCCCTTGGGGGTGAAGGTGTAGGACCAGTCGCCCGTCTCGTAGGCCAGGTTGTCCACCAGCCAGATCCGCGCGGTGGCGAGCGTGACGGTGACGGGTCCGACCGCCTGGACGAACCCGCGCACGTCGCCCGCGATCGCCCCGCGGCCGCGGAGCACCTTGCCGTCATCGCCGAGGCGCACACCATCGGCGTCGTAGACCCCGGCCACGCCGTCGGCGTCGGCCTTGGCGAACGCGG
>DATEIR010000109.1:0-20250 GCA_035278885.1 Gemmatimonadales bacterium | reverse complement strand
GTCATCTCGCCGCGCTCGAGGGCGCGCATGAGCAGGATGCGCCCGCGCGGGCTGTCGGCCTCGTCCCCGGTGGCGAGATAGGTGGGGCAGGCGGGAAGGCAGAAGCCGCAGTGGACGCAGGGAGCGAGGGGGTGGGACGGGCGCGGGGGCGCGGAGTCGCCGGGGCGCAGAGTCGCAGGGCCATAGCTTTCCGCGCCGGGGTCGCGTCCCTGCGACCCTGCGTCCGCGCTCCCCTGCGCCCCCGCGCCCACCGTCACTCGACCCCACCCTCCAAGGCGACGCTCAGGCACTTCCCCGGATCGAACGACTCCCTCAACCGCCCCACCACCTGCCCGACGCCTTCGCGATACGCGCCGAAGTGACCCAGGGCTCGGCGGATCGGCCAGGGGGCGCGCTCCAGGGTCATCGGGATCTCGCGGGCGGCGGCCGCGCGGCGCAGGGCGCGGAGGCGGTCCACCGGGCCGTCGCCGGTCCAGCGGATCATGCCCGCGCCAGGGCCGGCACTCACCAGGCCCTCGTCGAGGTCGTGGGCCAGGAGGTCGAGCGTCTCGTCCACGCCGTCGCCCAGCACGCCCAGTCGGAGGGTGATGGGCCCGCCCAGACTGCCGCGGGCCACCAGACCCCAGAACGCCGCGGTCTTTTCCGGGGCCAGCGGCTGCCAGGTCAGCTCGCTCTCCGTGCCGAGCCGGCGCACGTCGGCCTGAACCGCGGCGTCGGTGCCTACGAAGCGTGCCGCCAGCACCCAGTCCGCCTCCGCCGCCAGGGCGGGAGACAGGAGCTCGAGCGCGCCCGGCTGGAGCGACGCCGCGATCAGATCGCGCGCCGAGGAGGAGAGGGCGTCCCGCGCGCCGTGGGCCACCAGGGTGACGTCGGCCCGCGGCAGCGCGCGCAGACGCAAGTGCAGCTCGGCAATGATCCCGAACCCGCCGAAGCCGCCGACCTGGAGCTTGGTGAGGTCGTACCCCGCTACGTTCTTCACCACCCGGCCGCCGGCCTTGACCAGGCGTCCGTCGCCGGTGGCCACGGTGCAGCCCAGGATGTGATCGCGCACCGGGCCGAAGCCCTGGCGCAGCGGGCCGGCGGTCGCGGTGGCGGCCACGGACCCGACGGTACGGTCGGGCCGGCCGGGCGGGTCGATGGCGAGCCACATGCCTTCGTCGGCCAGGCGCCGGCGCAGCGCCTCGAGCGGAGCCCCCGCCTGCACCGTGGCGACCAGGTCCGCGGGGCTCACCGACACCACCTGGTCCAGCGCCCGCGTGCTCACCGCCAGGTCCGCCGGCGCGTCGGGCGGGAGCCAGCCCGCGTGTCCTTCGACCCGGATCTTCCACCCTTCCTCGTGCGCCAGCCGGCATACCAGCGAGAGCGCCTCCGCGGTCTCGGGCGTGGCGCGCGGCACACCGCTCGGGTCGCGCTCCACGCCGCCGGTGCCGAGCAGCGCGCGCAGCCGGCCGAACACGACGTCGTCGCTCATGCCACCCCCGGCGCGGCCCGCCACTCCCGGCAGGCGTGCAGCGGCACGACCTTGCCCGGGTTGGCCCGCTCGGCGGGATCGAAGGCGCGGCGCACCGCGCGCATCATCGCCAGCGTGTCCGGATCGAAGATCCAGGCCATGTAGTCGATCTTGTCGGACCCCACGCCGTGCTCCCCGGTGATGCTGCCGCCCGCCTCGACGCACGCGGCCATGATCTCCCGGCAGGCCACGTGCACCCGCTCGGCGACGTCGCGGTCGTGCCGGTCGAAGCTGATGTTGGGGTGCAGGTTTCCGTCGCCCGCGTGGAAGACGTTGCTGATGGTGAGCCCGTGCCGGTCCCGGATCTCCGCGATCCGATCCATGATGTCGGGCAGCACGCTGCGGGGCACCACCGCGTCCTGCACCGCGAGGTCGGGCGCGATCCGCCCCATGGCGCCGAACGCCTTCTTGCGGCCCTGCCAGAGCCGGGCGCGGTCGGCCGGCGTGGAGGCGGCCTGCACGTCACGCGCGCCGCGCTCGCGGAGCAGCGCGGTGACGATCGCCGTCTCCGCCTCGACCGCGTCCGCGCTGCCGTCGAGCTCGACCAGCAGCACCGCCGCCGCGTCGGTCGGGTAGCCGGCCGCGTAGATCGAAGCCTCCACCGCGGCCACGCAGGACTGGTCCATCATCTCCATCGCCGCCGGGACGATCCCCGACGCGATCACCCGTGACACCGCCTCGCTCGCCGCCCGCACCGAGGGGAAGTCGGCCAGCATGGTGCGCACGCTGGTCGGCACCGGCTCCAGCCGCACCACGATCTCGGTCGCGATCCCGAACATCCCCTCGCTGCCGACGAAGAGGCCCACGAGGTCGGGCCCCCACGGCTCGCCGCTGGGCGAGCCCAGGCGGATCACCTCCCCGTCGGCGAGCACCACCTCGAGCTCGACCACGTGGTTGGTGGTGACGCCGTATTTGAGGCAGTGCGGACCCCCGGCGTTCTCCGCGACGTTGCCGCCGACGGTGCACGCGGCCTGGCTGGAGGGGTCCGGGACGTAGTGCAGCCCATGCGGCGCCGCGGCCTCGGTGAGCCGGGCGTTGATCACGCCGGGCTGCACCGTCGCGCGGCGCCGGACCGGGTCCACGGCCAGGACCCGGTTCATCCGGGTGAGCGCGATGAGCACGGCGCCCGGATCGGCCACCGCTCCGCCCGAGAGCCCGGTGCCGGCCCCCCGGGCGACGAAGGGCACGCCCACCAGGTGCAGCAGCCGGACCACCTCGCGGACCTGGACGCCGTCTGCCGGCAGCACCACCACGCCGGGATAGGACTCCCGGGTGGGGAGACCGTCCATGGTGAAGGTCGCCAGCTCGGCCCGGCGCGAGCGGACCCAGCGCGCACCGACGATTCGGCTCAACGCGTCGATCAGCTCGGGGGTCACGTCTCGAGCGCGATGTCGGGGCGGGGGCCGCCCCGTCCGTTGGTGTGCGCCCGCCGGTGCACCTTGAGGGCGGATTCGATCTTGGCGGTGAGAATCGGGACCAGCATGAGCAGCGCTTCCACTCGGCGCGCGGTAGACCGCTCCGAGAGGAGGCGCTGCTTCACGCCCGGGTCGGCCTCGACCGCGGCGGAGACGTGGAACGAGACGCCCTGCGCGTCGCCAGGCAGCTCGGGGTCGTCGGGCTCGGTGTCGTGCAGCTGCCGGAACAGGAGGTGGTACGCACCGAAGAGCTCGCGGAGATGCTGCACCGCATCGGCCGGCGGCTCGCTCCCGGGATCGTCGTCGAACGGCTGCACCAGGGCCACGTGGTACGGGGCCGGGTCCTCCACCGCCCGAGAGAGCACGAAGCGCTCGCCGCCGAGCACGATGAGGTTGGATCGCCCGTCGGGGAGCTCCTGGTTGACTCGCACCACGGCGATGCAGCCCACCGTGCCCGGCTCCGGCAGCTCGGTCGCCCCCCCGATGGGCGTGATCCCGAACTGCCGATCCCCCGCGAGGCAGTCCGCCAGCATGCGCCGATAGCGCGGCTCGAAGATGTGCAGGGGGAGCGGCGTGCCGGGGAAGAGGACGACACCGAGAGGGAAGATCGGGAGCCGGAGGGGCATGGGGGAAAGGTAAGGCGAGGGGAGGGGAAAGTGGAAAGGGGGAAGAGCGAAGGGCGAAAGGCGAAAGGCGAAGGGGGCGCACGATGAGTTCGTCGCGCGCCCCCTTCGCCTTTCGCCCTTCGCCATCACCTCCGCTCTACGCTGCTCCCCAATACCCGCGCAGCGCCCGCACGTCCGGACTGTCGCGCAGCTTTTCGAAGGCGCGCTCGCGGATCTGGCGGATGCGCTCGCGGGTAACGCCGAGGAGGGCGCCGATCTTTTCGAGGGTGAGGGCTTCGGAGCCTTCCTCGAGACCGTAATAGAGGGAAAGGATCTTGCGCTCGCGCGGGGTGAGGTGGCGCTGGAAGAGCTTGTCGATGAACTCCCGCTGGAGGCGGGTGTCGGTCATCTCCTCGATCTCGCCCTGGCCGGTGCCGGCCACCCGCTCGCCGAAGGTGCTGGCGCCGCGGTCCTGCCGCTCGACCGGCGCGTCGAGGCTCACCTCGGTGGAGCTCATGCGGCGGGCGGAGCGGATATTGTCGACCGTGTCGTTGAGCGCGGTGGCGACTTCTTCATCGGTCGGCTCGCGGCCCAGCTCCTGGGCCAGGAACGCCTGCGCCCGCGACATCCGCACCAGCGCCGAGTTCTGGTTGAGCGGGATCCGCACGCTGCGGGTCTGCTCGGCCAGCGCCTTGAGCACCGCCTGGCGCACCCACCACACCGCGTAGGAGATGAACTTGACCCCGTGGTCGGGATCGAACTTCCGCACCGCCTTGAGCAGCCCCTCGTTGCCGATGGCGACGAGCTCGGAGAGATCCAGCCCGTGGCCCTGGTACTTCTTCACGTAGGAGATCACGAACCGGAGGTTGGCCGTGACCAGCCGCTCGGCCGCCACCTCGTCGCCCGCGAGGGCGCGCCGAGCCAGGCGCTTCTCCTCCTCGGGATCGGTGATCATCGGGAGCTTCTGGATGTCGAGGAGGTATTGGTCGAACGCCCCGGCAGGGCTGGAACGCAGGAACGCGCGGGCTTTCCCAGGACGAACGTGGGCCATAGTCAACCCCGACGAAGGTTGCAGCAATGACGAACGATGTGGGCGCGGACCAAACGGCTGGAGAGAGGGAGCCAATATATGAATTGCCGAGTGAGCGGTCAAGCAAAAAAATCTGTCCACATCACAAAATGTTAGACCGCAAACGGTTCCTCGCTTTCTCCACGCCGAAGCCAACCGACGTGATAAAGTGGTTTAATAGGTGAGCCGTAAATGGCTGTAGAACAACGCTCTAAACGATCGAATCGAGTGCCTTTCGAATGGCTGACTCGGGCGCCGCCATCGTCCACCCCTCTCGCGTCGCCATGCTGCCCACGGCGCTCGGCAGGGCGAACCGGATCGTCTGCGCGCGGTTTTTCTTATCGCTCGCCATCGCGGGCAGCAGCGCGTCCGCTGCAAGGGTCGGCACCAGACGCACCGGCAGGCCTAGTCGAGTGAGCAGCGCCGCCACGCGGGCGCCGACGCCCGGTCCCGCGACGCCCAGGGCTTCGGCCAGCGCCGCTTCGGCCAGGAGGCCGAGGCCGACGGCTTCACCGTGGGGGACGCGATAGGAGGAGGCTCGCTCCACGGCGTGCGCGACGGTGTGGCCCGCATTGAGGATCGCGCGCCGACCGCCTTCACGCTCGTCCGCGCTCACCACCTCGGCCTTGATCTCCACGCTTCGCCGCACCAGCCGCTCCAGCGCCGCGGGCTCGCGCCGGAGCAGCGGCTCCGCCTCGCGCTCGATCCACGCGAAGTAGTCCGCGTCGGCGATGAGCCCGTGCTTCACCGCCTCCGCCAGGCCGCCGCGGAAGTCGCGCTCGGGGAGCGTGGCGAGCGTCGCGGGATCGGCGATCACCGCCGCCGGCGGGTGGAAGGCGCCGATCAGATTCTTTCCCTCGGCCGTATCGACGCCGGTCTTGCCGCCGACCGACGCGTCGAGCATCGCGAGGAGCGTGGTCGGCGTCTGCAGGTAGGGGACGCCCCGCATGTAGGTGGCGGCGACGAATCCGCCGAGGTCGCCCGCGACGCCGCCGCCCAGCGCGATGATGCCGCTGTCGCGTCCGAACCCGCGGCGGAGCAGCTCGTCGGTGAGGCGGGCCCACTGGTCCCGGGACTTCGATGTCTCGCCCGGAGGGAAGGTGAGGGTCTCGCCCTCCCACGTGGCCGGGCCGAGCTGGCCTTGGTGATACAGCTGGTGCACCGCCGCGTCGGCGATCATCGCGACCCGCCGCTCGCCGAGGTGCTCGGTGGCGAGCGCGCCGAGGCGGGCGAGGGCGCCGGTCTCGACGTAGACCGGGTACCGACCCATCGCGTGGGTCACGATCACCGGCTCCGCCGCGCGGCTCACCAGGTCACGTCTCCCACGCCTTCGCGATGGTTGGCCAGGCGGGCCAGGGTGAAGAGCAGATCGGACAGCCGGTTCAGGTACGCCAGGAAGAGCTCGGGTACCTCGGCCTCGCGCGCGAGCGTGACCACGCTCCGCTCGGCCCGGCGGCAGACGGTGCGGGCGACGTGGAAGGCGGCCGCCTTCGAGCTTCCCGCCGGCAGCACGAAGGCGCGGAGCGGTGGCAGCTCGGTATCGGCCTGGTCGATCATCCGCTCGAATTCGGCGACCCGCTCCGACGAGAGCGAGGCCTTGGCCAGCGCCTTGGCCACCCGCTCGGGGTCCGGCGTGGCGAGGTGGCCGCCGATCGAGAAGAGGTCGCGCTGGACCGCGGCCAGCTCGGCGTCGAAGAACGCCTCCGGCGCCGTGGCGCGCACCAGGCCGAGGACGGAGTTGAGCTCGTCCACCTCGCCGTAGGCCTGGGTCCTGACGTGGTCCTTCGGCACCCTTCCGCCGCCGAAGAGCGCGGTGTCGCCGCGGTCGCCGGTGCGGGTATAGATGCGCATCACTTCGCCATCTTGGGGCGGAGAAAGAAGCGCAGCTCGCCCGCGCCCGGCTCGATCGCGGCGAGGTCGATCCCGATCACGCCGCTCTTGGGGAAATCCATTCGCAGGTGAGTCGTGGACCCCGCGAGCAGCAGCGACGCGAGCTCCTCCATCCAGGGCGAGTGGCCCACCATCGCGACGACGGCGCTGCCCGGCTGCTCGCCCACGTGGTCGGCCAGGCGGATCAGGTCCGGGTCGTCGGCCAGCGGCTCGCAGGGCACCGCCGGCCGCTCCACCCGGGCGACCTCGACCAGGATCTCCGCGGTCTGCGCCGCGCGGACCCAGGGACTGGTGAGCACCAGCGAGGGCACGAGATCCAGCTTGCGGAGGGCCCGGCTCACATCGCGCTGCACCTTGCGACCCTTGTCGGTCAGCGGGCGGTCGCGGTCGTCGGGCCACTGGGCCGGGTCGCGCTCGCCGGCGTTGGCGTGGCGGTTGAGGAGGAGGAGCATGGGGGCGGCCAGGGGTTGGAGGTTAGTGAAAGAGAATCGGGAAGGGCGAAAGGCGCGAGGGCGCAGGGGCGCAGGGGCGCAGGGGCGCAGGGACGCAGGGACGCAGAGTCGCAGAGTCGCAGAGTCGCTCGATGATCGGAAGCACCTCTCGGACGTCCCTGCGCCCCTGCGCCCTCGCGCCCCTGCGCCTACCTCCCCATCTCCACCACCAGACTATCGATCGCCGCCAGTACCGTCTTGCTCGTCTGGGTATGGTGATTCACCTGGATCGAAAAGGTCAGCCACTTGCCGTCGGGCCGCTCGATGTAGCCCGAGAGTGAGTTCACTCGCCCGATGCTGCCGGTCTTGGCTCGGACGCGGCCTTCCAGCGGGGTTCCGACGAAGCGGGTGCGGAGCGAGCCCACGCCGCCCGCGACCGGAAGCGCCTCCGCGAAGGCGGGGTAGTGCGGATGGGCGCGGATCGCCCGGAGGAGCTGGGTCAGCGCCCAGGGGCTCACCAGATTCTCCGACGAGAGGCCGGAGCCGTCCTTCAGGGCGAACTCGGTCGAGTCGACGTGGAGCGAGTCGGTGAGGAAGCGCGTCTCCACCGCGAGCCCCTCCTCCCATGAGCCGGCCCGCCCGAAGCGCTTGCCCAGCTGCTTGAGCAGCATCTCGGCGAACCAGTTCTGGCTGGTGTTGAGGATGGGAAAGATCCAGTCGTGCACCGGACGCCCGGCGACTTCCGCGAGCGGCGGAGTGCCGCGGGCCTGGCGGTAGAGCATCGAATCGGTAGTCGAGCGGGTCGTCCCGGCGACGGCGATGCCCGCCTCGGCCAGCGCCTGGCGCAGGGCGCGTGCGGCCCAGCGGTTGGGATCGCTCACCGCGAACGACTCGGTGTGCGGCGCCCGGTCCATCGCCACCGTTCCCTCGGCCCAGACGCGGTCGGTGCCGGGCACCCGGAAGAAGCGGTTGCCGATGTCCGTCACCCCGCCCGCCGGCACCGTGACGGTGCGGTTCTCGAAGAGAATTTCCTCCAGATCGGGCGTGTAGCTGATCAGCGCCGGCGCGCCGGGCGCGGTGCCCGGCGCCCAGGTGAAGTCGATGGAGTTGTCGTGGAAGCCGAGCCCGCTCACCGGTGCGGCGTACCACCAGTTGAGGTCGAACAGCTCCCAGCCCGGATGCACCAGCAGCGGCTCGAAGTAGCTCCCGTCGCCCACCAGGTCGCCCTGCACGACGCGGACGCCTTTGGCCTTGAGGCCCTGGGCCAGCACCCGCAGGCGGGCGAACGGATCGCGGTCGCAGGCACCCTCGCGCAGGGTGTCGATGCCGTAGCAGCGGATGCCGATGGTCGGATCGCCCCGGCCGTAGAGCACCAGGTCTCCCAGGAGCACGCCGTCCCTGATCGGCCCCGCGCCATAGAGGCTGGTGCGCACGGTCAGGTCGGGCGGCAGCAGCGCGGCGCCCACCGCGCTCACCACCAGCTTGGCGTTGCTGGCCGGGGTGAAGAGGCGGTGCTCGTTGCGTCCGTAGACCAGCTTGCCCTTCTGGTCCACCACCGCCACGCCCCAGAAGGCGCGGTCGAAGGGTGGCGCGTCGAGGCGGCGGTCGAGGCGTTTGCCCAGCGACTGGGCGCTGAGGGCGCAGGGTCGCAGGGGCGCAGAGGCGCAGAGGACCATGGCGAGCATGGCGGCATGCCTCAGCAGCGATCGACCCTGCGCCCCGGCGCCCCCGCGCCCCCGCGTTCCTGCGCCCCTGCGTCCCTGCGCCCTAGCGCCCCTCATACCCCACCCTCCGATCCACCATCGCATACACCACATCGGTCATCAGATTCACCATGACGAATACCAGGCTGAGGAAGAGAATGCTCCCCTGGATCGCGGGAAGATCGCGCTTGTCGATCGCGGTGAGCACATAGCGGCCGACGCCGGGCCAGCTGAAGATCGTCTCCGTGAGGATCGAGCCGGTGAGATAGCTGCCGAAGTCGAGCCCGATGACCGTGACGACGGGGATCAGCGCGTTGCGAAAGGCGTGCCTCAATACCACCCGCCGCTCGGGGAGTCCCTTGGCGCGCGCGGTCCGCACGAAGTCGCTCCCCAGGATCTCCTGCATGGCGTCCCGGGTGATCCGCGCCAGGAAGGCCACCGAGCGCATCCCCAGCGTGGCGGCCGGGAGCACCAGGTAGGCGAGTCCGCCCGAGCCCGACGGCGGCAGCCAGCGGAGCGTCACCGCGAAGAGCAGGATCAGCACCAGCCCGACCCAGTACACCGGGAACGAGATGCCGAGGTAGGCGCCGAGCGTGGCGACGCGATCGGGCCAGGAGCCCGGGCGCCAGGCGCCGTAGACGCCGAGCGAGATGCCCGTGATGGCGGCGAAGAGCATGGCGGCGCCGGCCAGGCGGAGGGTCGCCGGGAAGCGCTGCAGCAGGTCGCCCAGGATCGGCCGGCGGGTGATGTAGCTGGTGCCGAGGTCGCCCTGGGCCACGCCGCCGACATAGCGGGCGAAGCGGAGCGGCAGCGGGTCGTCCAGGTGCAGCTCGGCCCTGAGGCGCGCCAGCGTCGCCGGATCGCTCCGCTCGCCGACCATCGCCTGAACCGGATCGCCCGGCGCCACGTAGAGCAGGAGGAAGGTGACCAGCAGGACGCCCAGCAGGGTGGGTGGAAGGAGCGCCGCACGGAGGAGCAGGAAGCGGCTCACCGGACGATGCGGACGCCGGTCCACCGCTGGCCGGTCACCACCAGGGGAATCTGCCACCCTTGCACCTCCGGCCGCATCGCCCACACGTCGATGGGAAACCAGAGGAAGATCCAGGGCGCGAGGTCGAACACCCGCGCGTCGATCGCCCGGCTGAGGCGCGCCTTCTCCAGCGTGTCGGGCGTCATCCGCGCGCGCACGATCTCGGCGTCGAGCGTCGAGTCGGCCAGGAAGGCGTAGTTCCCCCCGGGGCCCCGGTTGGCGGAATGGAACAGAGGGTAGGTGAAATTCTCCGGATCGGGATAGTCGGCGTACCAGTCGCCCAGGTAGAGATCCGCGCCGCCGTTGCGCACCGCGGCGCGCACGGCGGGGGCGTCGCGCTCCACGATCTCCACCTTCACCCCGACCGCGGCCAGGTCCTGCTGCACCGCCTGAGCGACCCGGGCCAGCTCGCCCCGGCGGTTGCGCCAGAGCTGGAGCGAGAAGCCGTTGCCGTAGCCGGCCTCGGCCAGCAGGCGCCGAGCGCCGGCGGTGTCCCACGCGTACGGCGCGCGGGACGAGTCGTAGCCGACGATGCCCGGCGGAATCGCCCCGGCGGCGCGGACGCCGCGCTGGGCCCAGGCGGTCTTGAGGATGGTCTCGACGTCCACCGCCAGGTTGAGCGCCCGCCGCACCCGCACGTCCCGGAGCGGCCCGCGGGTGGTGTTCATCGCGACGTAGAGGTCGCGGATCGCCGGGCGGCGGATGAGCTGCTCCGGGTAGCTCTGCTCCCAGCGCCGGGTCTCGCCGTAGGGGATCTCCAGCACGCTCAGCAGCCCGGCCTCGTACTCGGCGCTCTGGGTGAGCGCCTCGGGGATGATCCGGATCCGCAGGCTGTCTTCCAGCGGCGCGCCGCCCCACCAACGGTCGTTGCGGGCCAGCAGGATCGCGTCGTCATGGCTCCAGCTCACGAACCGCCACGGCCCGCTGCCGACCGGGCGCTGGTCGAACTCGGCGGGGACGGGCACCGGCACGATCGCGGCCACCGGCATCGCCAGGAAGAGCGGAAAGAGATTGAGCGGCTCGGCCAGGGCGAAGACGATAGTCGAATCGTCGGGCACCTCGAGCCCCGGCACCGAGCGCGTCCGACCGGCCGCGTAGTCCGCCGCGCCCCGGATCGGGAGGAGGGGCCACTGCCGGGCCGCCTGCGTGGCCGGAGCCAGGGCGCGAAGCAGGGATGCACGCACCTCTCGCGCGCCGATCGGCCGGCCGTCGTGGAACGCGGCGTGCGGACGCAGGTGAAAGGTGTAGCGCCGGCCCGCGGCGTCGGACTCCCAGCGCTCGGCCAGCCCCGGGCGGAGCCGGCCGTCCGGGTCGAGCTGGACCAGGTTGTCGAAGAGCAGGGTGACGACCTCGCCGCTCTGGACATCCGTAGAGCGGGCCGGATCCAGCGACGCGGGGTCGGCGCTCAGGTAATACTCGAGCCGGCTGGCAGGGGCCGGTCCGGAGCCGCAGGCCCCCAGGAGGAGCAGCAGCGGGTAAAGAGGTCGCGGCATCACCAGAGGGGGTCTGCTGCTCGTTGACTTGTGATCGTAACGGCGTGAAACTACTGACCTTACACCCATGGCGTCAATCGCAGCCCGGAGTGGTGCCGTCCCGCCTCACTCGAACCCGGAGTGCCGAATGAGGGGAGCCGTCGCGATCGCGTGCGCGTTGCTCCCCTTCATGCTGTTCGGCAGCCGGCCCGTGGCGGCGCAGGAGCCCGAGCGGGTGATCCGGTCGCTCAAGTTCGAGGGCAACCGGGCGATCCCCGACGAGGTCATCGCCAGCGCGATCGTCACCACGCAATCGAACTTCTTCGCCCGCTTCTTCCTGGTTCGCTGGCTCGGCCTGGGCGAGAAGCGCTACTTCGACGAGCAGGAGTTCCGGCGGGACGTGGTGCGCATCGAGGTGCTGTATCGCCGGAGCGGGTACCCGCGGGCGCAGGTGGACACCGTCGTCGTGCGCGAGCCACTCAACGTCTTCGTCACCTTCCGCATCACGGAGGGTCCCCCGATCCGGGTGGTGAAGCTCGCGACCAACGGGCTCGACAGCCTCAACGGCGACCTGCGCCGCCAGGTGCTCCGCGACCTTCCGCTGCAGCAGGACGATCCGTTCAACCGCTACCTGATGCAGGCCAACTCCGATACCCTCTCGCGCCGCCTCAAGGACCACGGCTATCCCGACGCCCGGGTGTTCACCTCCTTCGAGACCGATCGCGACGCCCTGACGGCGCAGGTGAGCTACGACATCGAGACGGGCCAGCCGGCCGTCTTCGGGGCCGCGCGGGTGGTCGGCGCCAAGCGCATCGCGCCCGGGCTGGTGCGGGCCCTGCTGGTGGCCCGGCCGGGACGACCGTACGCCGAGGACGAGCTGTTCCAGAGCCAGCGCAACCTCTACTCGTCCGAGCTCTTCCGCTACGCCACGGTCAACATCGACTCGGCCGCCTACCAGGCCGGCCAGGATTCGGTGCCGCTGATGGTGCAGGTGAACGAGAGCCGGCCAAGGCGGGTCCGAGCGGGGATCGGCTACGGCACCGAGGACTGTTTCCGTACCTCGGCGGGCTGGACGTCGCGCAACTTCCTGGGAAGCAACGGGCGCATCCTCGACGTGACGGGACAGCTCTCCCGGGTCGGCGTGGGCGAGCCGACGGACTGGGGGCTGGCCAACAATATCTGCAGCGCCTCGCAGGAGGATTCGATCGGCAGCCGGCTGGTGAACTACAGTCTGAGCGCCGCCGTCCGCCGGCCCGCGTTCCTCTCCAGCAACAACACCCTGCAGGTGTCGGTGTACTCCGAGCGCCGCTCGGAGTTCAAGGTGTACCTCCGCCGGGAGACCGGGACCACGGTGACGCTGCGCCGGGAGACGCCGCGCCGGCGCATCCCGCTCTCGCTGAGCTACGCGCTCAGCTATGGCCGTACCGAGGCCACCGCGGCGAGCTTCTGCGGCTCCTTCAATGCCTGCAGCCCGGACCTGGTGGCGCTGCTGCGGCAGAACCGGGTGCTCGCCACCCTGACCGGGACGGCGACGTTCCCCTCCACCAACAGCCCGATCGATCCGTCGCGCGGCAGCATCAAGTCGCTGGAGGTGACGCTGAGCTCGAAGTACCTGGGCTCGGCCGAGGAGCAGCAGTTCACCCGGCTCGTGGGTGACGCGGCGTGGTATCGCCCGATCACCCGCGACGCGATTCTGAGCTGGCGGGTGCGGGGCGGGATGGTCTTCTCGCCCACCGTCGACATCGCCTCCCAGAGCGGCAACTTCATCCCCCAGGAATACCGCTTCTACGCCGGCGGTCCCAACGACGTCCGGGGCTACGAGCGCAACGAGCTCGGTCCGGTGGTCTACGTCGTCTCCCAGCGCGAGGTGGACGATCCCACCGGTCCGGACGGCCAGATCAACCCGGACTCGGTCCAGGTGGCGGCGACCGGAGGCAATACGCTGGCTCTGGCCAACGTCGAGCTGCGGCTGCCCTCGCCGGTGCTCAGCTCCCGGCTCCGCTTCGCGGCCTTCGTCGATGCCGGGGGAGCCTGGACCCGGCAGGACCAGCGCTCGAACCCGGTGATCCGGGTGACCCCGGGCGTCGGACTCAGGCTGGGGACGCCGCTGGGGCCTGCCCGGCTCGATGTCGCCTACAATCCCTATAAGCTCCAGTCGGGCCCGCTATTCCAGTTCGACACCCTGGGGAATCTCACCCCGGTACCCGGCGAGCCCAGTTACGTGCTCGACCGGAAGGGGCGGATCACGTATCACATCGCGGTGGGACAGCCGTTCTGATGCGCCGGAGGATCGCGCGGTTCATCTTCGTGATTCTGCTGGGCACCCTGGCGATGGTGCTCGGCGTGGTCACCTCGATGACCCTGACGCCGCCGGGACGGGACCTGCTCGCACGCTCCGTATCCCGCTTCCTCGACCGGGTGGTGAACGGCCGGGTGCACGTGGGCGCGATCTCCGGCTCCTTCCTCTACGACCTGGTGCTGACCGATCTGGTGGTGCGCGACACCAGCGGTGCCCTGCTCGCCGATCTGCCCCGCGCCCGGGTCGGCTTCCGGCTGCCCAATCTGATCGCCGGCGAGTTCGTGCTGGGCAGCGTGCAACTCGACCGGCCGGTCATCCAGCTCATCAAGCACCGCAACGGCCGGATGAACTACGAGGACGTGCTCCGGATCGGGAAGGGCACGCCCGGCGGCAAGTCGCCGCTGGTGGACTTCCACAACGTGCGGATCGACGACGGGACGCTCCGGATCACGCTGCCCTGGAATCCCGACCGCTCGCTCCGAACCCAGACCCAGAAGGACTCCGCGCTCGCGGCCGAGCGGCTCAAGCCGGGGCGCACGATCGAGGAGAGCCCCGAGGGGCTCCGGCGGGTGATTCTCCTGTCCGAGCTCACCGCCCGGCTGGGCCGGCTCCGGATCGCGACGCCGGACCGGCTCCCGTTCACGGTCGACATCGACTCGATCGCCACCCGGCTCAACGATCCGGCGGTCACCGTGCGCGACGCGGTGGGGCGGGTGCGCCTTCGCGGCGACAGCGCCGTCTTCAGCCTGAGCCGCGCCGCGCTGCCCGATACCCGGTTCACCGGCGGCGGCGCGGTGACCTGGCCGCGCGACACCATCATGTACGACTTCCAGGTGATCTCGCCCCACGTGAACCTGGAGGACCTGCGGTGGGTCTCGCCGGGATTTCCCTCCATGGTGGGAAGCGGGGTGCTCGCGGCGCGCTCGATCAACGGCCACCGCACCGAGTACGACGTGCGCGACCTGCACCTGCGCGACGGCCCGCAGCGGGTGGACGGGGATCTGGTGGCCATCACCGACCGGCCCCGCGGGCTCGGAGTCCGCGACATGCGGGTGACGCTCCGCGATCTCAACCTCGACGCGGTGCGCTACTACGTGGATTCGCTGCCATTCTACGGCACCCTCAGCGGCGCGCTGGCGGGCAACGGGTTCCTCGACGATATGGAGGTCCGCATCAACTGGGCCTTCACGGACGCGAAGGTGCCCGGCCGGCCGGTGACGCTGATCGCCGGCGTGGGCGGCGTGGGCGCGCGGCGGGACAGCGGTCTCACCTTCAGCGATTTCGCGGTCCAGAGCTCCGACGTGGATCTCCGCACGGTGCGGCTGGTGGCCCCCGCGGTGATTCTCGAGGGCCGGCTCAACGCGGTCGGCACCCTCGACGGACCGCTGCACAACGTGACGTTCCGCGGGACCGCCCGGCACCAGGACGCCGGGCGCCCGCCCAGCACCGCGATCGGCTCGTTGTACCTCGACACCCGTCGGGACACGCTCGCGCTCGCGACCGACGTGGACTTCGAGCCGCTGTCCTTCGAAGGGATCCGGCGCGCCTTCCCCTCGCTCAAGTCCAGGGGCGAGCTGCGGGGACATTTCCGGGGCGAGGGCACGCTCGACGATCTCGCCGTCCAGGCGACGATGAGCGGCGAGCTGGGCAGCTTCACCGCCGACGGCCGGATCACCGTGGAGCCGCCCCACTGGGCCGCCCGGGACCTGCTGCTCACCTTTTCCCGGCTCGACCTCGCGACCCTCACCGGACGCGACATCCCCACCTCGCTCGCCGGCGAGCTGCGGGCGACCGGCAGCCTGGACACGCTGCGCGCACCCGAGGGTCGGCTCACGCTCGCGCTGGGGCGCAGCCGGATACGGGAATGGACCATCGACAGCGTCTTCGCCCGGGGAGAGAGCCGCGACAGCGTGCTCCGGCTCGACACGGCCTATGCGGAGTGGCAGGGCGCGCGGGCGGCGGGATCGGGCAGTCTGGGGTGGGGCGTGCCGCGCACCGGCCGCATGGAGTTCTCCCTCGCGGCCGACAGCCTGATCGCCTTCGACTCGCTCCTGCTGGCCGCGACGGGGCAGCATCGGGATACCACGCCCGCCAGCCAACCGCTCAACGGCGCCGCGGTGGGACACATCGTGCTGGCGGGAAGCCTCGACACGCTCCAGATGTCGGGCAATCTCGAGCTGCGCGATTTCACCTTCCAGACGCTGCATTCCCCCCGGATGGCCGCGACCTTCACCTCCGGCGGCGGCCGACGCCCCCGCATCACGGGCTCCGCCCGGGCGGACACGCTGTTCATGGGCACGTACCGGTTCAGCCGGCTCGGCGGACAGATCGAGGGTTACCCCGATTCGCTGGGCTGGGTCGGCGGCAGCACGCTGGCGGAGGGCTCGCGGATCGACGGGGCGGGGCAGTACCAGCTGGCCGACAGCATCGGGGTCATCTGGGTGGACAGCCTTCGCGCCGCGCTCCCCAGCCATACCTACGTCCTGGCCGACCGGGCGGCCGTGGCGCTGGCCAAGGGGGCGCCCACGCTGACGCCGGTGTCGCTCGAGGCGACCGACGGCTCCGGCGTGCTCCGCATGTCGGGCACCATCCCCGACGAGCAGCCCGGCGCGCTCTCGGTCGAGAGCTTCGGGCTCGACCTGCAGGACCTCTACAGCCTGATCGGGCGCGACACGCTCGGCGTCGGCGGGGATGTGGGGCTGACGCTCCAGGTTGGCGGCACCGCGCGCGCGCCGACCTTCCGCGGCAGCGGCCGGGTGGACCAGGCCCGGTTCGGCGATTTCAAGGCTCCTTTCCTCCAGGGCGTGCTGAACTATCAGAGCCAGCGACTCGACGCCAACCTCGACCTGTGGCGGACGGGCGAAAACATCCTCACCGTGGAGGCGCACCTGCCGGTGGACCTCGCGCTGCGCGGCGTCGAGCGCCGGCGGCTGGACGGCCCGCTCACCGCGCGCGCCTTTGCCGACAGCGTGGATCTCGGACTGCTGGAGGCGCTGACTCCGGCGGTCGATCGGGTCGAGGGGCGCCTGGCCGTGAACGTGCGGGTCGCGGGAACCTGGGACGACCCCGAGCTGGCCGGGACGGTCGCGGTCCGCGACGGGAGCATGAACGTGCCGGGACTCGGGGTGCGCTTCGGCAGCGTGGACGGGAGTGCGCTGCTGCAGGGTGATTCGGTCATCTTCAAGAACGTCCGCGTCACCAGCGGCGGCGGTGCGCTCACCGTGCGGGGCGGCATGCAGCTGGAGGACCTGTCCCGGCCGATCCTGGCCCTCGATGCCCGGGCCGACCAGTTCCGCGCCATCGACGTGCGCAACTTCCTGACCCTGGTCGCCACCGGCGACATCCAGCTCCGCGGCCCGGTGTTCGGCGCGACGCTCACCGGCAACCTGACGGCCAACAGCGGCGTCCTCTACTTTGCCGACCTGGTCAACAAGCGGGTCATCGACCTGGAAGATCCGGCTTACGCCGACCTGCTCGACACGACCCTGATCCGGCGGGAGAACCTGGGCAACAAGTTCCAGAATCGCTTCATGGATTCGCTCCGGGTGGAGGACCTGCGGATCGGCATCGGGAGCGACGTCTGGCTCCGGAGCGCCGAGGCGAACATCCAGCTCGACGGCTCGGTGCGGCTGACCAAGTTCGGCCAGGAGTACCAGCCCACCGGGACGCTCAACGCGCCACGGGGCAGCTACACCCTCAAGATCGGCCCGGTCACCCGTGACTTCACCGTGAACAAGGGGAATGTGCAGTATATCGGCACCCTGAACGCCAACCTCGACATCCAGGCGCAGCACACGGTGCGCGCGGTCCGCGGCGAGGAGATCCCGATCATCGCCAACATCGAGGGCACGCTGTACGCACCGAAGGTGTCACTGGAGAGCACGCTCCGGCCGCCGATCTCGGAGACCGACCTGGTCTCCTACCTCGTGACCGGCTATCCCGCGAACGATGCGACCCAGCTCGGACAGTCGAACGCGCTGGCGACCGGCCTGGCCTACTTCTCCAGCGCGCTCTCCAGCGAGCTGGAGCGCGCCCTGATCCAGGACTTCGGCGTGCCGATCGACCTGATCGAGATCCGCCCGGGAGTGAGCCCGACCGGCGGGGGCGACGTGCCGACCCAGGTGGCCGCCGGATGGCAGATCGGCCGGAAGAGCTTCCTGACCTTCAACGCCGGGTTCTGTCCCGACTTCAGCCAGTTCAGCACCCGGAACTTCGGCGCGAGCTTCGAGTTCCGCTTCAGCCGCGAGTGGCGCTTCATGAGCAGCGTGGAGCCGACTTACCAGTCCTGCTCGGGGAGCACATTCACCAATCCGTTCCTCTCCAACAACCGCTACCAGATCGGCACCGATATCCTCTGGGAGCGGGAGTTCTAGGTGGCGCGGGCCCTGCTCATCACCAATCCCGCCGCCGCCCGGACGCAGCAGCGCGCGGTGTCCACGGTGATGCGCACGCTGCACCGGGGCGGCTGGGACGCCGAGGTGCTCGCCACCGGCGGCCCCGGCGATGCGCGGCGCCTGGCCGAGTATGGGGTGGCGGAAGGCGTGGACGTGGTGGCGGTGTTCGGCGGCGACGGCACCACCATGCAGGCGGCCGCCGCGCTGGTCGGCACCGAGGTGGCGCTCGGCGTCATTCCGGGGGGCACCGGCAACCTGCTCGCCGGCAATCTTCGGATCCCCGCCTCACCGGAGCGGGCCGCCCGGGCACTGGTCGCGGGTCGGCCTCGGCCGTTCGACCTGGGGCGGATGGATCGGGTCGGCGGGACCCAGTACTTCGCCGTGGCCTGCGGCGCCGGCTACGACGCCCGGGTCATGGCGGCGACGCTTTCGGAGCACAAGCGGCGTTGGGGCATGGCGGCGTACGCGGCCACCACGCTCCGGCTCATCGGCGACATCCGAAGCACGACCCATATCATCACCATCGACGGCGTGGAATACGACGCCCACGCCGCCATGGTCCTGGTGGCCAACTGCGGCGAGGTGATCCCGCCGTTCGTGAAGCTCGGCGCCGGGATCCGCCCCGACGACGGCCTGCTCGACGTCGTCGTGGTGCGGGCCAACAGCTTCGGCCAGAGCGTCCGGGCGGTCTGGGAGCTGCTCCGGGAGCCCGCCTCCGCCGGGGGCGAGGACACCTACGTCGGCTACGCGAGCGGGCGGGAGATCCGGGTGGAGAGCGATCCGGTCCAGCCGGTCCAGCTCGACGGGGAGGCCGGCGGGGTCACCCCGTTCATGGCCACGGTCGTGCCGGGCGCGATCCGGATCATGATGCCGTGAGTGGCGCGGCGGCGGGGAGTGACTAATTTCTATTCGCTCCCCTCATCCCGAGCGAAGCGAGGGACCTCCTCGAATGCTCCCGGAACCTGCTGGCAAGGTCCCTCGGTCGCTGCGCTCCCTCGGGATGAAGTAACGGGTATCAGGCTCCTCCTCACGGCACAGGATCTTCCATGGCCGGCTCCGTCCTCCTCATCGATGACGATGTCGATGTTCTGCGCAGCATCGGTAACTACTTCGAGCGATTGGGCTACGAGGTCACCCGGGAGCTGAGCGGGGAGGCCGGGCTCGCCACCTTCGACCGGCTGCGGCCCGAGGTCGTCATCCTCGACCTCCGGCTGCCGGGAATGGACGGCCTCGAGGTGCTGGAGCACCTCCGCCAGCGCGATGCCGCCTGCATCCTGCTCACCGGCGAAGCCGACATCTCCACCGCCGTCCGCGCCATGCAGCTCGGTGCCGAAAACTTCCTCACCAAGCCGGTGGATATCGAGCACCTGGCGGCCGCCACCGCCCGCGTGGCCGACAAGGCCCGGCTCCGCCGGATCAACGAGACGCTGCTGAATCAGAACGCGCCGGGCCACGGCCTCGACTCGCTCGGGAGCTCCAGCGGGATGCAGGACTTCGCGCACCAGGTCGGGCTCCTCGCGGCGAGCGAGCGGACCACCGTCCTGCTCACCGGCGAGAGCGGCACCGGCAAGGGCTGGGTGGCGCGCATGATTCACGATCTGAGCCCGCGGGCCAAGGCGCCCTTCGTCGAGGTCAACTGCGCCGGGCTCAACGCCACCTTCCTCGACAGCGAGCTCTTCGGCCACGAGAAGGGCGCGTTCACCGACGCCAAGGACCGCAAGCAGGGGCTCTTCGAGATCGCCGACCACGGGACGATCTTCCTCGACGAGATCGGCGACCTCGCCCCGGAGCTCCAGCCCAAGCTGCTCAAGGTGCTCGAGACGAAGACCTTCCGCCGGCTGGGCGGCACCCGCGAGATCACCGTGGACGTGCGGCTCATCGCCGCCACCAACAAGAACCTCCAGGCCGAGGTGGAGGGGAGCCACTTCCGCGAGGACCTGTACTATCGCCTGAGCGTCATGCCGCTTCAGCTCCCCGCGGTGCGCGACCGCTCGCGCGAGGACCGGCTGGCGCTCATCACCCGCCTCATGACCGACCTTCGGGCTGAGCTGCCCGACGGCCCCCCGACCCTGTCGAGCGAAGTGCTCGACCGGCTCCTGGCCTACAGCTGGCCCGGCAACGTGCGCGAGATGCGCAACGTGCTGGAGCGGGCGCTGATCCTGGGGCGGAGCCAGCCCGCGGTCAGCGTGGAGCATCTCCCCGGTGAGTTCCGAGCCCGTCCCGGCATCGGCGACCGCCGGCACACGCCGCTCAGCCTGGAGGACCTCGAGCGCCAGCACATCGAGCGCACGCTCAAGCACCACACCGGCAACCGCACCCGGGCGGCGATCGAGCTCGGGATCTCGCGCGCCACGCTGATCAACAAGATCAAGCGCTACAATCTCACCGCCTGAGCCGCGTGACCGAGATCCACGAGAAGGACGCGATGGGAT
>DATEIR010000108.1:0-8973 GCA_035278885.1 Gemmatimonadales bacterium | reverse complement strand
AGGCCGCAGGGTCTCGAGCGAGCGTTGACCCGGGCCGGCTTCCTTCTGGTCGAAGTGGAGAAGGCGTCCAGCGTTCAGCCGGTGGATGCGGTGCTCCTCACCGTATCCGACGCCGATCCGGCGCGGCTCCGCCAGCTGCTGCCGGCGGACGACGCGCCGCCTCGCGTCGTGCTGATCGCCGCCGAGGACCCCGAGGGGCCGGCCGCCGCGCTCGCCGCCGGCGCGGACGACGCGCTCGCGCTGCCGGTTCACCTGCCCGAGCTGTGTGCTCGCCTGCACGCGCGGATCCGCGACCGCCAGGTGCCTCGCGGCTCGGTGCGGGAGCTGGCCAGCCGCTCGGCCCTGGCCACGATGGTGGAGGAGATCCGCGGCCCCTTCCGGCCCGACGAGGTCGTGCTCACCCTGGTGCGCCGGGTGGCGCGGTCCTTCGAGCTCAGGAGCTGCGCCTTCGTGAGCGCCGCCGGCGAGGAGCTGCGGCTGGTGGCCTCGGTCGGTCCGGAGCTCCGACCCGAAGCGACGCGGCACCCGGCGGTGGTGGAGGTGGTCCGCACCGGCCGCCCGGCCACCTGGCCCGGCGAGATGGCCGCGCGCACCGGCGAGATCGAGCTGCTCGCGCTGCCCGCCCGGATCGACGACGCCGTCGCGGGCGTGCTCGTGCTCTGCCCCCACGAGGGGCGGGGATGGCTGAGCGCGGGACAGGTCGAGCTGGCCGGCGCCATGGGGACCGCGGCCGCCCGGGCCCTGCGCGGCACGGAGGGCAGCCGCAGCGGTCACCCGGGCGAAGCCGACAGCGCGGTGGATCCGCTCACCGGATGCCCAACCGGTCCGGTGCTCGACCGCCGGCTGGGCGAGGAATTCGAGCGGGCGCGGCGCTACGCCCTGAGCTTCAGCCTGATTCTGCTCGACGTGGACGCGCTGGCCGGCGTGAACGAGCGGCTCGGCTCGGAGGCGGGGGATCGCCTGCTCAGGGGACTCGCGGCGCGGGTGCGCAGCCAGCTCCGGCTGCCCGACCTGCTCTGCCGATACGGCGGCGACGAGTTCGCCATCGTGCTGCCGGAGACCGGCATCGACGGCGCCCTTCGGTCGGTCGCCCGCATCCGCGAGGCACTGTCCGCCGCGCCGCTCGACCCGACGCTCGCCGGCGAGCGCCCTCGCGTGAGCGCGGGCGTCGTCACCTATCCCCATCCGGCCGCCGACCGGCCCGACGACCTGGTGGCGCTGGTCGAGGCGGGGCTGGCCCGGGCCAAGGGGCAGAGCGGCGAGCGCGTGGGGGTCGCCGAGTAGCCGGCCGATCACCTCTTCTTCAGCCACTCCGTCGGATCCAGCGCCACCTGATTCTCGCCCCGGATCTCGAAGTGCAGGTGCGCCCCGTAGTCGCTGTTCTCGCCGCCGACCGTCCCGATCGCCTGCCCTTTGGCCACCGTCCCGCCGAGCTTGACCGGCGCGGTCTGGAGATGGGAATAGACCGAGTAGTACCCGTTTCCGTGCTCCAGCACCACGGTGAGCCCGTAGGTTCCGAACTGCCCCACCAGGCGCACCTTGCCCGACGACACCGCGTGGACCGGCGTCCCCACCGCCGCCGCGATGCCGACGCCGTTCCACCGGATGATGCCGCCGCTGGGCAGCGTGTCCCGGCCGAAGCGGTACACGATCGTGCCCTCCACCGGCCAGTCGAGATTGCCGATGTCGGCCGTGGTGATGGAGCCGGGGAGCGGGGTGGCACCGCGGAGGCCGCGGGCGGCGTCGTCGCGGCGGGCGCGCTCCAGCGCGGCGAGCAGGCTGTTGAGCCGGGACTCATCCTTCTGCAGCGCCGCGAGCCGGCGCTCGGTGCTGCGGGCCGAACGGTTGAGCGATGCCAGGCGCCGGGCGCGCGCGTCGGCCAGCTCGGAGTACTTGGCGAACTCGGCTTCCCGCTCCTGCCGGCTGCGGTCGAGCTGCCGCCGCACATCGAGCAGGTCGTCCCGCTGCTGCACCACACGGTTGCGGAGCTTCTCCACGTCGGTCACCAGTGCGCGGTCCTGCCGACTGGTGAGATAGAGGTACTTGTAGCGGCTCAGCAGGTCGCCGAACGACTCCGCCGCCAGCAGGGCCTGGAAGGTGTAGAGCGGGCCCCGCTGGTAGATCTCCACCAGGCGACGCTCCAGCACGGCGCGCCGCTCCGCCAGGTTGTCCTCCGCCAGGATCAGCTCGGCGCTGCTCCGATCGAGCTGTCCCGAGAGCCCGCCGATCTGGCGCTCGATCTCGCTCACGATCCGTCCGGTGGACTCCCGCTGGCGCTCGAGGTTGGTCAGCTCGTCGCGGACGTCGTGCACCTGACCCTGGAGCCGCTCCTGTTGCTGCTGCAGCCGGTCGCGCTCCCGGCGGATCTCCTCCAGCCGCTTGCGGCTGGCCGCGATGTCGTCCTGGGCGGCGAGGGGACGGGGAAGGGCGAGGAGCGCGAGCAGGGCCGTCGTCGCGAGCCAGCCGATGCGCGCGGCCCGGGCTGCCGACGCCGCGGCCGCCGGCTCAGACATGCCGCAGGTGTCGCCCCACGCTCACCAGGCTGCCGCCGAGGCCAAGCAGCACGCCGAACAGCACGATCAACATCATCTGGTCGGGGCGGAAGAAGATGAGGTCGCGCAGCGGTCCGCCGGCGCTGTCGCGGAAGAGCCGCCAGCCGGCCCAGCAGAGCCCCAGCGACAGCAGCCCGCCCAGCAGCCCCTTGAGCGCCCCCTCGAGCAGGAACGGGCCGCGGATGAACCAGTTGGTGGCGCCGACCAGGCGCATGATGGCGATCTCGCGGGCGCGCTGCAGCAGGGTGAGCCGGATGGTCACCCCGATGATCACCACCGCCACGCCGGCGAAGGCGAGGCCGATCACCAGGCCGACCAGGCCGGTCACGTTGCGGAGCTGATCGAGCCGCTGCACCCAGTCCCGCCCGAAGCGCACATCGTCGACGAAGGTGAACCCCCGCAGCCGCTCGGCGACCCGCTCGACCGTCTGCGCGTCGCGGTAGCCCTCCTTCATCCGGACCTCGATCGACGCGGGGAGCGGGTTCACCTGGAGGTCGCGGTACGCGTCGCGGAACTCGACCAGCTCGCTGCGGGCCCGGGCGAGCGCCTGCTCCTCGGAGACGTAGGTGACCGAGCGCACCTCGGGAAAGGCGGCGATGTCCTGGGTCGCGAGCGCGATCGTCTCGGCCGGCGTGCCCCGGAAGACGAAGGCGACGATCTCGACCCGCTCCTCGATGCCGCGCAGCGCCTCGCGCAGGTTGATCGCGACCAGCCCGAAGAGCCCGAGCGTGAAGAGGGAGAAGGCGATGGTGGTGATGGACAGCGCCGAGAGCAGCGGGGCCCGCCGGAAGGAGAGCAGGGCCTCGCGGGTGAGCAGCCTCACGACGGCACCTCGGACTCGGCGGACTCGGGCTCGTCGGCCTGACTGTCGTACACCACCGAGCCCTCCCGCAGCTCGATGATGCGGTACGGCGCCTGCCGCACCAGATCGAGGTCGTGGGTCGCCATGACGACCACGGTGCCTCCCGCGTTGATGTCGCGCAGGAGCTGGAACACGCCCCGGGTGGCCCGCTCGTCGAGGTTGCCGGTGGGCTCGTCGGCCACGAGAATGCTGGGGTCGTTCACCAGCGCCCGCGCGATGGCGACCCGCTGCTGCTCGCCGCCCGAGAGCTCGCGCGGGTAGGCCCGGCTCTTGGCCGAGAGGCCGACTTGGGTCAGCACCCGCATCACCCGCGCGGCGATGGTGTCGCGCCGGGCGCCGGTCACCTCCAGCGCGAACGCGATGTTCTCGGCCGCGCTCCGGTCTTCCAGCAGGCGGAAATCCTGGAACACGATCCCCAGCCGGCGCCGGAGCCGCGGCACCTCGTCGGACCGCAGCGCGCTCACGTCGTACCCGGAGACCCGCACCTCGCCGCTGGTGGGCCGCTGCTCCGCGAAGAGCAGCTTCATGATGGTGGACTTGCCCGCGCCCGAGTGGCCGGTGAGAAAGACGAACTCGCCCTTGGCCACCCGGAAGGAAACGTCCTTCAGGGCGAGGGCACCGTTGGGATATGACTTGTAGACGTGGGCGAAGCGGATCACGGAAGAAGAAGCTAACCGATCGGAGCGGGAGAAAAAACGGGGAAAGGGGAAGATCTACCTCCCCACCGCCTGCTTCAGATCCTCCACGATATCCTCCGCGTCCTCCAGTCCGCAGCTCAGCCGCAGGAAGCCGTCCGGAATGCCGATGGCGGCGCGACCCTCGGGGCCGAGGTCCTTGTGGGAGGTCAGGCGGGGCTCCGAGACCAGGCTCTCCACCCCGGCCAGGCTCGGCGCGTGGGCGACGAGCTTGAGTCGCTTGAGCGCGCGCTCCGCCGCCGCGATCCCGCCGGCGAGCTCGAGACCGACCATCCCGCCGAAGCCCGCGAGCGCCGCGCGGGCGTGGACATGGTCGGGATGCGACGGCAGCCCGGGATAGTGCACCTTCGCGAACGCGGCATGCGATTCCGCCCATCGGGCCACGGCCAGGCCGTTGAGATTGTGACGCTCCATCCGTACCGCGAGGGTCCGCATCCCCCGGTCGATCAGCCAGGCGGTGTGCGGATCGATCGCCTGGCCCCAGACCTGGAGCAGCCGGCGCACCTCCTCCACGAACGACGCCGAGCCGGCCACCGCGCCCGCGACCACGTCGCTGTGGCCGTTGAGGTACTTCGTGGCGCTGGTGATGACGACGTCGGCCCCGTGCTCCAGCGGGCGGAAGTTGATCGGACTGGCGAAGGTCCCGTCCACCAGGAGCGCGAGCCCGAACTCCCGCGCCACATGGGCGATCGGTGCCAGGTCCACCACCCGCATCAGTGGATTGGTCGGCGTCTCCACGAAGATCGCGCGGGTCGTCTTGCGCACCGCCTTGCGCCACTGGCGCGGGTGCGCCGGGTCGGCATAGGTCACCTGCATCCCCAGCCGGGTGAGCTCGTCGTCGAAGAGCCGGCGGGTCCCGCCGTAGATCCAGCTGCTGCTGATCAGATGCTCGCCCGGGCGGAGCACCGCGAGGTGCGCCAGCGCCGTCGCCCCCATGCCGCTGGCGCAGAAGAGGGCCTCTTCGGCGCCTTCGAGCCGGGCGTACTTCGCCGCCAGCGCGACCGGTCCGGGCGTATTGGCGTAGCGGGTGTAGAGCACCTCCTCCTCCGACCCGACCGGGTTGGTGAAGGTGCTGCTCTGCACGATGGATGGCGCGATCGGGGTCCAGTCGGGGCGGCGGCGCGGGATGCCGTGGATGGCCGTGGTGGAGAGGCCGAACCGCCGGACGCTCATGCCGTGCGCAGCGGCCGGTAGCGCTCCCCGTCGGAGCGAAGCACCCGGTGCGCGACCAGCGCCTGGAGCGCCTCGCGGGCTCGGCCCTCGACCCACCCCATGGCCGCCGCCAGCTCCGCCGGCGCGGCGCCGTCCCGCACGATCAGGGTATCGAACGCCGCCCGCGCATCGGCGCTGGCCCAGCCCACCAGGCAGGGCTCCTCCGCCCCGTACCGCGTGGCGGTGATCGCCAGGCGATGGTGGGTGAGGACGTGCTCGATCGCCTCGTGCTGCTCCTCGCGCAGGCCGCGCAGCACCAGGAAGGGCGGCGGCGTTTGCGGCTCGGCCAGCAGCAGCTTGGCCACCACCTCGTCGGCGCAGCTCAGGTCGAGCAGCTCCACGTCGGAAAAGTCGAGCCACGCGGTGTGGCAGGGCGTGTGGGCCAGCGCCGCCTCGATCCGGCCACGGACCGCGGCGCCGGTGGGACGGGTGACCAGACAGGGGTAGGGCAGCATCACCGTCTCGCGGAGCAGGCGGCCGATGCGGATGGTCTGGATCATCGCGATTCGGCTTCCTGCGCGGGGATGATGATCTGCACCTGGGCTCCAGGGAAGTCAGGCAGATGCTCGCTGAGGGGGACGTCCTCGTCCCAGGGCGGGATGATCGAGAGCCGCGCCGTGCCGCTCCGGATCGAGATCTTTCCTTTCCACTGGTCGAGAAAGCGCTTGATGAACGCCAGCCCCTGGCCTCGACCCGGGTCCCGGAACCGGCTCACGCCCTGAATGAGGGCGGCCTCGAGCGCGGTGCCGTCGCCCCAACGCTCGCCGAACCGCTTGGCGTGGGTGCTCTCCAGCGAGCGGCGAAAGCCGACGCCGCCGTCGCTTACCGCGATGACCACCACCCGCCGCCCCAGCCGGCGGCGGAAGGTGTACGCCTGCACCGCCACCCAGCCGCTGGTGCCCGCGTGCTCCACAATATTCTGGCACGCTTCCGAAAGCGCCATAGTGAAGCGCAGCGTCGCCTTGAGCTCGAGGCCGAGCTCGCCGTGCAGGATGCGGGTGGCGCCCTCGGAGATCTTCCCGACCACCTCGTGCACGTCCTCGGTGGCCCGGACCGGCGTCACGTCCAGCAGCACGTCCGAGGGCCCGGTGGCGGCCGGCCGCGGCACCTTGCCGTGCAGCTCGAACAGCTCGGCCGCGTGGCGGAAGAACCCGGCGCGGGCCCAGTAGCGCTTGACCTCGTCGCTCTGGGGGACGGTGAAGAGCGGCTTCTCCCGCTTCGCCTCGGCCAGCGCCTGTCCCGCCGTGAGCATGCCGATGAGCCCGTAGGGGGAGGCCCACTGGGCCGCCCGGGCGTCGATCAGCAGCTTCTCTTCCGGCGGCCAGCTGCCGAACCCGGCGGCGAACTGGTCGAAGCTGCGGTCGTCGAGCTGAACGGGGACCTCGACGACCCGCGTCACGGCGCCACCAGCTCGCCGCGGAGATGGTGCACCAGGCCGCCGGCGCCGCGGAAGACGACGTTGCGCGCGGCCATCGCATTGGCGTGGGTGAGCGCGGCCTCGATGCCGTCGCCGCCGAACAGGCGCGCGGCGGCCGCGGCGCCGAAGACGTCGCCGCAGCCGGTGGGATCGAGCGCGTCCACCGCGGGCGCGGGCAGGAGTGAAGTGCGCAGGGTGGCCGAGTCGTTCCCCGGCCCGGGGTCGCCCCAGCCGTCGAATCCCGGCGCCGCGACGTACGCCGCGCCGCGGGGCCCGAGGGTCACCACCAGGAGCGAGGTGCCGGCGGCGATCGCCTCCGCGGCCAGGCCGAGCGGATCGGGCGAGAGCTGGTGCATCTCATCCTCGTTGAGCTGGACCACGTCGAAGCAGCCGAGCCATTCGGCCGCGTCGGAGAGCGGCTGGAGCACCCGGATGCCGTCGTGCTGCATTCCCAGAAAGAGGCTGTGCAGGTCGGCGTAGATCGGACCCCGGAATCCCCGGCGGAGCGCCTGCGCGGTGCCGAGGGCGAGCTCGAAGCCCGAGATGAAGTTGAGGTAGAGCGCGTCCAGGTCGGCGACCATGGGGCCCAGCTCGCCCCAGGTCCACGCCGGCACCCCGCCCGACATCCGCTCGGTCCGCCGCTCGCGGGAGAGATAGTGGAGCACGACCCGGTTGTTGGGCACCGGCACTTCGACGCAGCGGGCGCCGGGCGCGAGGCGGCGCAAGCTCCCGAGCAGCGGCTGGGCTCGCGCGGCCAGGTCGTGGCCCACCTTGATGAGGGGAACGATCTCCCAGCCCGGCGCCACGCTCGCGTCGAGGCCCGCCAGGGCGTAGGCGATGCCGCCCCATTCCTCCACCGGCGGCAGGTGCGGATCGCGGTAGATCTGGTCCCAGACCAGCGAGCCGAGGATCCCGACCTTACGCATTCGTGCGGGCGTCGAGGAAGACCTTGGCCGCGCCGTACACCCCGGCGGTGCCGCTCAGCTCGCCCGGCACGATGCGGCAGGCGGCGACCGCCGGCTTGAACGCCCGCCGGGCGATCTCCCGCCGGAGGGGCACGAACAGGTGGTCGCCCGCCTGGGTCACCCCGCCGCAGACCACCACGACTTCGGGGTTGAACACGTTGAGCAGGTTGGCCACGCCGGTGCCCAGGAAGCGGGCGGTGTCGTTCACGACCTCCAGGGCGATCTCGTCGCCCGCCTGGGCCGCCTCGTAGACCGTCTGCGCGGTGATTCGGCCGAGCTCGCCGCCCACCATGGCCGAGAGGCGGCTCTCCGCCCCGGCCTCGAGCGCCTCCACCGCCCGGATGGCGATGTTGGGCCCCGAGGCGTAGGCCTCGAGACAGCCGTAGTTGCCGCACTTGCAGCGGCGGCCTTCGGTGTCGATCGTCGTGTGGCCGATCTCGCCGGCGACGTCCGAGGCGCCGTGATAGAGCTTGCCGTCCAGAATGAGCCCGCCCCCGACCCCGGTGCCGATGGTGATCCCGATGGCGTGGCGGGAGCCCCGGGCCGCGCCGACCCACCACTCGCCCAGCACGGCGCAGTTGGCGTCGTTGTCCAGCTCGGCGTGCAGCCCCAGCCGCTCCCGGATGATCTCGCGCAGCGGAAAGTTGACCCAGCCGAGGTTGGGGGTCAGCAGCACGATGCCGCGGCGGGTGTCCAGCGGCCCCGGGGCGCCGACACCGAGTCCCATGATGTCGGCGCCGGGGACGGCGCGCCGGGTCTCCTCCATGCAGCGCTGGGCCAATGCCACGAGGCGGTCCACGACGTCGCTCGCGCCCGCCTCCGCGTGAGTGGGCACGCTCGCCCGGCCGTAGAGGGCGGATCCGTCCTCGGCCACGCAGCCGACGACGAGATTCGTGCCCCCGATATCAATGCCCAGGACGTATCGCAAGGCGATCCTCCGGCGTCGCCGAGTCGGCGACCGCCCGGACGACCAGCTCGACCGGGAGGTCCCGCATGCAGCGGTGATGGACCAGGGGGCAGACCCGGGGGCCGTGGGCAGAGCAGGGCCGGCAGTCCAGGGTCACGCCCAGAGTCCGGTCGGCGGCCCCGCGCGGCCCGAAGCCCTGGGCCGGGACGGTCGGGCCGAAGAGCGCCACGATCGGCGTGCCGACCGCGGTGGCCAGATGGAGCGGCGCCGAGTCGTTGGTGACCAGCACCGACGCCCGTTCGAGCAGCGCCGCGGCCGCGCGGAGCCCGAGCTCGCCCGCGGCGCTGTGCGCTCGGCCCGGCG
>DATEIR010000107.1:0-58383 GCA_035278885.1 Gemmatimonadales bacterium | reverse complement strand
CTTCCCCTTCGCGCTCGCGCTGCTCGCCCTCGGCTCGGCGGCTGCTCAGGCCCCCCGCACCACGCCGCAGGCTCCGCCCGCGCTTCCCGACAGCAGCGGATGGGGCGTTCATGTCCTCGCCATCGCGCGTGACCCTGCCGGGGCGCTCTGGGTCGGCACCTACGGTCAGGGCATCTTCCGCCTGCCGCCCGGTGCTTCGTCGTGGGAGCGGATCCGGAGCGATACCGTGGCCGGATCGATCTCGTGGGACTTCGTGAACGCGTTCGCCTTCGGCCCGCGAGGGCAGATCTGGTACGGCACCGTGGGCAACGGGTGGGGCCTCTCCACCGACGGCGGCCGCAGCTGGAAGAACTGGACCTACGACCAGCTCGGCCCCGAGTGGCAGTACGTGGTGCCCGGCGGCATCGCCACCCGGGGCGACACTACCATGATCGCCACGGCCGACGGGCTCCAGGTCACCACGGACGACGGGGCGAGCTGGACCGCCATAGGCGACACCGTCGGTCCGCCGGCCCGGGGCCCGGCGGACACGGCGCTGCCACTCCTGGCCAACGAGTACCTGCTGGGCCTGCGCGCCGCCCCGAACGGGTGGCTGGTGCGCACCCAGCTCGGTGCCCAGCGCCTGCGGCATGGACCGCAGGGCTGGCGCGCGTCGGCGGCCGAGCCGGCGAGCGTCGGCGGCGCCCCGGAGATCACGATCGGGGGAACGCGCTGGGTGGGAACCCGATGCGGACTGCAGCCGGCCGGTCGGGTGACATCGTGCCTCACGGGTGAGGCGCCGACGGCCGAGCCGCCGGCGGCGCCGCGCACCGCCTGGCTGCGTCGGCCGATCGCGGCGCCGGGCAACGTGTATCTCGACCAGACGTACCGCTACGGCTCGACGATGGGCGGCAATTTCCAGCAGCATCAGGGCGTCGAGTTCAACAATCCCGACGGGACGCCGGTCCACGCCACGCTCGGCGGAACGGTCGTCTACGCCGGCCGAGCGGAGCAGGGGGCGCTCACCGTCGCCATCCGCCACGACACCACGGTCATGGCCCGGGACACCACCTTCCGCCTCTACACCATTTACTACCACAACAGCGCGCTGAAGGTGCAGGTGGGCGATCGGGTGACGACCGGGCAGGTGATCTCCCGAGTCGGCAACACCGGCCGGGCGACCAACGACCACCTGCACCTCGAGCTCGCGATCTCGCCCACCGATTCCATCGGCGCGATCGTGGACTCGCTGCAGCGTTTCCCGCCCTATACCACCAATCCCGAGCTCTGGCTCCGTCCGCTGCCCGGCACCGGCGTCGTCGCCGGCCAGGTGTTCGACAGCGCCGGCGCGCCTGTCCGCCAGGCGCGGATCTATGGTCTGGTGAAGCGGGTACCGGTCGAGACCCCGTTCTCCTACATCGAGACCTACGGCGACAAGGCCCACCCGCACCCGCTCTACGGCGAGCACTTCGCGCTGGGCGACGTTCCCGCGGGCAGCTATGTAATGGGTACCGAGATCGATGGCAAACGGGTGCTTCGGCGAGTGACCGTCGCCGCCGGGCGTCTCACCTGGGTCGTCTTCCGGCCCTGATGTTCATCGAGCTCACCGACCACCTGCGCTGCCCGGCCGATCACGAGGAGAGCTTCCTGGTGCTGCTGCCCGACCGGGTCGAGGACCGATCGGTCCGCACCGGCCAGCTCGGCTGCCCGGTCTGCGGCCGCACCTTCCCGCTGCTGGATGGCGTGCTCGATGTGGGCGGCGCCCCCGAGCCCTCCGAAGGCCGTGGCGGTCCGGGCGCCGAGGCGCTCACCGCGTTGGCCGGCCTGAGCGGTCCCGGCGGCTACCTGGTGGTGGTCGGCGCGCCGGGGCGGGAATGGCGCGAGCTGGCCGAGCGAAATCCTGGAGTGGGCATCGTGCTGGCGAATCCGCCTGGAGAGGTGCGCGACGAGCCCGGGGTGAGCGTGCTCCGCGGCGGCATGCTGCCGCTCAAGTCGCGGACGATGCGTGGGGCCATTCTGGGCCGGGGCTATGGCAACGACGCAGGATGGATCGGCGAAGGGGCTCGCGTGGTGCTGCCGGGGCTCCGGGTCGTGGGGCAGGGGCCGGACCCCGCGCCCGACCGGATCGACCTCATGGCATCGGCGGACGGCATCTGGGTGGGAAGCCCTCGGCGCTGAGCAGCGGCGAGGTCACCCGGGCGCGTCGTGATACAGCCGCTCGATCTCGCCCCGATGCCGCTCCTCCACGACCCGCCGCCGCACCTTGAGCGTCGGGGTGAGCTCGCCCCCTTCCACGCTGAAATCCCGCGGCAACAGCAGCAGCTTCTTCGGCACCTCGAAGTGCGCCAGCTCGCGCAGGACCTCGCGGATCTCCCGGTCCAGCTTCTGTCCGACCTCCGGACGCGCGACGAGCTCCTCCAGCGAGCCGCCGGGCAGCCCCTTCCGCGCCAGCCAGGCCTGGAGCGCGGTCGGGTTGGGCACCACCAGCAGGATGGGGAACGGCCGGCGATCGCCCAGCATGACCGCGTTGGAGACGAACTGGCAGGTCTTCACCAGGTTCTCGATCGGCTGGGGCGCGATGTTCTTGCCCCCGGCGGTGACGATGAGATCCTTCTTCCGGTCGGTGATCCGGAGGTAGCCGTCGGGATCCAGGGTTCCGATGTCGCCGGTGTGGAACCAGCCGTCCGGGTCGATCGCCTCCGCCGTTTCCTGGGGCTTACCGTAATAGCCGCGCATGATATTGGGCCCGCGGGCCAGGACCTCGCCGTCCGCGGCAATGACCACCTCGACGTCGGGATAAGCCCGGCCCACCGTGCCCAGGCGGTGGTGCGCGGGGGTGTTCACCGCGATGACGGGAGAGGTCTCGGTGAGCCCGTACCCCTCCAGGATCGGCATGCCGGCGGCGTAGAAGAATTTGGCGATCTCCGGCGCCAGCGGCGCCCCGCCGCTGATGAAGAAAGTGATCCGGCCGCCGGTGCGCGCGCGGAGGGTGGCGAAGACGAGCCGGTCCGCCACGGTCCGCTGGAGGGCGAGCACGGGGGAGATCGGCAGCCGGTCGATCGTCCGCTCGGCCCAGGCCTCGCCCACCCGGCGGGCCCAGCCGAACAGCGCGCGCCGCGCCGGCGAGGCAGTGCGGACGGCCTCGAGCACCCGGTCGTAGATCTTCTCGTACAACCGCGGCACCGAGGCCATGAAGTGCGGGCGCCGATCGGCCATGTCGGCCGGGACGGTGTCGATGCTCTCCGCGTAGTTGATCACCACGCCGACGTGCAGCATCAGGAAGTGGCCGAACATCCGCTCGAAGATGTGGGACAGCGGCAGGAACGAAAGGCAGTCCTGGCCCGGCGCGAAGTCGAACAGCCTGACCGCGGTCGTCACGTTGGAGGCCACGTTGCCATGGGTGAGCATCACGCCCTTGGGGTCGCCGGTGGTCCCCGAGGTGTAGATGATCGTGGCCAGCTCATCCGGACCGGTGGCCTCCGCCTCGGCCCGCCAGGCCGGGTGGCGCGACTGATCCGCCGCGCCCAGGGCCTCGACCTCCGTCAGCGGAATGACGCCGGGCCCGGCGAGCGCGGGATCGAACACGATCACCCGGCGCAGGCCGGGCAGCCGCTCGCGCGCCGCCATGACCTTGGCGAGCTGCACCGCGTTCGACACGAGGACGGCGGAGACCCCCGCGTCGCGGAGGATGTACTCGATCTGTCGGGCCGGCAGGGTGGGGTAGATCGGGACGTCGGTACAACGGGCGGTGAGGCAGGCGTAGTCGGCGATGGCCCACTCGGGCCGGTTCTCCGAAAGGATCGCGACCCGGTCGCCGGGGGCGACCTCCAGCGCCCGCAGGCCGAGGCTCAGATGCCTGACCCGCTCGGCCAGCTCCCGGTGGCCGATGTCGGTCCAGCGGCCGTCCCGCTTGGCGCGCATCGCGACCGGCTGGCCGCCATGGCGGTCGATCGCGTCGAAGAAGAGGGCGGTGAGGGTCGGGGGAGGCTGAGCCACCTACTCGAACCGGATGACGAACCGCTGGCCCGACCCGGGCACCGGGGCGCCGCGGGTCCGCTCGGCGCGGACCGTGACGACGGCGCTGTCCACCGGCGGCTGGCCCTCGACGCGGACCAGCTGCACGCCGGTGACGGTGCCGTCGGCACCGGTGTTCGCGGTATCGGTCTGGGCGCCGCTGCTCAGGGTGACACCAGGCGTGGTCCCGGCCACCGGGTAGGTGATGGCGTAGATGACCGGCCGGGTGGCGACCGGGCCATCGGGGGTGAAGGTCCTGAGCTCCGTCACCAGATCGCCGCTGGTTTCCGTGCCCGTGGGGATGGTGCGGATCGAGTCCCCCACCAGGAGCAGCGTATCCGCCCGCGCGATGACGCTCAGCGTCACCAGGTTCGAGGCCAGGGAGCCTTCCCGGGCCTGCACCCGACCATTGCCTGGGCTGACGCCGGTGACCAGGCCTGTGGCATTGACCGTGAGCGTCGAATCGGCCGCCTGCCACGTGATGGCGGCGTCCACCGGGTCACCGTTGGCGTCGAGCGCGGTCGCGTGCAGCCGAAGGGTATCGCCCACCTCGACGTTCGGAGGCACGGGCACGTCGACCTCGAGCGCCACCACCCCGCCATCGCCCTCGTCCAGGCCACTGCATCCCAGCACGGCCACGATCGGGAGCAGGCGCTGCCAGCGGCTCACGTCGTCTCCGGCGCGGGACTGCTGGCGATATCGCGCAGCGCGCTCTCGGCGTGGCGGATCCAGCGATCGGCGTCGGGGCCCTTGGGCGGCCGGGCCAGGAAGGCGCGGAGATGGTCGGCCGCCTGCTGGGCATCGCCCCGCTTGAGCAGGAGGAAGGCGACCCCATAGTGGGCGCCTACCAGGCTGTGATCGAGCTCCAGGGCGCGCTTGTAGTGGCGGATCGCCTCTTCGGGCTGGCCGGTCTTGGTGCAGGCGATCGCCATGTTGAGCAGGATGCGAGCGTCGGACGGGTTGTCCCGGTAGGCCAGGCGATAGGACGTGAGCGCGGCCTCGTAGTCCCCCTGGCGCTCCAGGGCCAACCCCTCGTTGAGGTAGTCCAGGCGCTGGGGCTGGAGGGTCTCGCGGGATTCCTTCCCAGTCAGGCGTCGCCAGAAGCTCATCGGGACCCGGGGCTCTCGGAGCAAAGTCGAACAGGGACAACATCTTGGCCTGCGCTCAATTTATCGTCGGCGGGATGGCCCCGCAACGCGAGCGCGCGAGTTGCCCGGCTCGCGGGGCGGGCGTAGGTTGGGGAGAACTCCGCGGAGGTGCGCATGCGTCGGCCATCATCGCCAGGTCCTCGAGGGGTGCTCGAGGTCGATTGGCCCTTCTTCGGCGAAATCTGCCGCGCGCTCGCGCTGCGGGTGGCGCGGGAGTACCAGCCCGAGATCGTGCTCGGCATCGCCAAGGCCGGGGTCATTCCCGGGGTGGTGGTCGCCTCCATCCTGCAGTGCGAGTTCAGCAGCATGGCCGTCACCCGGCGCGACGAAGACTCGACCCCGGTCCTCATCTCCGGGCCGCCGCCCAGCATTCGCGGCCGGCGCGTCCTGGTCGTGGACGAGACCTGCGAGAGCGGCAGCACCATGCGCCTGGCGCTGAGCGAGGTCCGAGCCATGCAGCCGGCCGAAGTCCGCTCCGCGGTGTCGTTCAAGACCGGGGAATACACCCCGGACTTCCATGCCTTCGAGACCGACAATTTCATCATCCTCCCCTGGGACCGCGAGATCATCCAGAACGGCGAAATCATCGTTCGTCCGGACTACGCCGCCCGCCTCTGACCCCGGTGCAACCCCGGGCGGGTCGGCGCCTGTCTAAGCGGCGTCCCCTTCCCGGAGTGCTGATGCGCACCGCCCTCGTTGTCATCCCGTGCCTCCTCGCCGCTCCTCTGGCGGCCCAGCAGCCCGAGCGCTTCCAGCTCCAGGGCGATGACGTCGCCGTCTACAACCTCGTGGGTGCGGTCTCGGTCGAAGCCGGCACCGGCCCGGTGGCCGTGGAGCTGACCCGTACCGGCCGCGACGCCGCCAAGCTCCGGGTGGAGCAGGGCGAGGCGCGCGGCGCCGAGGCGCTCCGGGTGATCTACCCCGCCGAGACGATCCTCGCCCCGACGCTGGGCGCCGGATCGTCCACCACCCTCCGGGTGCACGAGGACGGCACCTTCGGCGACGGGGACTGGGACCACGCCCGGCACCATCGCGACGCGGAAGAGCACAGCCACCGGATCGAGATCCGCGGCAGCGGCTCCGGCCTCGAGGCCGGCGCCGACCTCCGCATCCGGGTGCCGGCCGGCCGGCGGGTGGCGGTATACCTCGCGGTCGGCAAGGTGTCCGTCGCCAACGTACAGGGCGAGCTCAGGGTGGACGCTCACAGCGCGCCGGTCACCGCCACCGGCGTCAAGGGCGAGCTCACGGTGGACGTCGGATCCGGCGAGGTCCGCGTCACCGACGGCGAAGGGGTGCTCAACGTGGATACCGGCTCGGGCACGGTCCAGGTCTCCCGCTTCAAGGGCCGCGATCTGACGGTCGACACGGGCTCGGGCAACGTGAACGGCACCGAGCTCACCGCCGATCGGATGTCGGTGGAGACCGGCTCGGGCGACATCGAGCTGGCCGCCGTCAGCGCTCCCAGCGTGTCGCTGGAGACCGGGAGCGGGACCGTCCGCGCCGATCTGCGCACCGCGGTGCAGTCGCTGAGCGTGGAGACCGGCTCGGGCGACGTGGCCCTCACCGCCCTCCCGACCCTCGACGCCGAGGTCGAGATCGAAACGTCCAGCGGGGACATCGAGAGCGACTTCCCGCTCCAGGTGACCCGGCACGCCCGCGATCACCTGGTCGGGCGGATCGGCTCGGGGAAGGGGCGAATCGCGGTAGAGACCGGCTCGGGCGACGTCCGGCTGATCAAGCGTCCGGGCTGACGCCCAACGCCTCGGGGTAGGAGGCGCCCTGGGCCATGCGGTCGTACAGGGCGCTCAAGGTCTCGGGGGCGCCGGCCAGGAATCGACAGCGGCCGTCGCCCCGGGAGCGGCATTCGACCTCCATGACCGCCACCAGCCCGTTGGACATCCGGCCCAGGAAGTCGGCCAGCATCCCGCAGGTCACGTGGCAGGAGGGAAACTCGGTGGATGCGCCCCCGGCTTCGGCCCAGTCGGCCGCGTCCAGGGCCAGCACCGCCCCCAGCGGTCGCGCGGTGAGCGCACCCCAGCCCTGGTCGGTGAAGAACTCCGACAGGACCTCGCTCAGGTAGGCCATGTCCAGCTCACCCGGGCGCTCGACGCCGCGGGTGGCCAGCAGCCACTCGGCGAACTCGCCGTAGAGCTCCTCGCCGCCCGCGAATCCGGCTTCCTGGAGGTAGCTCGAGGCCTGCAGGCCGGTGTCGCGCTCCAGTGAGGCGCGCAGCTGGTGGAGGACCCGGCGGCCGATACGGACGCCGCCGTGGGTGACCTGGCTCTGGCTGGTGCTCATGGGATGTCGGGTTGAAGGTGCTGCATCTTAGGACCCGCGTCCGACGCGACGCAAGAGCTCGGCCTCGTCGATCACTTCGACACCCAGCGACCGCGCCTTCTCCAGCTTGCCCCCGGCGTCGGCGCCGGCGACCACCGCGTCGGTCTTCTTGCTCACGCTGCCGGCGACCCGGCCGCCCGCCTGCTCGATCAGCTCCGTCGCGTCCGACCGGCTCAGCGTCGGCAGGGTGCCCGTCAGCACGTACGCCTTGCCCGCGAGCGCGCCGCCGGCCTCCGCCGCCCGGGGCTCGACGAACGTGAGCCCGGCCCGCTCCAGCCGCTCGATCAGCCTCCGGTTCCGCTCCTCGCCGAAAAATCCCACCACCGCCTCGGCGATCGCGCCTCCGACGCCGGGGACGTCGTTGATCGCGTCCTCGGACGCGGCCATCAGCGCGGCCATGGTCCCGAAGCGCCGCGCCAGCAGCTGGGCCACCGTCTTGCCGACGTGGCGAATGCCGAGGCCGAAGAGGAGGTTGGAGAGCGGCTGCCGGCGCGACGCGTCGATCGCGGCCACCAGCTGCTCGGCCGACTGCCGGGCGAACCGCTCCAGCTCCATGAGCTGCGGCGCGGTCAGGTCGTACAGGTCGGCGACGTCGTGGACCAGCCCTTCGTCCAGGAGCTGGCGCACCCGCTCGTAGCCCAGTCCGCGGACGTCCATGGCGTCGCGCGACGCGTAGTGGACCAGGCCCTCGAGGACCCGGCCCGGGCAGCTCACGTTGGGGCAGTAGCGCATCGCCTCGTCGGCCGGGCGCTCCACCGCGGTGCCGCAGCGGGGGCAGCGGTCGGGCATGACGAACGCGCGCTCGTTGCCGTCGCGCCTCTCCACCAAAGATCGAACCACCTGGGGAATCACCTCGCCCGCGCGGATGACTTCCACCCAGTCGCCGATCCGGACGTCCTTCTGCGCGATCAGGTCTTCGTTGTGGAGGGTGGCGCTGCTCACGGTGACGCCGCTGATCTCGACCGGCTCCAGCGAGGCCCAGGGATTCAGCGCGCCGGTGCGCCCCACATTGATCAGGATATCGTTGACCCGGGTCACGGCGACCTCGGGCGCGAACTTCCGCGCGATGGCCCAGCGCGGCTCGCGCCCGCCCACGACACCCAGCTCGGTGTGCAGCGGCAGCGGGTCCACCTTGACCACGATGCCGTCGGCCTGGAAGGGCAGATGGGGGATGAGCTGCTCCAGTCCGGCCACCCGCTGGTGGACCTCCTCCAGACCGGCGTAGCGCTCCCGGTGCGGCTCGACCTGGAAGCCCCAGGCATCGAGCAGGTCGAGGGTCTCCCAGTGGGTCTTCGCGCTCAGCGCGCCTTCGATCGGCTCGACCGAGAAGGCGAACATCCGGAGCCGCCGCTTGCGGGTCAGGGCCGGATCGAGCATCCGGAGCCCGCCGGCGGCCGCGTTGCGCGGGTTGGCGAAGAGCGGCTCGCCTTCCTCGGCGCGGGCCTGGTTGATCCGGGTGAACCCGGCGTAGGGCAGGTACACCTCGCCCCGCACCTCCATCACCCGGGGCCACCCCTTGCCCTTGAGCGCCAGCGGAACGTCGGCGATGGTCCGGAGGTTGGCGGTGATGTTCTCGCCGATGGTGCCGTTGCCGCGGGTGGCGCCCACCGTGAGCCGGCCCGCCTCGTAGGTGAGGCTCACCGCGGCGCCGTCGATCTTGATCTCCACGGTGTAGCCGCCCCGGCGCACCTCGGGGACGATCCGGGCGTTGCGCTCCTCCCAGGCGGTGAGCTCCTCGTCGGAGAAGGCGTTGGCGAGCGAGAGCATGGGACGGCGGTGGGTGTACTTGGCGAGGGCGCTCGCGACCTCGGCGCCGACCCGTTGGGTGGGACTGTCGGGGAGCCGCAGCTCGGGGTGGGCCGCTTCCAGCGCCTGCAGCTCGCGGAAGAGCCGGTCGTACTCGGCGTCGGGGATGTCCGGCGCGTCGAGCACGTAGTAGGCGTAGTTGGCGCGCTCGATCTGCTGGCGTAACGCGGCCGCCCGCTCCGCGGCGGCCGGGCTCACCGCGCCGACGCCTCCTGGCCGAGCACCGCCTGCGCCACGCCGACCAACCGCTCCAGCTCCGGCGACCCGGCCACCGCGAGATCCCCGTGCTCGTCGGCCGCGAGAGCGGGCGGATAGACCGTCAGGAGCTGGCGCAGGAAGCCGATCAGCGCCGCCTGCTCCCGCTCCCGCTGGTGCAGATGATCCGTCTCCCCCCGCTGCCGCTGCAGCCGCTCGAAGCGGTGCGCGTTGCGGAGCGCTTTGGCGGTGAGGTTGGCCACCACCTGGCAGAACTGCAGGTCCGCCGCGGAGAAGGCGGGGCCGTCGCGGAAGGTGCGGAGCAGGATGGCGCCGATGGGCGACCCCCGCCAGGAGATCGGGATCGCCGTGATCGACTTGACCCGCCGGGCGGCCAGGGCGCCGCGGGCCGGGCTCAGCGAGGGATCGGTGGCCGCGTCGGCGATGAAGACCGTCTCGCCGGTGGCGAAGGCGCGCTCGAGCTCGGGGTAGCGGCCCAGGTCCACGACGTAGTTCCGGATGCCGGGATCCTCGTAGCTCGCCACCAGCCGGACCGTCCGGCCGCCCCGCTCGGCCAGAAAGATCGAGCAGCGGTCGAGCCCGAAGGTCTCGCCCAGCCGCCGGGCCACCGACTGTACGATGTCCCCGAACTGGAGCGTGCCGCCGATCTCCTGCAGGATCTCGATGACCGCCAGCAGGTGCCTGCGCTCCTGCTCCATGGCCTGGAGCCGCGCCTGCAGTCGTTCGACTTCGTCGAGTGCCAGAGCCGCCGTCATGAGCCTGTCCCGGATAGAGTGACTCCGCTCATTATAAGACTCGGCGGCCGGGGCGAAAGTCGTGAAGGAAGCTGCAGGTGGAACTGTCCAACTCCTGAGGTGTCACGATGGTTGACGGCCCGTCGGGCCCGGCTAGGTTGCAGGCGAGAACACGGCCTCGCACCGGAGGTTAGCGATGATGGGGGAGCACGAGGAACAGGATCTCGAGACGGAGTCGGGCAATCATGCCGGGGAGCGCGCCGGACCCGCCGGGTTCGCGGCCGGTCTCGTGGTCGGCGCGCTGCTCGGCGCTTCGATCGCGCTGCTGTTCGCGCCCGAGCGGGGCGACCGCACTCGCCGCGCCGTACGCCGGCGCCTCGAGCACCTGCGGGACGAAGCGGCGGAGGGACTGGAGCGAGCCGGCCGGATCACCCGGAAGGACGTGCTGCGCCGGCGGAAGCGGCTGCAAGACCAGATCGACAAGGCGCTCGACCGGCTCTAGCCGTCAATGCTTGTCCGCGATGCGCTTGGCCAGCTCGGCGGCGCGGGTGCGGTACAGCGGATCGAGCACCTCGCGGTCGGGCAGCGCCTGGATCCGGGCAAGCTCGGCGCGGGCGTCGTCCCACTGCTTGCGGTCGGCGTAGATCTCGGCCAGCTCCAGCCGGTGATAGATCCGTCCGGGGTCGAGCGCGACGGCGCGCTGCAGGTTGGCGATCGCCTCCTCCCAGGACGCCTGCTTGAAGACGCCGGCGCCCAGAAAGCTCCGGGCGAAGAAGCGGCTGAACCCGGAGAGCCGCATGATCTCCGCGTTCCACCGACCCAGGATGTGGTAGGCACCGTCGTGGCGGGGGTTGAGCTCGATCGCCCGGAGCGCCTCGTCGCGCACCACGTTCGCCCGCCGGATCCGCTCCTTCTTGCCCTTGGTGAGTGAGGCCAGCCCCACCGCGGCGGCCACCGCGAAGTGGCCGTCGGCGCCGGTGGAGTCCGTCTGCACCGCGCGACGAGCCAGGCGCTCGGCGCGGGTGTAGAGCGAGTCGCGCTCCGCGCTGGGCACGCTGTCGGGGATCTGCTGGCCCAGGTCCAGCAGCGCCATCGCGGCGCGCCAGTTGGCCTCGTAGTCGGTGGAGTCGATCGCGAGGGCGGCCTGGTAGTGTGCCAGGCCGGTGCGCAGGTCGTGCGCCTGCAGCGCCGCCGTCCCCATCGACACGTGGTCGTGAACCGTTTGACCGGCCAGCCCTGCCGGCAGGCCGAGCCCGAGCAGGAGCGCGCACCCGAGGAGCCGTATGAGCACGGAGCGGTCCGTTTCGCGAGGAGATGCCGAATGGTGATCCCCTCCCTGATCCAGCACAAGCGGGACGGTCGCGATCTCACCCCCGACAACTGGGCCCAGCTGGTCTGGCAGTACACCTCCGGCAAGGTCCCGGACTACCAGATCTCGGCACTGCTGATGGCGGTGTTCTTCCGCGGCATGACCCCGGAGGAGCTGGCCGCTCTGACCGACGCCATGATCGCCTCGGGCGACAGCATGGAGTGGGACGGGCTGGGCATGCCGGTGGTGGACAAGCATTCCACCGGCGGCGTGGGCGACAAGGTCTCCCTGCTGCTGGCGCCGATGGTGGCGAGCTGCGGCGTGGCCGTCCCCATGATGTCGGGCCGCGGGTTGGGGCACACCGGCGGCACGGTGGACAAGCTGGAGTGCATTCCCGGCTTTCGCACCGGGCTCACCATGCGGGAGACCCGGGCTCAGGTCGAGCGCATCGGCTGCGCCATGATCGGGCAGACGCCCCAGATCGCGCCGGCCGACCGGAAGCTCTACGCCCTCCGCGACGTGACCGGCACCGTGGAGTCGATCCCGCTCATCTCGGCCAGCATCATGTCGAAGAAGCTGGCGGAGGGGCTGGACGGTCTGGTGCTCGACGTGAAGACCGGCAGCGGCGCCTTCATGCCCGAGATCGAGCGCTCGATCGAGCTGGCCCAGACCATGATCAAGCTGGGCGAGGTGCGCGGCTGCCCCACCATGGCGCTGGTGACCGCGATGGACCGGCCGCTGGGCCGGGCCTGCGGACACACGCTGGAGGTGGAGGAGTCGATCGAGGGCCTCCGCGGCAACGGGCCGGAGGACCTCATGGAGGTGACCTACGCGCTCGGCGCGGAGATGCTGGTCCAGGCGGGGGTCGAGGCCGACCAGGCGAGCGCGCGGGCGCGGCTGGAGGAGTCGGTGAGCTCCGGACGCGCGCTCGAGACCTTCGGCCGGGTCATCGAAGCGCAGGGCGGCAACCCGGCGGTGCTGGAGGATCCCGGCATCCTGCCGCAGGCGGGCGCCGTGGAGGTGTACCGCGCGTGGCGGGACGGGGTCGTCTCCGCGGTCGAGCCGCATCGTATCGGCCGAGGCATTCTCGAGCTCGGCGGCGGGCGCCGGACCGTGGAAGACCAGATCGATCCCGCCGTAGGCTTCGTGCTCACCGTCAAGCCGGGCGACAAGGTGCGGAAAGGGGACCCGATCGCGTCGGTGTTCGCCCGGGACGATGCGTCCATCCCGATCGGCATGGCTGCCCTGGAGGTCGCCATCGCCATCGGCGACAGCGGCCGGCTCAGTCCCCTCATCACCCACCGCGTCACCGCGGCCGGCGTCCAAGTGCTGGCGGAGGAGGCCTGAGCGTGCCGATCATCGGCGGGGCGGTGGAGACGGTGCTGGTGTCCGCCGTCCTCCTGGTGGCGCTCCTGGTCTGGCTCCGGCGCGACCGGCGCCACCCCGGCCCGCGGCTCCATGGGAGCGATGGGATCGACCGCGAGGTGCTCGAGGAGGCGGAACGGGAGGTCCAGGACCTGGAGGCCTCCGCCCGCCCCGACGAGGAGCGCCCGGGGGACGATTGGGGCCCTGGCGTGGCCCGCCCGGGCGCGGTGCCCAAGCTCCGCCCCTGACCGCGCGCTTGTCGCCCCGCCGCGCCCGCCGTAACGTTCCTCCCGCCCCACCATCCAGAGACCCGACATGACCGTGCCGCCCGATCCGTCGTCCGACCCGCCGGTCGATCCGGGTGAGGTGACCCGGCTGCTGCACCTCGCCCGCGACGGGGACCGCGAGGCCCTCGACCGGCTGGTGCCGCTGGTCTACGAGGATCTCCGCCGGATGGCCCACCGCCAGCTCGACCGGGAGGGCGGGGGACACACCCTTCAGACCACCGGGCTGCTCCACGAGGCGTACCTCAAGCTCGCCGGCTCGGGCGCGTCCAACGCGGCCAACCGGGCCCATTTCCTCGCCATCGCCGCCCGCGCGATGCGGCAGGTGCTGGTGGACTACGCCCGGCGGCGGAAGGCTGCCAAGCGGGGCGGGGGAGTCATCTATGCCACGCTGGGCGACGCGGCGGAGCCGGTGGACGCGTCGGTGGAGGACCTGCTGTCGCTCAACGAGGCGCTGGAGCAGCTCGAGCCCCGGCAGCGGCAGGTGATCGAATGCCGGTTCTTCGGGGGAATGGAGGAGGCCGACATCGCGGCGGCGCTCGGCGTCTCGGAGCGGACGGTGCGGCGGGACTGGGTGAAGGCGCGGGCGTGGCTCCAGCGGGCGCTGTCGGGGGAGGAGCGGGGCGACGAGGACGCCTGAGGCAACCGCGGTCATCCGGTGTGTGAAGACATATCGCGGTGTACCTTGGGACAGACCCGAATCGTCGGAGAACGCGGACATGCCCAGCTCGACCGCGACCGTGATCAACCCCGCCACCGCCCGGAAGCCCCGAGACGAGGAGGTCGACGTCTATGGCCTCACCCACCCCGGACTGGTCCGCAAGGAAAACCAGGATCACTTCGCGATCTGCGCCCTGCAGAAGCTGCTCGTCGTCGTCAACACCAGTCTGCCGGATCCCAACGTGCTCAAGGAAAGCTCCGAGCGCCTGGCCTTTCTGGCCATGGTGGCCGACGGCGTCGGCGGGGGGCTCAGGGGCGAGGAGGCGAGCCGGCTGGCGCTGGAGCGGGTCACCCGGTACGTGACCGATGCCGTTCGCGCCTTTCAGACCAGTGATGTCACCGACGACTCCGCCTTCCTCGAGCGCCTGCAGGAAGCCGCCCTCCACTCGCATGAAGACTTGCGCCGCCACGCCGAAGACGACCCGGACCGCGCGGGCATGGCCACTACGCTCACGCTGTGGATCGGCATCTGGCCCCGCGGGTATCTCCTCCAGGTGGGGGACAGCCGCTGCTACCTCCTGCGGCGGGGAGTACTGACCCAGGTGTCCCGCGATCAGACCATGGCCCAGGACCTCATCGACGCCGGCGTGCTCACCCGGGCGGATGCCCGGAACAGCCGGCTGTCCCACATGCTGTCGAGCTCCATCGGCGGCAAGCAGAGTGCGCCGGTGGTGACCCGGATGCTGTCCGAGTGGGACAGCGTGGGCATGCTCTGCAGCGACGGACTCACCGCGCACGTGAGCGATGAGCGGATTCGGGAGCGGCTGCTGTCGATGACCTCGGCCCGGCAGGCGTGCGAGGCGCTGCTGCAGGATGCGCTCGATGGGGGCGGGCACGACAACATCACGATCATCATCGGGCGGCCGGTGCGGCGGACGGCCTAGCGCGTACCGCGGGTCACCGCGGCGCACGGTCGGGGGCAATCGGGCGGCGATGTCAGCGATCGCCGCCCGTTTGCGATCTCAGGATATCAGCCACATCCGCGGCTGTGCCCTGACCCCCCACAGGAGTCGCCCCCATGTTTGCGCCCCGATCGCATCTGCCCGTGCTGTGCATGGCCCTGATCCTCGCCATGGCCGCCTGCGACTCCGACGGCCCCACCGCCAGTACTCCCCAGCTCGCCAAGGGCAAGGGGCAGGGCAGCCCGCCGAGCAAGCTGATCACGGTGACGCCGGTGTACACCTCGTTCCCGTCGCCCCTGGACCTCGAGGGCGGCAGCTTCAGCTACGACATCGACATCACCAACGGCCACCAGGAGGCCGCGGAGATCTGGGTCGACGTCAGACTGGAACAGGGTGGGTTGCTCACCGACCCCGCCACATCCCGTCGTTTGGATACCTTCCACGTCGACTGCGGCCTGGCCGATGGGGTGCTCCCCCGGAATTCCACCTGCCACATGACCCGAACCGGATCGGCCACGAACACGTCGGACGGGTTTGGAACGCTCGTGGTCGGGAGCGCGACGATGGCGACCTTCTGGTATCAGGGATACAGCAACCCCGTGCGGCTGGGCTTCACCTATCGGGGAGTGAATCTCACGCAATGATGGGTAGCGACAGCGCGGCGCGCCCATTCGGGTGCGCCGCGCGGATTTGCACGGCCCGCGGCTCAGCGTCCCGTTCGGCGAAGGCGTCGTGATGGGCCGCGCATGCCTCTTAATGGGCCGCGCATGCCTCTTAATGGGCTGCGCAGGCGCCGTAATGAGCCGCGCAGGCGCCTGTACAAGCTTGGAAGTCGATTTCACCGCGTGAGAGATCGCTGGTTCGCCCGGCGACGGCGTCGTATCTGGCCGCGAAGTCGCCGTGCCGGGCCGCGAAGGCCTTGTTCCGGGCCGCGAGGCCGTCGATCGGGCGCTTGACGGCGATCGACCCTCCCGCGACATCGCAGGAGCTGGATACGATATCGGTCAGGCGACCCGCGATGCCTGCGATTCCGGAATAGAAGGCGGGGGCACGTCCCCCGAAGTGAGTCGTTCGCCCGTTGGCGTGGTCGGTCGGGTCCGAGATGGCGCCTGTTCCAGCCGAGAAACGGACTGCCCGACTGGCGATCTGCTCGTGCCGCTCCTTGACGTGATTGGACGAGGCCGCGAAGCGGGTTGACGCCGCCGAGAAGCCGCTGCTCCCGACGGCGAAGTCGTTTGCAGCGGCGTTGGGGCCAGTGGTCCCGCTATTCAGCTCGCAGGGTGAGCGCCGGATCCAGTCGCGCCGCCCGCCAGGCCGGCCCCCAGCAGGCCACCACGGCTACGCCCAGCAGAAGGACCACGACGCCGGCGTACGTGACCGGATCGAGCGGCGTCAGCTCGAACAGCAGCGCCGCGAGCGACCGGCTCGAAGCCCACGCCAGCGCCAGCCCAAGCACCACTCCCACGGCGGTCAGGGCCATGCCCTGCCGCAGCACCAGCGCGAGGATCTCGCGGGTCGACGCGCCCAGCGCCGAGCGCACGCCGATCTCACGGGTGCGCTCGGTCACGCTCACCGACAGGATGCCATAGAGCCCGACCGCGGCGAGGACCAGCGCGGCGGCCCCGAAGGCCTCGAACACGATGAGCGCGAAGCGGCGGTCGGCCACCGAGGCCGCGACCAGCTCCCGCATGGTGGCGACCCGCACCACCGGCTGGTCCGTGTCCACCGACCAGATCGCCGCCCGCACGGCCGGGGTCAGCGTCGCTGGAACGCCTTTCGCGCGCACCACGAGCGACATCCGGGCGTCCACCCAGTGCCACTGGGTCGGCGTGACGTACAGCGCGTTCGAGGTGGTGAGCCCCAGCGCCGTCTGGCGCACGTCGCCCACCACGCCGACGACGGTGTACCAATCCCCCTCGGGATCGCCGAACCGGAGTCGCTGGCCGATCGCGTCCACGCCCGGGAACGCCGTCCGGGCGAACGACTCGCTCACCACGACGGCGCGGGGGCTGGCCGGGCCGTCGTGCTCATCCAGCACCCGTCCCTCACGCAGCGGGATGCCCAGCGTGTGGAAGTAGCCGGGGGTGACCGCGTAGCGGAGTGCCGCGCCGTCGGCCGCCGGGTCGGCCTCTCCTTCGAGGTGCACGCCGTACATGTCCATGTCGTCGCTCAGCGGCAGCTGGCTGGTGTAGGCCGCCGCGGCCACCCCCGGCACGGCCCGCACGGCCTCGAGGCTCCGCTGCAGGAAGCCGTAGCGAAGACTGTCCGCGTCGTAGCGGTGGCCGGTGACCTGCACCTGCATCGTGAGCAGCGGCCCGCCGTCGAACCCGGTGTCCACGGCGAGGAGGCGCGACAGGCTTCGGTAGAGCAGGCCGGCGCTCACCAGCAGCACCAGGGCGAGCGCCACCTGGGCCACTACCAACGAGCCGCGGGTGCGCCGGAAGTCGCCCGACGAGCGCCGGCCGCTCCGTTCGGCGCGGGTCCTGAGCGCCGGGCGGGACGCCTGCAGCGCCGGAACCACGCCGACGCCGATCCCCACCAGCGCGCTCAACGCGCAGGCGAACGCGAGCACCGCGGGGTCCACCCGGATCGCGTCCAGCCGGGGCAGGCCACTCGGGCTCAGCGCCACCAGGACTCGAACGCCGGCCTCCGCCACGGCGAGTCCGAGCAGGCCGCCCAGCACCGCGAGCAGCAGGCTCTCGATCAGGAGCTGGCGCAGCAGCCGGCGCCGACCCGCGCCGAGGGCCGCCCGCATGGCGAATTCCCCCTGGCGCTGCACCCCGCGGGCGAGCAGCAGGTTGGTCACGTTGACGCCGGTGATCCCGAGCAGGAGGAGGACCGCGGCGACCACCGCCAGCAGCGCCGGCCGGACCGCCTGGGTGACTTCGTCGTGCAGCGAGCTCAGGGCGAGGCCCTGGCTGAGATCGGCCCAGGGGACGCGTGGCAGCTCGGGGAGGGGCGACCCGGCGATCGCCGCGAGCTCCCGCGCTGCCGCCTCGCGGTCCACCCCCGGCCGGAGCCGGCCCACCATGCGGAGGTGATGCCCCCATTCCCGGCTGTTCGGGGCGAACGACTCGCCATACTGGAGCGGCGCCCAGACCTGGACCGAGGGCGCGAGGAGGTTCTCGAATGCTGCGGGCATCACGCCGACCACGGTGTACGGGGTGTCGTCCAGCGTCACGGCACGGCCGACGATGTCGGCATCGCCGCCCAGACGCTGCCACAGCGCGTGCCCGAGGATGACGACGTCGGGCCCCTTCGGGCGATCGTCGTCCGCCGTGAAGTCGCGCCCCATCGCCGGCGCCACGCCGAGGGTGCGAAAGTACCCCGCGCTCACCCGCTGAGCGTCGAGCCGGTCGGGGCGCTCGATCCCGCCGAGCGCCGGCTGCCAGACCTTGAGCACCGCCAACGAGGCGAACGAGTGGCTCCGCTGGGCCAGCTCACGGTAGGTCCCGTACGTGACGTCGATCCGCGGTGTCGTGCGCCCGACGTCCGCGATGGTCACGAGCCGCTGCGGCTCGGGGTAGGGGAGGCGCTCGAAGAGGACGGGGTTGACCGCGCTGAAGATGGCGGTGGCCGCGCCGATGCCGACGGCCAGCGTCAGGATGGCGAGGGCGGCGAAGCCCGCGTCCTTGCGCAGCCGCCGGGCGGCATACCGCAGATCCGCCGCCGAGCCGGCGATCAGGTGCTCCCAGGCGTGCTCCCGCACCTCCTCCCGAGACGCGATCGTGCTTCCGAGCCTGGCCCGGGCGGTCCGACGGGCCTCGGTGGGCGGGAGACCGGTGGCCGCCAGGTCGGCGGCCGCGTGGTCCACCCACTCCTCGATCTCCGCGTCGAGCTCCCGATCGGCCTGGCCGCGGCGGAGGAGGACGCGAACGCCGCGATTGAGCTGGCGCCAGAGCGACATGTCCTAGGCGTCCGCGCTCAGGAGGCGGGCCACGGCGGCAGTGCGGCGGGTCCAGTCCTCCGTCTCGGCCGCGAGCTGCTTCCGACCGCGCCGAGTGAGAGTGTAGACCTTGGCCCGGCGGGCGTTCTCGGTCTGCCGCCACTCGGCGTCCACCCAGCCGGCTCGCTCCAGCCGCTGCAGCGCGGTCAGGAGCGACCCGGGGTTGACCTTGAAGACCGCGCGGGAGACCTGCTCGATCCGCCGGGCGATCCCGTAGCCATGCATGGGCTCCAGGCTCAGCGTCTTGAGGATGAGCATGTCGAGCGTGCCCTGGATGAGATCGGTGTTGCCCTGGTCCACGTGCGCTCCTGAGGAGGACGGTCGCACGTTAGCGGTGAGTCATCTTGATTGTCAAGATGTGACGGTCAAAAGGTACATGCGAGGGTACGAACGCAGGGAGGGACCTGGCGAACCGGCGCCGGTGCCGGTCCAGCAGGTCCCTCGGTGCGCCCGGGACGACGACCCCGGGCGGTGCTCAGACGTCCAGGTTCGTCACGTACTTCGCATTCTGCTCGATGAACTGCCGCCGCGGCTCGACCTCGTCGCCCATCAGCCGGTCGAACAGGTTGGAGGCCTCCACCGCGTCCTCCATCGTCACCCGCAGCACGGTCCGCTTCTCGGGGTCCATCGTGGTGTCCCAGAGCTGGTCCGGGTTCATCTCGCCCAGGCCCTTGTAGCGCTGGATGTTCACGTTGCCCTTGCCCTCGGCGCCCGAGAGCCGCTTGGTGTACTCGTCCCGCTCGCCCTCGCTGTAGGCGTAGAAGACTTCCTTGCCTCGGGCGACGCGGTAGAGCGGCGGCTGGGCGATGTAGACGTACCCCGCCTCGATCAGCTCCTGCATCTGGCGGAAGAAGAACGTCAGCAGCAGGGTCCGGATGTGGGCCCCGTCCACGTCGGCGTCGGTCATGAGCACGATCTTGTGGTACCGGGCGTCCTCCAGCTTGAAGTCGTCCTTCACGCCGGTGCCGATGGCCGTGATCATCGCCCGGATCTCTTCGTTGCTCAGGATCTTGTCGATCCGGGCCTTCTCGACGTTCAGAATCTTGCCCCGGAGCGGCAGGATGGCCTGGAACTCCCGCTTCCGGGCCTGCTTGGCGCTGCCGCCGGCGGAGTCGCCCTCGACCAGGTACAGCTCGCAGAGCGCCGGGTCGTCGTAGCTGCAGTCGGCCAGCTTGCCGGGGAGCACCGCGTTCTCCAGCCCGCTCTTCTTCCGGACCAGGTCGCGCGCCTTGCGGGCCGCCTCGCGGGCCCGGGCCGCGCTCACCGCCTTCTCGATGATGTTCCGCGCGACCGGCGGGTGCTCCTCGAGGTAGTTGCCGAGCTGCTCGTTCACCACCGTCTTCACGATCCCCTCGACCTCGCTGTTGCCCAGCTTGGTCTTGGTCTGCCCCTCGAACTGCGGCTCCCGCACCTTCACGTGCAGCACGCAGGTGAGGCCCTCGCGGATGTCCTCGCCCGAGAGGGTGAAGCCCTCCTTCTTGAGGAAGTCGCGCCGTTTGGCCACGTCGTTGATGGTCCGGGTGAGCGCGCTCTTGAAGCCGGTGAGGTGGGTCCCGCCTTCGTGGGTGTTGATGTTGTTCACGAAGGTGAAGGTGTTCTCGTTGTACCCGTCCTCGTACTGCAGGGCGAGATCCACTTCGACGTCGTCCTTGGTGGCGCTGAAGGCGATCGGCTTGGCGTGGAGCGGCTTCTTGTTCCGGTTGAGCCACTGGACGAACTCGACCAGGCCGCCCTTGGCGAAGAAGGTCTCCTGCTTCTTCTGGTCTTCCCGCTCGTCCTTGATCGTGATGGAGATGCCCTTGTTCAGGAAGGCGAGCTGGCGCAGCCGGTCGGCCAGGGTGGAGTAGTGGAACTCCAGGACGGTGAAGATCTCGGGATCGGGCTTGAACCGGATGGTCGTGCCGGTCCCGCGCGCCTTGCCCAGCACCTCGAGCTTCTTGACCGTCTTGCCCCGGACGAAGGCCATGCGGTGCCGGTTGCCGTCGCGGTCCACTACCGCTTCGAGCCGCTCGGAGAGGGCGTTCACCACCGACACACCGACGCCGTGGAGGCCGCCCGACACCTTGTAGGTGTTCTTGTCGAACTTGCCGCCGGCATGGAGCACCGTGAGCGCCAGCTCGACCGCCGGAATCTTCTCGGTGGGATGGATGTCCACCGGGATGCCTCGGCCGTTGTCCTGCACCGTGATCGAGTTGTCGGCGTGGATGGTGACGTTGATCGTGTCGCAGTGCCCCGCCAGCGCTTCGTCGATCGAGTTGTCCACCACCTCGTACACCAGGTGGTGCAGCCCGTTCTCGCTGGTGGACCCGATGTACATCCCGGGGCGCTTGCGCACCGCCTCGAGTCCCTTGAGGACCTGGATCGATTCGGCCTTGTACTCCACGTTGCCCTCGAGCAGGGCGGCGTCATTCTTCGGCATGCGGCTCCTTCAGTGGACTTTGGGCTTTTCGCCCTTCGCTCCCGAACCAGCTCACTTCTCCCCTCCGGCTCCTCCCACCAGCCCCGGCACCCACCGGATTTCCTTCACCCGGCCCTGACGGCCCGCGTTGAGCTTGGCCAGGATCCGGGGCGACATCAGGCTCAGCTCGTTGGCCCAGGCCGCGGTCGCAACCCGGACCCGGAGCACCCCGTCGGGGGTGACCGACTCCGGGGCGGTGACCGCGGCGATCTGCGGCCCCACCAGCTCGGCCCACGCCTCGATGATGCCCGCCTGCTGCAGCCGCTTGGAAAAGCCGGACTGCTTGAGGTAGCTGGCCAGGGCGTCGGCCAGCGGCGTCGGCTTGCGTGGCCCGCTCACGCGCGGCTCACCCGGCCGCCGGCCATCCGCCGGACCTCGAGCTCCAGCCCCGGCGGCAGCTCGTCGGGCCGGGGCGCGGTCAGGAAGACCTGCCGCTCCGCGCCGCCCAGCAGCCGTACCGCCAGGCGCCGCTGGCGGTCGCGGTCGAGCTCGGCGAAGACATCGTCCAGCAGGAGCCCCGGCTCGGTCCCCCGGGTTTCGCGCAGGGTCTCGATCTCGAGCAGCTTGAGCGCCACCGCCGCGCTCCTGAGCTGCCCGGTGCTTCCATATTCCCGCAACAGCCGCCCGCCGATCCGGAGGATCAGGTCGTCGCGATGCGGCCCTACCGTGGTCATGCCGCGCGACCGGTCGGCATCGCGGGCCTCCCACAAGGCCGGCTCCCACGCGTCCGCATCGGCCAGCTCGGCCGTGCCACGGTAGCTCAGGCTGGCCCGCTCGCCCTCACCCAGGCACTCGAACTCCGCGGCGAACCGCTCGGCGGCGGGCCCGGCCCAGGCACAGCGCGCCGCGACCACCGCGGCGCCGGCCTCGGCGAGCGGCCGGTCGAAGGCCCAGGCCAGCTCCGGCCGAGCCTGCCGCAGGGCGGCGTTCCGCTGAGCCAACGCGGCCCGGTACCGGCTCAACGCGCGCAGGTACGTGGAGTCGGCGAGGCTGAGCAGCCGGTCGAGGTAGTGTCGCCGCTCGGGCGCCGGTCCCGACGCCAGGCCCAGGTCGGCCGGCAGAAACACCACCGCCAGCCAGTGTCCGACCGCTCCCGAAACGCGCTCGGACTCGACCTCGTCCACCGCGATCCGCTTGCGCCGTCCCGCCGCCTGCCAGGTGGCGGTGACCACCGCGTCCGCGGCATCGGCCCGCTCGACCGCGGCTTCGAGGTGGAAACCAGGCCCCCCGAACGCGGCGACCGCCTGATCCTGCGCGCCCCGGAAGGAGCGGAACACGACCGGGTAGTAGACCGCCTCGAGGAAGTTGCTCTTGCCCTGCGCGTTGGCCCCGAGCAGCGCCAGTCCGCGCGGCGGCAGCTCGTGCCGGCCGTCGGCCAGATTGCGAAACCCCCGAGCCACCAGATGCCGCAGCCGCACTACTCGATCGTCACCTTGCGGATGGCCCGCGGGCCGCGATTACCCGCCAGATCCACTCCGAACACCTGCACCGTGACCACCACGCCGTGGTTGCCCGTGGTCACGATCGGGATGCCCACCAGGACCGAGTCTCTTCCGTTGCCCTGAAGCGGCAGGAGCTCGTGGTCGGTGCCCTCGAGGTCCACATAGACCGTGTCCACCCCGCCCTCATCGGTCACCAGCGCACCGACCAGAAATTCGGGCCCCTCGGCCACCACCGTGTCCTGCCCGGGGTCGTCGATCGTCGCGACCGGCGGAACGTCGTCCTCGGGACCGTCGGGCCCCTGGAAGGTCAGCCGGTCGCGCTCGCCGCACCCCGCAATGAGGGCCACGGCGAGCCACCCGGACCACTTGTTGGGCATCGCGGAAAAATAGCCGGGTAGGGGAGGAAAGTGCAGTCCCGGCAAGCACCTAGATTGCGGGGGCGGGGTCCCTCAGGCGCCGGTAAAATTGGCCGGGCGCTTGGCCAGAAACGCCGCCGTTCCCTCCCGCATGTCGGCCGTGCCGGACAGCAGGCCGAACAGGTTGGCTTCCAGCAGCAGGGCCTCGTCCAGCCCCAGGTCGAGGCCCGTGTCCACCGCCTCGAGGCAGGCCCGGATGGCGAGCGGACCGTTCGCCAGAATCGTGGTGAGCAGCTGCTCGGACTCGGGCAGCAGGCGCTCGGCCGGCACGACGCGGTTCACCAGCCCGATCCGCAGTGCCTCCTGGGCATCGATCATGGCAGCGGTGAGCAGCAGCTCGAGCGCTCGCCCACGTCCTACCAGGCGCGGCAGGCGCACGGTGCCGCCATACCCCGGACCGATGCCGAGCTTCACTTCGGGCTGACCGAAGCGCGCACCCTCCGCCGCCACCCGGAGGTGGCAGGCCATGGCGAGCTCGCACCCGCCGCCCAGGGCAAAGCCGTTGACGGCCGCGATCACCGGCTTGCCGCAGCGCTCCAGCCGGCGGAACACCCGCTGACCGTGGAGCGCTCGGGCCTTGCCGTCCACCGGGCCCTGGGCCGCGATTTCCCCGATGTCGGCTCCGGCCACGAATGCCTTGGGGCCCGCGCCGGTCAGTACCACGCCGCCGACGGCGGGATCCCGCTCGATCTCGCCGATCGCGCTGTCCAGCTCGGTGATGACCGCTGCGTTGAGCGCGTTGAGCTTGTCGGGGCGGTTGATGGTGATCCGCGCGATCGCGCCGGTCACCTCGTACAGCAGGCTCTGGTAGGTCATGGGCCGTGGGGGCTGAGGGTCCGCGCTCGCCCGCCGGTCGGGCGGCGCCGGAAAGGTAACCGCCGCCTCCGCGTCCGGCGCCGCGCCGAGGGTTATCTTGTCGCATGCCCCTTCCCATGCCGATCGACTGGCTGCAGCCGGCGGGCATCCGCCTGCTCGATCAGACGCTGCTCCCCGACCGCGAGGCGTATCTCGAGCTGCGGACCGTCGAAGCCGTCGCGGAGGCGATCCGCGCGCTTCGCGTCCGCGGGGCGCCGCTCATCGGAATCGCCGCGGCGATGGGCGTCGTGATCGCCGCGGACGAGGGGCCCGCGCACGACCGCGTGCGCGAGGCCGTCGCCCTCCTTGCCGGCACCCGTCCCACCGCGGTGAACCTGCACTGGGCGCTTCGACGGATGGAGCGCCGGGCCGACAGCGTCACCGACCCGGGTGAGCTCGCCCGGGCGCTGCGGGCCGAGGCGCAGGCGATCTGGGACGAGGACCGCGCCATGTGCGCGCGGATCGGGCGCTACGGCGCCGGGCTCATTCCCAGCGGCGCGACGGTCATGACGGTGTGCAACGCGGGGGCCTTGGCGACCGGCGGGATGGGCACCGCGCTGGCGCCGGTCTATACCCTGCTCGAGGCGGGCCGAGCGCCGAAGGTCGTCGCGCCCGAGACTCGCCCGCTGCTGCAGGGCAGCCGCCTGACGGCGTGGGAGCTGAGCCGGGCCGGCGTGGCCTGCACGGTGATCACCGACGGCATGGTGGCGAGCCGGCTCCGCCACGGCGACGTCGCCTGCGTGCTGGCGGGCGCCGATCGGATCGCGGCCAACGGCGATGTGGCCAACAAGATCGGGACCTACACCCTGGCCCTCGCCGCGCGGGCGCACGGCGTCCCGGTCTACGTGCTGGCGCCGACCTCGACCATCGATCCCGCCACCCCCGACGGAGCGGCCATCCCGATCGAAGAGCGCGCCGCCCAGGAGGTGACCGGCTGGCGCGGAGTACGCGCCGCGCCCGAAGGCGTCGCCGCGTGGAATCCGGCCTTCGACGTGACCCCGGCCGAGCTCATCACCGCGATCGTCACCGACCGCGGCGTGCTCGCGCCTCGCGACGTGACCCGCGCCATCGACTGATGCCCAGCGTCCTGGCGCTCGATCAGGGCACCACCGGCTCGACCGCGCTGGTGATCCACCAGGACGGGAGCGTGCTCGGCCGCGGGTACCGCGAGTTCACCCAGCATTTTCCCCGGCCCGGCTGGGTGGAGCACGATCCCGAGGAGATCCTCCGCGTATCGCTCGAGGCGATGCGCGAGGCGATACTCGCCGCCGGCGAGCGACCCGTCGGCCTGGGCATCACCAACCAGCGGGAGACCGTGGTCCTGTGGGACCGCCGCACGCTGACGCCGGTCGCGCCCGCGATCGTGTGGCAGGACCGGCGCACCACGGCGCGCTGCCGGGAGCTTCGCGAGAGCGGCGCGGAGCGGCTGCTCCGGGAGCGTACCGGCCTGGTCGCCGATCCGTATTTCTCCGCGACCAAGCTCGAGTGGCTGCTGCGCGACCGCGAGCTGCGGCGTCGCGCCGGCCGCGGCGAGCTCGCGTTCGGCACGGTGGAGAGCTGGCTGGTGGCGCGGTTCTCCGCCGGCGGCGCCCACGTCACCGACCACACCAACGCTTCCCGCACGCTGCTCTACGACCTCCGCCGCCGCGCCTGGGACCCGGAGCTGCTGGCGTTGTTCGACGTGCCGCCGGAGTGTCTCCCCACCATCGTCGGCTCCGCGGAAACGGTCGCCGAGGTCGAGCCGGGTCACCTGGGTTACGGGCTTCCGATCGCCGGGCTGGCCGGGGATCAGCAGGCCGCCCTCTTCGGCCAGGGCTGCTGCAGCGAAGGGCTGGCGAAGAACACCTACGGGACCGGCGCGTTTCTCCTGGTCTTCCGGGGCCAGGAGCTGCCCGTCGCGCGGGAGGGCGTGCTCGCCACGGCCGCCTGCGGGCCGATCGGAGAGCCGGCCTACGCGGTCGAGGGCAGCGTGTTCGTGGCCGGGGCGGCGGTGCAGTGGCTCCGCGACGGGCTAGGCCTGGTGCGCACCGCGGCGGAGACGGAGGCGCTCGCCCGCAGCGTCGCCGACACCGGAGGAGTGCAGTTCGTGCCGGCGTTCGTCGGACTGGGGACGCCGTACTGGGAGCCCGATGCGCGGGGGACCATCACCGGGATCACCCGCGGCACCACGCGAGCCCACCTGGTGCGCGCGGCGCTGGAGGCGATCGCGCACAGCAGCGCGGAGCTGCTCCAGGCGATGGTCGGCGAGGAGGGCCTCGAGGTGCCCGCGCTCAGGGCCGACGGCGGTGCGGCGGCCAACGACTGGCTGATGCAGTTCCAGGCCGACCTGCTCGACGTTCCGGTCGAGCGCCCGGACATGGTCGAGACCACCGCGCTCGGCGCGGCGGGGCTCGCGGGGCTCGCGCTCGGCGTCTGGAAGAGCACCGACGAGTTCCTCAGTGGGCGCCGGTTCACCCGCTTCGACCCCGGCATGGCTGCGGCGGAGCGCCAGCAGCGGCTGGACGAATGGCGGCGGGCGGTGCGCGCCGCACTGGCGTGGGCGCGCGGGTAGCTATTCGGGAACCTGGGTCCCGTGGCAGGCCGTGCACATCGAAGGGTTCTTGCGGCGCAGCGTCTCGGGATCGAATCCGGGGCCGTGAGGATTGAATCGTCGACTCCCCGTCGCCGAGTGGCAGGTCAGGCAGTCCCGCTCCGAATGGCAGGTGACGCAGCTCTCCAGGTTCTGCCGGGCCGCCTGCCCGTGGTTCAGCATGAAATTCGCCTTGGCATCGTGGTATCCCGCCCCGCGCAGGCCGTTCTTGGAGCCGAGCCCGGCGTTGAGGTGGCAGTTGGCGCAGAACTGCGACTGATTGTGGCAGTCGGCGCAGGACTGGTCGCGGGTGTAGGCTGCCGCGGGGTGTGTAGCCAGGAACCCGGCGGGATGGTACCCCGGGCTGGGATCCCCCGCGTTGGGCCGGTGGCAATCGAGACATTGCGAGCGCGCGTGGCAGGTCCCGCAGCTCTGGGGCCGGGCCGAGGCCTGCTCGCCGTGATTCTCCGAGAAGTCCGCCCCGTGTGACTCGGGCCGCTTCCGCTCCACCCGGGCACCCGCGCCGCGGCCCGGGCCTGCCGCATGCATGGCCAGCGCGGCCGTCGGCGAGGCCTGGTGACAGCCCAGGCAGCTCTCCTGCGTATGGCAGGTGGCGCAGCGGGCAGCTTCCCTGCGGGCCGGCTCGCCGTGGCGCAGGTAGAACGACGGATCCGCGTGACTGGCGGGTGCCTTGAGCTCAGCCCCGATCGCGAGCGAGCGCGCGTCGGGCTGCAGCGCCTGGATGGCCCGCACCTCGGGCGCGTTCACGTGGCACTCGGCGCAGAAGTCGCGCGCGTGGCAGGTGGCGCAGGAGGCGGCGACGTCGCCTTTGCCGGCGCGCGCCTGCTTGCCATGGCCCTGCTCGATGAAGCCCGGCGCCTGATGCGACGGCGGAGCGGGGAAGCCGGCGACGTCGGCCCGGGTGAGGCTCACGGCCCGAACCAGCGGCACGTGGCAGGTGACGCAGGCGCTGTCCGGCGCCTCCAGGTGCTCCGCCTTTACCCCATGGCAGCTCAGGCAGTTCTTCACCACCGCCAGCTGCACCTGCATCGCGTCCGCGCCCTTCTCGGCGTGACAGGCACGGCACTGCAGGACGGAACCCGGTCCCGCCCGGCGCACCGCTTCCGCGTGCCCCGGATGGGTGAACTTCAGGTTGCTGGCACGAGGGCTCCGCGGCGGTGTCCAGTCCACCACCTTCCTGACGGTGCCGTCGTGACACGCGGCGCACTCGACCGGCGCGGGCATCAGCGCCGCGCCGGCCTCGGTGGCGCCGGCGTGGCAGCCGACGCAGGAAGGGAACAGCGTGCGATGCTGCCAGTGATCGAAGCGCTCCTGCGCCACCCAGGCCACCGCCGAGCCGCTGGCGAGGACGCCGAGCAGCAAGGCCAGGCCGACGCGCAGGCGGAGGCTCACCGGCTCGCCGCCTTCGGGTGGGTGCGCAGCGCGGGCGGCAGCCGGAAGACGTCGCTCTGGCTGCGGAACAGGAGCGTCACCCGGGCGTGCAGCCGGGTCTGGTCCCAGTCGAACGCCGCGGCGTCGGGCCGATCGCGCGTTTCCCAGTAGCGCTCGCCGCCTACTGCCAGCCGGATCTGGTCTCCGGCGCTCCACTCGGCGTCGATGCCCAGGACGTCCACCGAGGCATCGTTGAACCTGAACTCGAGCGGGCGATCCAGCGTGGATCCGTACACGTTGAGCGACAGCACCGTCGTGGGCAGCCAGGTCACGTAGGCATCGAAGCCGTGGGAGGACGCCCCGGGGCCGTACTCCTCGCGATATCCGGCATCGAAGCGCCAGTCCTGGCCCAGGCTGTACGTCGCGCCGAAGCCGAGCCGCCAGCCGTCATTGTCGACGTCGACCAGGGGCGTGTCGGTCTCGGTGTTCGAGTAGACGTACCGCTCGCCCCGCGCCCGAAGCTCCAGCGCGCGGAAGGGGCGCACGAACACGGCGCCGTCGGCCGCGTGGTAGGGCACCGGGCTGAAGACACCCCACAAGGTCCACAGATCGAAGTAGGGCCGGTACTGCCGCAGTCCGCCGGTGACGGTGATCAGCGGCGTCGTGTAGCGCACCGTCGCGTCGGCGTTGCCGAACCAGGTGTTGGCGAGATCGTAATCCACGCCGGCGGCCACGCTCCACTCGCGCGTCGGGCGCGCCTCGAAGGTGAGCGCGGTCCGCTCTGACACGAAATTGCGGGTGTCCTGGTCCACCTCCCGCATGTAGTCCAGCCGCGCGTTCCACAGGCGCCCCTGGTACCCGACCGCGCCTCCGGCGACGATCTGGCGGCTCTGGGGCTGGAACTCGTCCAGCGGATCGAGCGCCGGACTGGTGGGCGTGAGCGCCGTGGCCCGTGCCAGGCCAAGGCCGGCATACCCGTCCACCTCGACCCCGCTCCGGCCCACGCGCACGATCCCCCGGCCACCGTCGAAGCCGGTGTAGCCGAACCGATGGACCAGCAGCTGCCGCCCTCCGCGCACCGTGAATTGCTGCCGGGAGTACTCCGCGTAGGCCTCGGTGAGCTGGACCGCGGGCTCGGTGCCGGGCCAGGTCTCCTCCCCGTCGAGGTCGAGCCCCAGCCGACCGTTCACCCGGACGCTGACGCCCGGAATGCCGAGCCCCCAGAGCGTCAGGTCGGCGGTGGTGACCATGGGGCCCCCGGTGAGCACGGGTCCGCCGCGGAAGTAGAAGCAGTAGGCGCTCCCCGGAGGGCAGGTCACCGCGAAGTCGTCGGCGGTCCGCGGCCCGCCGGTCGGGCCGGTGACCACGTCTTCGGTGCGCACGCTGTCCATCTCAGTCCCGCGATAGCTCACCCGCTGCACTCGAGAGTCGAGGCGCAGGCGGTAGCCCTGCGCCTGGGCCAAGGTGGGCAGGAGCCCGAGCAGGACCAGAGCCAGCGGGGCGGGGCGGGACAGGATGGGTCTCACGAGCCGCCCTCGGTCAGCCGAGGCCGGTACTCATCCGGCGTGGCCTGCAGGTGGCAGGTGGTGCATTCCTTGGGTTGGTAGTGATCGGCCTGGCTCGAGTGACAGGCGAGGCAGAAGGACCGGGTCGGCTGGAGGGCCGCCACCGTCGCGGCCGTGTGGCACTCGTTGCAGGCGCGGTGCGCGTCCACCGGGGGCGCATGGGCCTGGATGATGCCTTCGGTGCGGTGGCATGTCGCGCAGTCCACCCCGGTCGTGTGGTGGCTGTCGTGACACGCCTGGCAGCCGGCTACGGGCGGCTCGGGCTCGAGGGTCACTTTGGTGACGTGGCACTCGGTACACGCCAGGTCGGCGTGGCGTCCGTGCTCGAAGCTCACCGACCGCGCGTGCGGCGCCTGCCGCGGCACCGTCACCTCCACGGTGACCGACCGCGCCGGCTCGATCTCGTCGGCCTTGTGGCAGCTGCTGCAATCCGACTTGGCCGGACGCTGGTGGTGGCAGATCTGGCAGCCGCGGGGCGGCTGAAAGGTCAAGCTGCTCTTCTTGGATGTGGTGCTGTGGCAGGTGATGCAGGAGAGTTTCTGGTGAATTTTGTGGGAGAAGGTGTCGGCGAGAGCGGCGGTGGCGGCGATCGGGCGCCCGGGCGACTCGTCGGGCGGGGGGGCGTCGCCTTGTCCCCTCGAGCGCCCCGGCTCGATCAGGCTGTGCGCCTCCGTCGCGGCGCTATCGGGCGGCGGCGTCGGCAGCAGGCTCTGGCGCAAGGCCTTGAGTGTGTCGAATGGCAGCGGGGGCTTCTTGGGGCCGCCGCCTTGTCTCACCGCGTTGTGGCACCCGGTACAGTCGCTCGCATCCACCCGGGCCGCGTGCGGCTGGTGGCATGTCAGACATTGCCCGGACACCCTCTGATGCGCCTTCCCCGCATGGAAGGCGACGCTGCGCCAGTTGGCGTGACATCCGGCATCGGCGCATGACTTGAGCGCGTCCGAGGGTTTGACGTCGGTATGGGGATTGTGGCACATCCCGCAGCTGCCGCCGTGCGGATCCTTGGCGGGGTCGAAGCTCGCGAAGAGCGCCCGCATCTCGTGGCAGCCGAAGCACTGCTTCTGGGCCGGCCGGAGCGTGTTGCTGGCCGAGTCCATCGTCACGAACTGCGCGTCTGCGGTGAATTGGTGGCAGGAGTTGCAGTAGAGCTGCTCCTCGTTGGGATTCAGGTTCTCCCTGGAGAAGCGCGCAGCCATTCGGCCGAGTTTGATCCTGACTTCGTCGGTCAGGTGGCACCCCCGCTGGGCGCAGGTCGTGTCCGCGGGCTGGAAACGGTGGGCCGTGCGCGCGTGGCAGGTCAGGCAGGCCACGCCCTTGAGGGCGGAGGAGTCGGATTCCAGGTGGATGCGATGTCCGGCCGTGGTGGCGACACGCTGCCAGGTCTTCTTGGCCTCACCGTTGACGTGGCACTGCTCGCAGGTCTCCCGGGGCACCTTGGCATGGGGCGGGACCTTGTCCGGCCGCTCCATGATCCAGTAGTACATCTCCTTGGTCTGTTGCTCCAGCTCGAACGGGTGACAGGCGTGGCAGGACAGGCTGTCGTGCGCGCCCTCGACCTTGTTCACCAGCAGGTAGTTGCCGGTGTCCGGTTTCACGAAGGCCTGGCCGCTCGGCACGAAGATGTGGCAGCCTTTGCAGAAATCGTTGTCGTGCATCATGTAGTCGTAGGCCTTGAGGCCGGTGCCCACGATCAGCAGGAGCACCGCGCCGAGCGCCGCGGCCATCCCCAGCTTGACGCCGCGCTCGCGGGTGGTGAGCCAGGTCCAGATCGCCCGCCGGCGGCGCCAGAGGAAGAGCCAGACCACCACCCCGACGATGGCCGCCAGCACGATGCCGCTGGCCATCAGCCAGCCCGGCTTCTGGAAGATCCACTGGACGATCGGCACCATCGGATCGGGCAGGGGGGACTTCACCACGACCGAGTCGATGAAGTGACCGGTGAGCGTGTCCTGGAACTGGCCCACGGCCGGACGCCAATCGGCCCCGAGGCTAGAGGTTGCTCCGGGACCGAGGAGTTCGAGCATTTGAAAAGCTAAGGCGGTGGTCAGCGGAGGCTGATCGAGCTTGGGGCACGCACCTTTAACTGCCGCTTCACCCGATCGAGCAGCTCCTGGGTCTTGGGCGTGACGTGCAGGCTGAGGTTGTAGGTCTGCTGCAGGGCCAGGATGCTCGCGCCTAGCAGGTCTGTACTCAGCGCCGGATTGTGCACCCCTTTCGAGCGGTCGCCGTTGCTGGCCCGGTTTTCGGCGATGAGCTGCACGTTGAAGTAGGCCCCCTCCGCGACGCTGAGCGAGTCGTCGTTGGGGTTGAACGCGGCGGCCGGATCGGGGATCTCGGTCAGAAGCCCCGTGTCGCCCGGGTCGAATGCGGCGAAGGAGCCGTCTGGATTGGTCGTGTACAGCACCTGGTCGCCGTCGACATCGTCCCAAATCGCGTCGGCCAGGGTCTCGACGTTCGCCCGATGGCTGGCGAACGCACTCTGAATGGTGGCATCATCCCCATGGCAGCCGGTGCACGCCCCCCAGTAGCGGGTCGTGGTCTCGTAGCCGCAGGAGTTATCCGAGACCGGCTCGCCCGTCGTCTGGTCCAGGCAGGGAATCGGCCGGAAGAGATGTCCCCGGGAGGCGATCTTCTTCCCCGGATTCAGCTTGTCATCCACCTCGAAATTGTTGACGTGGCATCCGGCGCAAAGCCGCGGGTTCTTGGACGGGTTGCCGTGAGTCGCCGCCTGCGCGGTGGTATCGAAGCCCGGCGGCCAATATCCGGCGGTGCCGGTCAACACCGCGCCCTGGGGAGCGTGCGGTCCCTTCGAGCCGGTAGGCTCGTAGCGACGGGTGTGGCATTTCATGCAGAGGTTGCTCTCGAACGAGGGGTCCGAGATGGAATACCGGAGCTGCCCGTCGTACTGCCCATTGTGCGGGTCATGGCACACAGCGCAGGTCACGCCCAGGTGGGCGTCCGCGGCGGCTGTATCGCGCTCGACGTAGTTGGTGGTGACCCCCCAAGCCCTGAGGGCCGCGCGCCCTTCGTGACAGGAGGCGCAGTTGTCGCCATGGTCTGCGACGAAGCTGCCATCCTCCTCGACCAGGGATCGGGCGTGGCCGGAGGTCCGCCATTCGTCCACGAACGGGTGATGGGCGCCGCTATGGCACTCGGCGCAGGATCCCTGGACGGTGGCGGTATCGTGGTTGACGTCTCCGGTCGCGATATCAGCCTGGAGTACTCGAACCCGGGCCAAGGGGGGCTTGTTCGCGTCCGGGACCTCGACGTGGTCCACCCCCGGACCGTGGCAGCTCTCGCACTGGACGTCCTGGTAGGCGCTATCCTTGACCACGTTCCAGCCGGCGGGCCCGGTGACCTGGTTGCCCCGCTCGCTCACGGTGTGGCAGCCCTCGCAGCTGTCTTTCCGATTCCCGCTGTTTACCAAGGTGGCGTAGGCGTCGGCGTGCTTGGTCTGGACCCACTTGGTCTCGTGGTCCACATGGCAGTTGCCGCAGGTGGTGGATTTGTCGCTGGTGGTGAAGTAGCCGACGTAGCCGTTCTCGGCGTCCGGCGGGGGGTTGAACGGCTCGCGGTAAACCACCTTCTCGTCGGTGCAGGCGGAGGACAGGAAGGCGAACAGGCCCAGGAGGGCCAGCAGTCGATGCGTTGAGACCGGACGTAGGCGCATGGGGTCGGCCTTGGGCGAATCCGGACTACCAGGATGATTTGGGTTTGCCATACCATATTTCGACCATCCGTATTTTTACGCAAGGTGTACGGAGGTATACCTACGTCGACCTTTCCAATCGCATATTCCTCCGTCGGTTGGCACGATCCATGTCTGAACGTTCCTTCAGGATGCCCAGCCGTCCGGACCTGCTAGATTAGGAACATGCCCTCGTCGGTCACTACCTGTGCCACCTGCGGCGCCTCGGGCAGCGGCAGCTTCTGCTCCGCCTGCGGCACGCCCCGCGGAGGGGCCCCATGCCCGCGCTGCGGCGGCGCCCTGGCCCCGGGGGCCAGATTCTGCTCCGCGTGCGGTCGGGGGGTCGGCGAGACCCGGACGGCCGGCGCGGGCGTGGCGGACCGAACCCCATGGGTGGTAGCCGGAGTGTCTCTGGCCGGGCTCCTGGGCATGCTCCTGTTCATGCTGGTCCGCCAGGCCCCGGCGAGGGTTCCGGACGCGGAGCCGGACCAGGGCGGGGAGGTCGGGGCCGTGGCGCCGGATGGGGAGAGCCCCCCCGACCTGAGCACGATGAGCCCGCGGGAGCGGTTCAATCGCCTCTACAACCGCATCATGCGTGGTGCCGAGGCGGGGGACGAAGCCACCGTGACCCGGTTCACGCCCATGGCGCTCATGGCCTACGCCCAGCTCGACACCATCGACGCCGACGCCCGCTTCCACGCCGCCCTGCTCCAGGTCCACACCGGCAACGCCGATGCCGCACGGGCCCTGGGCGACACGGTGCTCCGGCAAACCCCAGGGCACCTCTTCGGGTACGTCATTCTGGGCACGGTCGCCCGATGGAAGAAAGACCAGCCGGCGCTCCGGCAGGCTTACGCCGGCTTTCTTCAGCACTACGATGCGGAGATGAAGACCCCCCGCGCCGAGTACGCCGAGCATACCAGGTCGCTGGAGGATTTCCGCCAGGCCGCGCTCGCCGCCAAGAACACTCCGGCCGGTTCCTGATCGTCAGCTTCGGAGCACACCATGAAAGCAGGACACAAATTCCTCCTTGGCGCCGCGGCCATCGTGCTGAGCGTCGGCTTTCTCATCGCCGAAGGGGTGAAGGAAACCGGGGTCTACTTCCTCACGCCCACCGAGCTGGCGGCCAAGACCAAGGCTGATCCGACCTTCTACGACGTGGGCCTCAAGATGGGGGCCAAGGTGGTCCCGGGGTCGGTCCGTCGGGCCCCGGACAACCGCCAGATCGACTTCCAGGTGAGCGACGGGGTCAAGACTTATCCGGTGACCTACCGAGGCCTGGTTCCCGACACCTTCACCGACGCCAACGACATCGAGGTCATCGTCGAAGGCCGGCTCGGCCGGGATGGCGTGTTCCGCGCGACCGAGGTGCTGGCCAAGTGCGGCTCCCGCTACGAGGCCGCCTACGACAAGACCAAGAAGGCCTGAGCCATGACCCTCCTGGGACAGTTCGCGCTCTGGGTCGCCCTCCTGCTCGGGGTCTGGTCGGCAGCGGTGGCCTTCAGCGGCCGCTGGCGGGGCCGAGACGATCTCCGTCGCAGTATCTCCGGCGCGGTGTTCGGCACCTTGGCGGCACTGGCGGTCGCGGCGCTGGCACTCTGGAAGGGGCTGGTGACGCACGACTTCAACATCGAGTACGTCGCCGCCTACACCTCGCGCAACCTGCCGTCCGGCTACATCGTCTCGGCCCTGTGGGCCGGACAGAAGGGGTCGCTCCTTTTCTGGGCCCTGGTCCTGAGCCTCTTCGCCTCGCTGGCTCAGCTCCTCACCCCTCGCCGTTACGCCCCCTTGCTGCCCTATGTGGCAGGCGTGACCTCCGCCGTCACGGCGTTTTTCGTGTGCACCATGATTTTCGCCGCCAATCCGTTCGAGCGGCTGGCCTTCACCCCCGCGGACGGGCGGGGCCTCAATCCCCAGCTGCAGAATCCGGGGATGATGATCCACCCGCCGATGCTGTACCTCGGGTACATCAGCATCACCATCCCCTTCGCCTTCGCCGTGGCGGCCCTGCTCACGCGTAGCCTGGACACCGGGTGGATTCACGCCATCCGGAAATGGACGCTGGTGAGCTGGCTCTTCCTTTCTATAGGCATCACGCTGGGCATGTGGTGGGCCTACGTCGAGCTGGGGTGGGGCGGCTATTGGGCCTGGGATCCGGTGGAGAACGCCAGCCTGCTCCCCTGGCTCACCATGACCGCGTTCCTCCACTCGGTCATGATCCAGGAGAAGCGCGGCATGCTCAAGCGCTGGAACCTGGGGCTCATCATCGGGACCTTTCTTCTCAGCATCTTCGGCACCTTCATCACCCGGTCCGGGGTGATCGCCAGCGTGCACAGCTTCACCCAGTCCAACGTGGGGTACTTCTTCCTGGCCTTCCTGGTGGTGAGCGGGGTGCTGGCCTTCACCCTCCTGTACACCCGCTGGCCGTCGCTCAAGGCGGAGGTGCAGCTCGAGTCGATGCTGAGCCGGGAGGCCGCGTTTCTCTTCAATAATCTGCTGCTGGTGGGAGTCGCCTTTTCGGTGCTCTGGGGCACGCTCTTTCCGATCCTGTCGGAGCTGGTGCGGGGCAGCAAGATCACGGTGGGTCCGCCGTTCTTCAACCGGGTCAACATTCCGCTGGGATTGCTGCTGCTGGCGCTGACCGGCATCGGACCGCTGATCGCCTGGCGCAAGGCGTCGGCGGCCAACCTTCGCCGTCAATTCACCGTGCCGGTGGCCACCGGGCTGGTGACCCTGGTCGGCCTGCTCGCGTCCGGGATGCGGGACTTTTACGCCATCATGGCGCTCGCGCTGGCGGGCTTCGTGGCCGGCACGATCGCGCAGGAGTTCTATCGCGGAGTCCGGGCCCGCCGGCGCATGCACGGCGAGTCGGTGCCCCTGGCATTCGCTCGGCTGATCGGCCGGAACCGCCGGCGCTACGGCGGGTACCTGGTCCACGTCGGCGTGCTGATCTATTTCGTCGCCTTCTCCGGCATGGCCTTCAAGCGCGAGATGGAGGCGACCCTCAAGCCGGGGCAGTCGGTTCAGATGCAGAGCCCGTTCGGGCATACCTACACGCTGACGCACATGGGGGTCTCCCAGTTCGAGGCGCTCAACCGCATCGTCTCCGCCGCCACCGTGTCGGTGGCGCGGGATGGCAAGCCCGAAGGACTGATGACCTCCGAGAAGCGGCAGCACGTGGACAGCTTCAAGCGGCCGACTTTCGAGCCGTCCACCGAGGTCGGTATTCGCAGCGGGCTGCAGGAAGATCTCTACATCACCTACGCCGGCTCGGTGAACGGCACCGAGGAAGCGGTCTACCGCTTCACCATCAACCCGCTGGTCTGGTGGCTCTGGTTCGGCGGCTTCGTCCTGGTGTTCGGCGGCGTCGTGACGATGTGGCCGGGCGGCGGCCCGACGCTCGCGTCGCCCCGCCGCGCGGTGGCCGGGTACGAGGTCGCTCTGGTTGGAGGAGGCAGGGAATGAGCACTCTCGGCCGCCGGGATTTTCTCGGCCGGCTCGGCGCACTGGCGGCACTCCCCGCGGGGCTGCAGGCGCAGGATTCGCTGGCCGGGCGCGGGGCCGTGGGCACGCTGCGCGACCCCGACGCCGCGGGCCGCCCGCGGGACGTCACCCGGATCGAAGATTACGACGAGCGGATCAAGGCGATCGAGCACCGCCTGGCCTGCAACTGCGGCTGTACCCTGGACGTGTTCACCTGCCGCACGACCGACTTCACCTGCACCTACTCTCCGAAGCTGCACCGTGAGGTGGTGGCGATGGACAAGGCGGGCAAGTCGGCTCAGGAAATCCTCGACGCCTTCGTGGCCGAGTACGGCGAAAAGGCGCTGATGGCGCCCAAGCCGGAGGGGTTCAACCTCTGGGGCTACCTCCTGCCCGGATCGCTGATTGTGGTGGCGGGGGCCGGGCTCTTCGCCTTCGTCAGCCGGCGTCGGGTAGCGGTAGCCACCGCAGGAGCCCCGGCGGCGGGAGACGACCCTGGTGCTCCGGCGTCGACCGCCACACCGGAGGAGCTCGAGCGCCTGCGCCAGGCGCTGGCCGAGGTGGAAGACTAGTGCTGGCGGAGGTGACCGCCGCCGTGCTGCTGGGGGCGCTGGCGCTGTGGCTCGTGCTCTGGCCGATGTTCTCGCGTACGCCCGCGGCCCCACGCCCGGTCGAGCCGCCGGACCCCGAGGAGACCGCGCGGGGCGTGGCGCTCACGGCGCTCAAGGAGATCGAGTTCGATCGCGAGACCGGCAAGCTCTCCGACGCCGATTACGCCTACCTCAAGGAGAAGTACACGGCGGCCGCGCTGGAGGCGCTCCGCGCGGAGGCGCCGGACGATATCGAGGCGATGGTTGCTGCTCGGGTCCGCGTGCTTCGCTCCGCGTCGGCCCCGGCCTCGGCCGGCGCGCTGGCGTGCAGTGCCTGTGGCCCGAGGCCCGAGCCCGATGCCGTGTTCTGCTCCGGGTGCGGGCAGCGCCTGGCCTTGGCCGGCCGGTGCGAACGCTGCGGCGCCGCCCTCGCGCCCGAGAGCCGTTTCTGCGAGGGCTGCGGCTGCCGGGTGGCTGCCTGATCCGCTCTTCCGCTACAACGGAGCTCGTACCGCCACGCCAAGCGTCAGCGTGACCAGCGCGCGCGCTTCATAGGCCTCACCCACGTCCTCGGGCACGAACGGGCTGCCCGACACACCCAAACCGAGTCGATTCTCCAACGCCCACGTTCCGAGCGGGACGCGCAGCGCAGCGCGCGCCACCCCGCCGAGGCGCACCCTGTCCTGGCCGACGATGCGCCACCAGTCGAGGGCGGGTCCTGCCCCGAGGGCCACCGACCCCGCGCCGACGCCGAACAGGCGCCGCTCGAGCTCGGCCTCGAGTCGCCACCGAGTCAGCCGGGTAGTCCGGTCGAGCACGGCGACGTTCGTGTTGTCTGCCTGGGGCCGCATTCCCGCCCACCCGGCGACGAGCTCGCCTCGCCAGGCCGTGCCGCCTCGGGCAAGGAGCAGCCCGATACCGGTGCCGGGCGAGGGCCGAAGGGCAGCGCTCACGTCGGACGGGTCCGACCCATCAACCAACCCGCGACTGAACCGTACCGACTCGGCCAGCACGCCCAGCTCCCAGCCGGGCGGAGCCACCGCCTGCGCCGGCGCTCGAGGGGGGAACACGACGAGGAGGACGGCCACGCAGCTCTTCGGCAAACGCATCGAGGCTCCTGGGTTGCGCGAGTATGCCGACGCACCGTCAACCAGGGATCAAAGCGGCGGCCGGCCCGGCCGGCCGCCCGAAAGGCTCACTGCATCTGCAGGTACAGCCAGCCGTTGGTCTTGTTGCTCTCGCCTTTCACGACCCAGTTCGCGTTGGGGTACACGACCCCGACCACATTGGCATCCACCGCGTTGCCGATCAGCTCGTCGTTGGTGCTGATGATCCCGGCCAGCGCGCGGATGATCTTCTGCAGCGTATTGGCCTTTTTCCAGAGGCGGACCAGGCTGCTGGCCGTGGTGTCCTTGCCTCCGGTGAGCTTGGGGTATGCCGCCTCCACGCTCTTCACCAGGGTGGAGAACCGGTTGGGGTCGGTCTTGATCTCGCAGGCGGTGTCGTCGTCCTCCACCGCGAACACCCGGAAGTTCTGGTTGGGATGACTGGCCCGATATGCGGCGATCTGCGGGTCACTGATGAGCAGCACGCTGCCGGTCCAGTCGTTCTCGTCCATGTTGAACTGGTAGAACGAGCTGTACGCCCGTTCGCCGGCGCAGGAGTAGCTCTGCAGGGAATCGCCGGTGCCGGCCTGGCCCAGGATGTGGATCTCGAACTCGGGGTTGCCCTTGGTCCAGCCCTCGAAGTCGTCGACGAAATGCGCGTGCTTCATGTACAGACCGTGCGGCGGTACCGTGGGGACCACGCTCATGTTGCTGGGCGAGGTCTCCGGTGCCGGGTGGTCGAAATCGGTCTCGACCGGCACCACCACGAGCACCGGGGTTGCGGGAGGACGCTCCGCGTCGAGGATCAGCCGCCGTCCCTCGAGCGTGAAGGCCACCGGGGCCTCGTGATCGCCTCCGACCGTGGCTACCAGCAGGTGATCGTCGCCGTGCCATGCCGCCCGATGTACCGGGACGGGCAGGTACATCTCCAGGGGCACAGCCGCGTGTGCCTCCGTGGCGAGCGCCGCCTCGGAGATCCCGTTGGCCGCCGCCACCGGTCCCAACGTTCCGCGACCGCCGGCATCCAGCCAGCGCTGCAGATGCAGCTTGTGCTCGCGGAAGGGAGATCGATCCAGCGCGACCTTGACCTGGCGGCGGAAGGCGGGATCGGCCAGCGCGCGGGCCATGCGCCGAGCCAGGCGCTCCCGCGCATCGCGCGCGGTGGGCGTTCCGCCCTGACGCACAGACGGCGGCGGGGAGGAGGGCGCGCGGGCGGGGGGCTCGGGGCCGGTGCGGTCGGTGCAGCCGGCGGCCAGGAGCGCCAGCGCGAGCAGGGCCAGGCGGGGAGACATGGGTCCTCCTTGGGTGAGGCGTGCGACGCCGCCGCGCAGGGTGGCGGCAGCGGGCCCAAGGTAGGACGCGCGTCAGATCGGTTGGGGACCGGGTTTATGCGAGAGCGTTCGAGAAACGGCGGGTGCCGCTCAGGGAACCAGGGCGGCTCGCGCGGCGGCGAGCGCGCGCTCGACCGCGTCGGAGGGAAGGTCGAGGTGGGTGACCGCCCGGACGGTCGTCGGACCGATGACGCTGAAGCGGACGCCACCCCGTGCCTGCGCCCGCTCGGCAAACGCCTCGGCGGTGACGCCGGCCCCGCTCACCTCGAAAATGACGATGTTGGTCTCGACCCGGTCCGCGTCCACCGCGATGCCGGGCAGCTCGGCCAGTCCCCGCGCCAGCCGGCGGGCGCGCTCGTGGTCGTCGGCCAGCCGGTCGACGTGGTGCTCGAGCGCATGGAGCCCGGCCGCCGCGATGACGCCGGCCTGCCGCATCGCGCCGCCGAAGCGCTGCTTGAACCGCCATGCCTCGGCCACGAATCCGCGCGAGCCGGCGAGCACCGCTCCGACCGGCGCGCCGAGGCCCTTGGTGAGGTCGACCCAGACGGAGTCGAACGGCGCCGCGAACGCGCGCGCCGGCGTCCCGGTCGCCACCACCGCGTTGAACAGCCGGGCCCCGTCCATGTGGCAGGCGAGTCCGAGACCGCGGGCCGCTCCGCAGACCGCTTCGACTTCACCGAGCTTCCAGCAGACCCCGCCCACGATATTCGCCGTCTGCTCCACCGAGACCACCCGGGTGCGGGGCATGTAATGCACCGGCGGTCGGGCCGCCGCGCGCACCTGCTCCGCCGAGAAGACGCCCCGAGGAGCGGGCAGCGGCCGGAACACCGCACCGATCATCGCCGCCGCGCCGCCCGCCTCGTAGAGCAGCGGGTGCGCCAGCTCGTGCAGCAGGATCTCGTCGCCCGGCCGGCAATGCACCGCGAACGCCACCTGGTTGCACATCGTACCCGAGGGCAGGAAGAGCGCGGCCTCCTTCCCCAGCAGCTCGGCTACCGCATCCTGCAGGCGATTGACGGTCGGGTCTTCCTGCAGCTGCTCGTCTCCCACCTCGGCCTCTGCCATGGCGCGACGCATGGCCGGCGTCGGGCGGGTGACCGTATCGCTGAAGAGGTCCACCAGGATCATTCGGTCTCCACTCGTCCCGAGGAGATCTCCATCCGCTCGATCCGGGTGGCGCTCATCCTGAGCGGCACCATGGTCGCGACGATCAGCAGCAGCGCCGCGCCGACCAGGGCCAGGATCAGCTCGGCGCCGGCCACCGGCGGAGCGCCTCGGTGCGCGGCGCGAAGGTAGGCCGACACCGGGATCGCCTCGATCATGATGACCACCGCCAGGAGGCTGAGGCTCGCCATCATGTAGACCACCCCGCCGAAGCTGGTGGGGATCTGGGCGGCGTTCTCGGTGCCGAACTGGGGATAGTAGACCCCGAAAGTGAGCGCCAGGGCGCAGGCCGCGAGGGTATAGAGCGTGATCGTGCCGACGCTCACCACCATCATGAACGGGCTTACCCGGAGCAGGCCGTTGGTGAGGATGGTGATCGCTAGGGCCAGGAGCAGCAGGGGCGCCGTCCCCATCCAGTACTTGCTCCAGAGCATGGCCCGCGGATCCAGCGGGCTGGAGCGAAGCAGCCAGAGCTGCCGCCCCTCGAGCGAAAGTCCGGGGAAGACGAACCGCGCCGCCACCGCCGCCAGCACGAACCCGGCGAGCCCCAGGTTGAGGAACGAGATCATCGTGACCAGCGCGAACGGTATCCGCTCGCCCGAGTGGATCGGGAGCGACTTGATGTTGAAGATGTAGATGAGGAGCAGCACCCCGAGCAGGATGAGCTGGCTCCACTGGGTGTTGTCCCGGAAGAAGAGCCGGAGATCCTTGAGCATGAACTCCCGCTCTGCCGGAGGCAGCCGGCGCAGGGCCACACCCAGGGGCCCCCGGAGCGGACGCCGCACCTTCCGCTCTCCTCCTTCCTGTGCCTTGGAGTAGCCGGACAGGAAGAGCGAGCCGTGCACCAGCGCCCCCAGCCCCAGCGCAAGCGCCGCCGACCCCCAGAGCGCGAGGATGGGCCGCGGGTCGGCCACCCGGAGCAGCCAGTTCATGATCATGGAGGTAGCCCACTCGTTCGGCAGGAGCGGGCTGGTCGGCGTCCGGAGGACCACCAGGTAGTCGAGGAAGTTCTGGAAGCCCTCGGGTCGGGCCAGGCGCTCGGGCTGAATCACCCTCAGGAGGATCAGCACCACCCCCAGTCCGCCGAGCCCGATGAGCCCGAGCAGCTCCCGAGTGCGCCGCGCGGGAAAGACGTTCACCAGGAGCATGGTGACGATCACCCCCAGCACCGCGGGCAGCACCAGAAAGGGAAGGAACGCCCCCGCCGCGACCAGGGGAAAGAGCGGCCCTCCGTGGTACACGATGCCGTAGGCCGTAAGGATGGGCAGCGCGAGCAGCGCCACCATCCAGGACGAGTGCACCACGGTCTCGCTCAACTTCGCCAGGTAGATCCGCAGCCCTCCGACCGGCGCGGCCACCAGCAGGTCGAGGTCCTTGGCCAGGAAGAAGGTCGAGAGCGCCGTGATGACGTTGGAGAGCAGCAGGATGGTGAGGAACGCCAGCAGGATGACGCTGAGCATCTTGGCGGCGAGGAGGTCGCCGATATCGGCCACCCGCTCGATGTAGCTCAGCACCCGGTACGCGATGCCGAAGATGCCGGTCCAGAACGCCCCGCCGACGAGTCCGAGCAGCAGCACCTTGGGCCAGCTTCCGCTCCGCTGCTGCCGGAGACGGGCCAGCCCGCCGCGCCGCTTGGGAGTCAGCAGGGTCCAGAGCCCCGGCTGGGTCACCCCCGTGGCGCCCATCTCAGCCTTCGAAGACCGAGTCGAGCTGATGCTCCCGCAGGCCACCGGTGAGCTTGAGGAACATGTCCTCCAGCGTGCTGCTGCCGGACGCGGTCTGCTCCCGCAGGTCCGTCATCGTCCCCTGCGCCGCCACCTTGCCGCGGTAGACGATCGCGATCCGGTCGCACATCACCTCGGCCACCTCCAGGGTATGGGTGCTCATGAGGACCGTGCCGCCCCGGTCGACGAACTGACGGAACAGGTCCTTCAGCAGGCGGGCGCTCTTGGGGTCGAGCCCCACCATCGGCTCGTCCACCACGATGAGCTCGGGGCGATGGACGAAGGCGCCGCAGATGATGAGCTTCTGCCGCATCCCATGGCTGTAGTTCTCGGTCAGCTCCCCTTTCCAGGGGGTGAGCTCGAACAGCTCCAGCAGCTCGTCGATCCGCCGCTCCACCGTCGGCCCCTGCTGCCCGTACAGCGCGGCCGCGAAGCGGAGGAACTCGCCGCCCGTGAGCTTGTCGTAGACGAAGGGCCGGTCCGGAATGAACCCCAGCCTGGCCTTGGCGGCGAGCGGCCGGGCCAGCAGGTCGATCCCGGCGACGGTGATGCTGCCGCCCGACGGGCGCAGGATCCCGGCGATCATCCGCATCGTGGTCGTCTTGCCGGCGCCGTTGGGACCCAGCAGGCCGAACAACTCTCCTCGGGGGACATGCAGGGTGATCCCGTCCACGGCGGTGAACTTGCCGTACCGCTTGGTCAGCTCCGCCAGCCGGATCACGCCGTCCTCCCCACGATGGCGGCCACCAGATCCCGGGTGGCTTCCTTCTCTACCACGATCGCGAGCGCCATCCCGTCTTCGCCCTCCACCCGCGGGAACGTCTCGGCCATGAGCCGCGCCGACTCTTCCTCGCTCAACCCGCCGGGGCCGGTGCCCACCAACGGTGCGGCCAGGCGCCGGAGACCCCAGTCCCCGGCGCGCTGCCAGGCGGACAGAAGCGCGCGGCGCACGGTAGCCCGGTCCACCGGCGTCTGCCGGTCGCGGATGACCGCATGCAGGACGTACGGAGCCGTCAGGTCGCCGCCGCCGGTCACGACCGCGGCACCAGCCTGAAGAGGGGAGCTGACCTGTCGCTGGGCCGCAAAGCGCTCCCCGGCGAGACGGTCGAGCCGGGAGCCCTCGGAGGTGAGCGGCGCCAGGGACTCGTCGGCCGGCCGAACGACGGCATCGACCGCGAGGAAAGCCAGATCGTCGACGATCACGGTGATCACGGCTGAATGGTCATGGGGGCCCCGTATGGTAGAAGGCGGCTGCCCAAAGAGGAACCCGTTGACCCTCGCCCCGGCCTTCGGGTAGCTTTCGGGGCTATGGCTCAGGAATTCTTGGTGGTGCGGGGCGCCCGCGAGCACAACCTCAAAGACATCTCCGTTTCCATCCCCCGCAATCGGCTGACCGTCATCACCGGACTCTCGGGGTCCGGCAAGTCCTCGCTCGCCTTCGACACGATCTACGCCGAAGGGCAGCGCCGGTACGTCGAATCGCTGTCGGCGTACGCCCGGCAATTCCTCGGCCTGATGGAAAAGCCCGACGTGGACGCGATCGAGGGCCTCTCCCCGGCCATCTCCATCGAGCAGAAGACTACGGGGCAGAATCCCCGATCGACCGTGGGAACGGTGACCGAGATCTACGACTATCTCCGACTGCTCTGGGCCCGGGTCGGCGTGCCGCACTGTCCCAACGACGGAACTCCGGTGACTCGGCAGAGCGCCGCCCAGATCACGGACACCGTGCTGGGCTGGCCGGACGGCACCCGGATCGAGGTGCTCGCGCCCATGGTGCGGGGCCGCAAGGGCGAGTTCCGCGACCTGCTGGAAGACGTGCGCAAGCGCGGCTTCGTGCGGGTGCGGGTGGACGGGGCCACCTACGACCTGACCGAGGTGCCGGCCCTGAACCGCCGGCAGAATCACGACATCGCGGTCGTGGTCGACCGACTGGTCGTCCGGCCCGCGGACCGGTCGCGGCTCAACGACTCGATCGAGACGGCGCTCAAGACCGCCGACGGAGTGGTGGAGGTGGTCCGCCACGACGGGCCCGCCCGGTCGATCATGTTCTCCGAGCGCTTCGCCTGTCCGGTCTGCGGGCTCTCCCTGCCGGAGCTCGAGCCGAGGCAGTTCTCCTTCAACTCGCCCTTCGGCGCCTGTCCCGACTGCCATGGCGTGGGGACCCGGCGCGAGGTGAACGCCGAGCTGATCCTGGGCGATCCCAGCATCAGCATCCTGGAGGGCGTGGTCCTGCCGTGGGGTGAGCCGACCGGGTATCTCCGCAAGGTCGTGCTGCCGACGCTGGCCCGGGCCTTCAAGTTCGATCTCAACACGCCCTGGGGCGAGATCGCCGAGCCGGCACGCCAGGCGCTGCTGCACGGCGCGGAAGGCCGCTTCCGCTTCCAGGCGGACGGCGGGCGGGGCCGCAGCGATTACGAGACCGAGTGGGAGGGCATTCTCAAGAACGTCGAGCGGAGGTACCGCGAGTCCGCCAGCGACGCGGTTCGGGTGTCGCTCGAGGAGTTCATGGTCGAGCAACCGTGCCAGACCTGCGGCGGAAAGCGGCTCAAGGCCGAGAGCCTGGCGGTGCTGGTCGAGGGACGGAGCATCGGAGACGTGGTGGACCTGCCGGTCCTCCGCGCGATCGAGTTCTTCGAGCGCATCCCGCTCCGAAGCAACGGCACCCGGGGTCTCGACGCCGACATCGCCGGTCCCATCCTCAAGGAAGTGGGGGACCGGCTGCGCTTCCTGCGCGACGTGGGGCTCGACTACCTGACCCTGGGCCGGGCCGCGACCTCGCTCTCCGGCGGCGAGACCCAGCGGATCCGGCTGGCCACCCAGATCGGGTCACGGTTGGTCGGCGTGCTCTACATCCTCGACGAGCCCAGCATCGGCCTGCACCAGCGGGACAACGAGCGCCTGCTCGGCACGCTCCGGGGGCTGCGGGACCTGGGGAACACGGTGATCGTGGTGGAGCATGATGCCGACACCATCGAGGCCGCCGACCACGTGATCGACCTGGGCCCGCGAGCCGGGCGTTTCGGCGGGGAGGTCGTGGCCGAAGGCGACGTGGACACGATCCGGCGACACGCCACGTCGCTCACCGGGCGGTATCTGCGCGGGGAGCTCCGCGTCCCGGTGCCGCCGGGGCGTCGGGAGGCACCTCCCAGGCACCGGCTGCGGATCGTGGGTGCGCGCGCCAACAATCTGCAGAACCTCACGGTCGACATTCCGCTCGGCCTGTTCGTCGCGGTCACTGGTGTGTCGGGGTCCGGAAAGTCCACCCTGGTGACCGACATACTGTACCAGGCGCTGGCCCGGCAGTTCTACCGCGCCAAGGTGGTGCCCGGCGCGCACACCCGGATCGAGGGGCTGGACAAGATCGACAAGGTGATCGACATCGACCAGAGCCCCATCGGGCGCACCCCGCGGTCGAACCCGGCCACCTACACCGGGCTCTTTACCCCGATCCGCGAGCTCTTCACCCAGCTCCCCGACGCCAAGCTCCGGGGGTACGGACCGGGCCGCTTTTCCTTCAATGTGAAGGGCGGTCGGTGCGAGGCCTGCCAGGGCGACGGACTGGTGAAGATCGAGATGCACTTCCTGCCCGACGTGTACGTCCCATGCGAGGTCTGCAAGGGGCGCCGCTACAACCGGGAGACGCTGGAGGTGCGCTACAAGGGCCGCAGCATCGCCGACGTGCTCGACCTGACCGTGGCGGATGGACTCGACTTCTTCTCCAACCAGCGGCGCATCGCGGAAAAGCTCGAGCTGCTCAACGATGTCGGCCTGGGCTACATCCATCTGGGCCAGGCCGCCACCACGCTGTCCGGCGGCGAGGCCCAACGGGTCAAGCTCGCCACCGAGCTGGCCAAGCGCGACACCGGCCGGACCCTCTACATCCTGGACGAGCCCACCACCGGACTCCATTTCGAGGACGTCCGGCTGCTGCTCGAGGTGCTGCATCGGCTGGTGGATAAGGGGAACAGTGTGGTGGTGATCGAGCACAACCTCGACGTCATCAAGACCGCCGACTGGATCATCGACCTGGGTCCGGAGGGCGGAGAGCGGGGCGGGCGGATCGTGGCTCAGGGCACCCCTGAAGAGGTTGCCGAGATCGAGGCCAGCCACACCGCCCGCTTCCTGCGGAAGGTCCTGCAGCCCGCCGCTACGACTTAGGCGTCGGCCCGAAGCTCGGCGTCTTGGCCGAGGGATCGACCACCATCCAGATCCACATCCCGCCTGTGGCGTGCCCCGGCACCCCGCAGATGATCCGGAACTTCCCGCTGTCGGGGACGGTGAACTTCATCACATCGGTCGCCCCCTGGGCCAGCCCCTCCACCACCTTGTTGGTGTAGGCGCGGGGGATCGCCGGATCGCCGCCGGAGTTGGGCACGGGCCCGTCGCCCGACGCCACCTCGGCGCTGTGCGGCGTGCCGTCGTCCTGCACGAAGTTGATGACCAGGTTGCTCTTGGGCGGGACGGTGAGGGTCGCCTGTCCGTTGCCGAATCCATTGAACACGAATGGCCCGGCGACCAGCTTGAACGTCACCGTGTTGCTGGCGGCGTCGAAGCTCAGCGTGCTGTCGGCGGTATCCGCCGGGGCAGACGTCGCCGAGTCGGTCGAGGCGGGGGTTCGGGCCGCGAGGGTCGTCGTGCGGACGGCCACCTCGGGGCGCTCCTGCTTGGAGCAGGCGGCAAGCAGGGCAAATGTACCCAGCAGATAACCGGCCAGCCGCGCGGCGGACCTGGTCCGATCGGGGGAAGACATGAGTATACGCTCCTCGGGTCGAGTGGCCGGTTGAAACCGGAGGGGCCATTTGCACGAAGTATGCGCGAACGCCCCGGCCGGTTTGCCGGGCTATAATTCCCGCGGAAGTTGGCCCCCCCTGGGCCCCGCCGCAACGTCGTCCGTCACCTTTTCGCCCCGGACACCCCGTGCCTCGTGCTCGCCTGGTGTTGACCGCCTTGTTCGCCCTGTCGGCCGGCGCATTGCCGCTGTCGGCCCAGCAGGGCGATCCCTCCCTGCTCAACATCAAGCGGATCTTCGCCTCCGGGGAGTTCGCGCCGGAGCCGTTCGGGCCCGCCCGGTGGCTGGAGGACGGCACCGCCTACACGACGCTCGAGCCCTCGACGGACGGCTCGGGCGCCGACCTGGTCCGGTACGATGTGGAAAAGGGGACCCGCGAGGTCATGGTCGCGGCGCGCCAGCTGGTGCCGTCCGGCGAGAACGAGCCCCTGGATGTCGAGGATTACGGCTGGTCGCCCGACGGCACCATGCTCCTGGTCTTCACCAACACCAAGCCGGTCTGGCGGCTCAATACCCGGGGCGACTACTGGGTGCTCGACCGGGGAACCGGCAAGCTTCGCAAGCTGGGCGGCCCCGACGCCAAGCCCTCGACGCTCATGTTCGCCAAGTTCGACCCCAGTGGGCATCGGGTGGCTTACGTCCGGGAGAACAACCTCTACGTCGAGGACCTCGGGAGCGGCACGATCACGCCCCTCACCACCGATGGCTCCCGCACCCTGATCAACGGCACCTTCGACTGGGTGTACGAAGAAGAGCTGATGAACTATTACGCCGACGGCTGGCGCTGGAGCCCCGACGGTCGCTCCATCGCCTACTGGCAGCTGAACGCCGATTCGGTGAAGAACTTCGATCTGATCAACAACACCGACTCGCTCTACTCCAAGGTCGTCCCGGTGCAGTACCCCAAGGTCGGGGAGACCAACTCGGCCGCCCGGGTCGGAATCGTGAGCGCGTCGGGCGGACCGACCCGCTGGATCCAGATCGAGGGCGACCCGCGCAATCACTACATCCCGCGGATGGAGTGGGCGGCGAACTCGGACGAGGTGGTGCTCCAACGGCTCAACCGACTCCAGAACGAGGACCAGGTCATCCTGGGCGACGCTCGCACCGGACAGGCGCGGACCGTGTTCACCGAACGGGACAGCACCTGGGTGGATGTGGTCGACGATTTCGTCTGGCTGGACCAGGGAAAGAACTTCACCTGGGTGAGCGAGCGTGACGGTTGGAAGCACGTCTACGTGGTCTCCCGCGACGGCAAGACCAGCCGGCTGGTCACCAAGGGCGACTACGACGTGCTCCAGGTGAAGGGAATCGACCCCAAGGGAGGCTGGCTCTACTACATCGCCTCGCCGGAGAATCCGGTGCAGCGCTACCTGTTCCGGGTTCGCCTCGACGGCAAGGGCAAGCCCGAGCGCCTGAGCCCGGCCCGCGAGCCTGGCAGCCACGCCTACGACATGGCGCCCAGCTACAAGTACGCGATCGAGACGTATTCGAGCCTCGGCAATCCCCCGATCGTGCGCCTGATCCGCCTCCCCGGTCACCAGCCGGTGCGCACGCTGGTCGACAACCAGGAGCTGCGGGCGCGAGTCACCGCGCTCAAGCGGCCTACCGTCGAATGGCTGACCGTTCCGGCGGAAGACGGCGCCAAGCTCCCCGGCGTGCTGCTCAAGCCCGCGGACTTCGATTCCACCCGCAAGTATCCACTCCTCTTCTTCGTCTACGGCGGGCCCGGCGGCACCGAGGTGGAGGACACCTGGGGCGGCTATTACCTGTGGCATACCATGCTGACCCAGAAGGGTTACCTGGTGGCCATCGTCGACAACCGGGGTACCCCCGCACCTCTCGGCCGGAAGTTCCGCAAGGCGATCTACGGCCAGCTCGGGGTGCTCGAGACTCATGACCAGGCCGCGGCCGCGCGAATGCTGCGGGAGCGTTCCTACGTGGACCCGAACCGGATCGGGATCTGGGGCTGGAGCTACGGCGGGTTCATGAGCCTCAACGTGCTGTTCCAGCATCCGGAGCTCTACCGGACGGCCGTGGCCGTCTCGCCGGTGACGCACTGGCGGCTCTATGACAACGTGTACACCGAGCGGTTCAACGGCCTGATCACGGACAACAAGGCGGGATACGACCGAGGCTCGCCGCTCAGCTACGTGGATGGAATGCGGGGCAACCTGCTCCTGGTCCACGGCGGCGGGGACGACAACGTGCACTATCAGAACAGCGAGATGCTGATCAATGCCCTGGTCGCGGCCGGCAAGCCGTTCGAGATGATGGAGTACCCCAACCGGACCCACTGCATTTGCCAGGGAAAGGGGACTCAGGCCCATCTGTTCGACCTGATCACCCGGTTCCTCGACCGGAATCTGCTCGCGGCGCCCGCCCCGGCGGCTACCGCCGAGCGCGCCACCGGACAGTAGGGATCTCCGCGGTGGCTCGCGGCCGGTGTCCCCGCATGGCGACGCGGGGACACCGGCCGTAGATTTTAGGACCCACCCACGTCGGAGGTCCGCATGACCTACGAAGATATCGTGTCGCTGCTTGGCTACGCCGGCGGGCACGAGCAGGTGGTCCGGATTACCACCACCGCACACACCGAGGTGGTCGGCATTCCCATGAGCGTCGATACCCACGTTACGGCCCACGAGGTCTATCTGCGGCCGGCCGACAGTGACGAAACCGAGATCGCCGTGTCTCTGGCCGCGATCGAGGCGGTCGAGCTGGTCTGATTGCCGTTTCGCCTTGAAACACGCCCGCGCCCTGGCCCGTAGGGGACGGGCGCGTAGTCGTCTTAGGGACGAGGCATCGGATATGGATATAGAAGGCGTACTCGCCATCACCTTCCTTTTCGGTGGCGGAACCCTGTGGCTCCTGTCGCTGAGCCCGGTCGGAAGGGCCGTCGCGGAGCGGATCCGCTCCCACGGCGCGGTCCCGGTGCAGGATCCCGAGCTCCTGGCCGAGGTGGATCAGCTCCGCCGGGAAGTCTCCGAGCTGCAGGAGCGGATGGACTTCACCGAGCGGATCCTGCTGCAGAACCAGGAGCGCCCCCAGGTCGGAAAGGGGACCGGGTCGTGATCCTCCAGACTCCCGCGCCGCCGGTGCCGCCGGTGCCGCCGCCGTTCGATCCCAACCTGGTGTTCCAGAACGGCGGGATCGACGCCGGAATCGTCACCATCGTCGTCTTTTCCATGTTCGTCCTCGCGGTCATCCTGTGGCCCGTGATGCGCGCCCTGGCTCGCCGGCTCGAGGGCAGGTCCGTCGATCCGGCGCTCCATGAAGAGGTCGAGCGGCTCCAGCACCGGTTGGAGGAGATGGATACGCTCCAGGTGAGAGTGGCCGAGCTGGAAGAGCGTCTCGACTTCGCCGAGCGGCTGTTGACCCGGGGGCAGGAAGGCGGCGTGGACCTCGGGCGGCTGAGGGAGCCATGATCGTCCTGCCGCAGGGCCCGGGGCCGGCCGAGCACGTCTCGGTCACGGGCTCCCTCGAGGGCTGGGACGCGGTCGCCCTGCTGCTGGTGCTCGGGGCTGTCGTGGCGGTGATCCTGTGGCCGCTGATCCGGGCGCTCGCGCGGCGGATCGAGCAGGGCGGCGCCGGGGCCGAGACCGAGATGGAGCTCGAGACCTTGCGCGAGCGGGTCCGGGTGCTCGAGGAGATGCAGCCGCGCATGACGGAGCTGGAGGAGCGTGTGGAATTCGCCGAGCGGGTGCTGGTCCGGGGGCAGGAGTCGCCGGAGCCGGGCCGCCTGCGGGAGCGCTGAGCCATGGGTCCGTTCGATGCCATCGCCTTCGTGGCGTTGTGCGTGGGACTGGTGAAGATCTTCACCGGTCCGGTCGCCAAGGCGCTGGGAGACCGGATTCGCGGCCGGGCGGCCACGGAAGCGGACCAGGCCGTGCTGGCGGAGATGGACCAGCTGCGGGAGCGGCTGGCCGAAGTGGAAGAGCGGTTAGATTTTGCCGAGCGTCTGCTCGCCCGCGGCGGGCAGCCCGATCAGATCCCGGGGGGAATGCATCGATGATCACCAAAGACGACATCCAGTCGTTTCTCGACCGGCTCGAGGGCGGCAGCCTGACGGTGATGGAGATCGAGCCCAACCTCTGGCTCGCCCGCACCCCCGACGACGCCGAGGTGGTGGTGCACTTCGCGCCGCCGGTGGTGATCCTGCGGGTCCGCGTCATGGAGCTCCCCGGCAGCGAGCCGCGACGGAGCGAGCTCTTTCGCCAGCTGCTGGAGTACAACGCCCGCGAGCTGGTGCACGGGTCCTACGGGCTGGAGGGCGACCACGTGGTGCTGACCGACACGCTGGAGCTGGAGAACCTCGACTTCAGCGAGTTCGAGGCGAGCTTCGATTCCATTACGCTCGCCCTGGCCTCGCATCTCGGCGCCCTCGCGCCGTTCCGGGAAAGGTGATCGTCCATGGGAATCTTTGACCGTTTCTCGACGCTGCTCCGGTCGAACATCAACGACCTGATCTCGCGGGCCGAGAACCCCGAAAAGATGCTCAACCAGCTGATCGTGGACATGAAGAGTCAGCTGGCCAAGGCCAAGCAGCAGGTGGCCTCGGCGATCGCCGACGAGAAGAAGCTCCAGTCCGACGCCGAGGCCATGAAGAAGCAGGCCGAGGACTGGGAGCGCCGCGCCATGCTGGCCGTGCAGGAGGGCAGGGACGACATGGCCAAGCAGGCGCTGGGCCGATACAACGAGCAGCTCCAGGGCGCCCAGCAGCTGCACGAGACCTGGCTCAAGCACAAGGCCGAGACCGACGCGCTCAAGCTCTCGCTGCGCCAGCTCAACGACAAGATCGAAGAGGCGAAGCGCAAAAAGAACATCCTGGTGGCGCGGGCCAAGCGGGCCGAGGCCCAGCAGCGGATCCAGGAGACCATGTCCGGCATGTCGGACAAGAGCGCCTTCGAGTCGTTCGAGCGGATGGCCGAGAAGATCGAGGCGCACGAGCGCAAGGCCATCGCCGCGGCCGAGATTAACGAGGAGTTCTCGGGCGACCGCCTGGCCCAGCAGTTCGAGGCGCTGGAGTACAAGGGAAGCTCCGACCAGCAGCTGCTCGAGCTGAAGCAGCGGATGGGCCTGCTGCCCGCGTCCGGCGGCCAGACCCGCCAGCTCAACGCCGGCGCCGCCGGCGGCGACGTGCACGAGGCCGAGGTGATCGAGGAAGGGGACGAGGGCACCTCCCGCTGATGGCGGAGGCGCAGGCGGATCGGCGGCGAGCGTTCCCGCTCGGGCGGGTACTGCTCGCCGTCGGCGCGATCGCCCTGGTCGTCCGCACCATCGACGTCCTGCTGGTGATCTTCCTGGCGGTTATCCTGGCGGTGTACCTCGAGGCGGTCGCGGAACAGCTGGAGCTCCGGCTGGAGATGCCCCGCGCCGCCGGACTGACCCTCGCCCTCGTGGCCACCCTCGGCGCGGCGGCAGGCGTGGTCGTGCTCGTCGCGCCGGCGGTGAGCGAGCAGGTTCGCGACTTCCTGGCCAACCTCCCGCAATACCTCAGCGATCTCGACCGCAACCTCACCGGCTTGCTCCGGCAGGTACCCCTGCTGGGGCGGAGCGTGTCGGAGCAGCAGGGACCCGGCGGGCTCCTCGCGAGCAGCCTCAGCGACGTGCTCGACTTCCTGCGCGGTGCGGCGGTGCCCTATCTCCGGGGCGGGGTCGAGTTCCTGATCGAGGGGATCAGCGTCCTGGTCATGGCGATCTACCTGGCGCGCGCCCCTGGCATCTATGTGGACGGCGTAGTGGCGCTGGTGCCGCCCGGTCGTCGGCCGCTGGCCCGCTCCATCCTGGCCGACCTGCGAAACACGCTGCGGGCCTGGGTCGTGGGACAGATCCTCGCGATGATCCTGCTCGCCGCGCTCACGACGCTGGGCCTGTGGGTGCTGGGCATCCCGTACTTTCTGGCCTTCGGCGTCTTCGCCGGCGTGGCCGCCATCGTTCCCTTTTTCGGAGTGCTGTTCTCCACGCTGCTCCCGGCCCTGTTCGCCCTGGGCGCGCTCGGCCTGGGCAAGGCCGTCGGGGCCGCGGCCGTGGGCGTGGGGGTGCACCTCATCGAAGCGAATTTCGTGGCGCCCCTCGTGATGGAGCGGCAGGTGAACATCCCGCCCGTCGTCACCATCGCGGGGGTGCTGCTCATCGGCAAGCTGTTCGGCCTGGCGGGGCTCGTGATCGCGGTGCCCATCCTCGCGTCCATCATGGTGCTCACCCGGCACATCCTTCTGGGCGAAGTCTACGGCGACCCACTGGAGCACTCCTCGCATACCGGCACCCGGCCGTCTGATGCGGAGCCGACCATCACCAGCCGAACGGAATCCGTCTGAGCCATGGCCTCACCGAGCTATATCATCATCGCCGACGGCGACTTCGGCCCCATGACGTCCAAGACCGCCAACTCCGTGATTCGGTATCAGCCGGAAAGGGTCCTGGCGGTGCTGGACCGGCGTCTCGCCGGGAAGACCGTCGAATCGGTGCTCGGATTCGGCGGCGCGATTCCAGTGGTCGGGTCGATCGAGGAGGGGCTGGCGCTCGGTCCTGACGCCGTACTGATCGGCATCGCTCCGCTGGGCGGGCGGCTGCCGGAGGAATGGCGCGCCTGGCTGGCCCAGGCGCTCGATCGGGGATGCGACCTGTGGAACGGCCTGCACACCTTCCTGGCCGACGATCCGCTGCTCGCGGCCAAAGCCGCCGCCAACGGCCGCCGGATCCACGATCTGCGCCGGCCGCCGGCCGGCCTGCCCATCGCGTCGGGGCGGGCCAAGTCGGTCGATCCGTTCGTGCTTCTCACCGTGGGAACCGACTGCAACGTCGGCAAGATGACGGCGCAGCTCCAGCTCGCCCGGCAGCTCAATCAGCGAGGCGTGCGCACCCGCTTCGTGGCCACGGGGCAGACCGGAATCGTGATCGAAGGCTGGGGGATCGCGGTGGACGCGGTCGTCGCCGACTTCATCGCCGGGGCCGCGGAGCAGCTGGTGCTGGAAGGAAGCCGGGACGCCGACATCGTCCTGGTCGAGGGGCAGGGAAGCATCAACCATCCGGGTTACTCCGCCGTCACGCTCGGCCTCCTGCACGGCTCCTGCCCCGACGCCTTGATTCTCTGCCACCAGAGCAGCCGTGGGTTTATCGGCGATTACCGCGAAGAGTCGTGGCTCCGGATTCCTCCGCTCACGGACTACGTCCGGTGGTACGAGGACATCGGTGCGGCGGTCCACCCGACCAAGGTCATCGGCATTTCCCTCAACACCTACGATCTGACCGAGGCGGAGGCTCGCCGGGCCTGCGAGCAGGCGCAGCGGGAGACCGGGCTGCCCGCCACCGATCCTGTGCGCTTCGACAGCGCGCCGCTCATCGACGCGATCGAGGCCGCCCGCACCCGCTACCGCGCCACCAGAGGGTAGCGGCAACGTGAGCTCCTGGGAGCCTGCGCTCAGACGCTGGACCGAAGCCGGCCTGATGGAGCCAGAAGTCGCCGGGAGGATCCGGCGATGGGAGCGCGACCGCGAAAGGGAGCCTCGAATCCGTTGGCCCGCGCGGCTCGCGCTCGGGCTGGGCGGGCTGATGGTCGGGGCCGGCATCCTGCTCTTCGTCGCGGCTCATTGGGACGCGCTCTCGCCCGGTTGGCGCTTCTCGCTGGTCCTGCTGCTGGTCGGCGGGTTCCATCTGGCCGGCGCGGCGGCCGCCGGCTCAGCCGCGCTCGCCGCCGCGCTGCACGCCTGCGGCACCGTCGCGCTCGGGGCAGGGGTGTTCCTGACCGGGCAGATTTATCACCTGCAGGCGGACTGGCCGGCCGGCCTCCTCCTCTGGGCCATCGGCGCGTGGGCGGGTTGGGCGCTGCTGCGGCAGTGGCCGCAGGGCGCGCTCGCGGCGGTGCTCACCCCCGCCTGGCTCGCCGGGGAATGGCTCGCACGGCCGGGTGATCTCCCATCCGGGGTCGTGGGTGCCGGCCTGGTGCTCCTGGCGACGGCATACCTCGGCGCCGAGCCCGAGACCGGGCCCGTGGCGGTGCCTCGCTCGATGCGCCGGGCCCTGGTCTGGATCGGCGGCGTGACCCTTGTCCCGCTGGCGCTGTGGCTGGTCAGCGCCGAGTGGTGGGCGTATCGCCCAGCCGTCGAGGGTAGCGCGGGCCAACTGCTCGCCTGGGCGATCGCCCTTGCCGTGCCGCTCGGCGTCGCAGCCGCCCTGCGTGGGGCCGCAGCGCTCCCCATGGCCCCGATCGCGTTCACGGTTGGCATCGGCCCGTGGTTGATCCACCAGCGCGGCGCGGCTCCCTACCTCTGGTCAGCCGCGCTCGCCGGACAGCTGGTCTGGTGGGGCCTCCGCGACCGGCGCAGCACGCCGGTCAATCTCGGCATGGCGGGGGTCGCCCTCACCGTTGTGGTCTTCTATTTCTCCGACGTCATGGACCGCCTGGGGCGCTCGGCCAGCCTGGTGGGTATGGGTCTGCTGCTGCTCGGCGGTGGGTACCTGCTCGAGCGCGCCCGCCGGCGCCTGATCGACCGGCTTCGGGAGGGCCGTTCTTCGTGAACGCGCGGAACGCGGGGCTGACCCTGGCAGTGGTGCAGCTCCTGCTGGTGAGCGGCGTCGCCCTCAAGTACGCCGCCGATCGCGCCCGCCTGCCCGCGGGGTGGGCGCGCACCGTTCCCTTTGACCCCAGCCTTCCGTTCCGTGGGCGTTACGTGCGCCTTCGGCTCCAGGTCCCCCTGTCGGAGCCCGCCCCGGCCGTGGAAGCGACCACCCGCATTCGTCTGGTCGCCGCGGCCGGGCGGATCTATGCGGTAGTCGACAGCACGGCCGTCCTCGAGGCCGCCCTGGATACCGCGCGCGGCATTCGGGTGGTCCGCCTGAGCGACCCGATCGCCTTCTTCATCCCCGAGCACGTTCCCGATCCTTCCGCGCGTGCACGGGATGAGGAGCTGTGGGCCGAGGTCACGCTGGTCGAACGAGGTGCACCGAGGCCGATCCGTCTCGGCATCCGTCGGGGCGGGGCGCTCGTGCCGCTCGATCTGCGCTGAATTCGCCTCCCCGGGCGTAACGGCGGTTCCCGCCCTGGAGTCGCACGGCCGTACGATGCCGCATGCGCGCAGGCTCTCCCCTTCCGCTTCATCCGTCCATGCCTCTGGCATCCGTCCTTCGGCACCCGGGGCCGGGAGAGCGTCTGGGCGCGTGGGTGCGCGGCATCGGGGCGTGCGCGCGGTACGGCCATGCCGCCGGCGCGCGGCTCGTGCTCTCCGGCGATCTCGGCGTCCTTCTGCGCCGGTGCGACCGCGTCGCGGTCCGGCATGGCGCGGAGCCGGTCCTGCTCACGGCGGACGAGCTGATCGGTCTTCGGGTGCTGGAGATCGTCCTCGGGATGCCGTACCTGCCCGCCGCGGAGCGGCTGGAGGCGCTCTACCCGGCGCTCCGCAGCCATGGCGGCGTGCTCGTCCTTCCTGTGGGCGCGGACTCGCCGGAGGAGGTGCTGGGGCGTTGCGCCGCGAGTCGCATTCCGGTCGCCGCGAGTCGTATTCGCTACGTCGCCGCTGAGCGTTGACGCGGTCACGCAGGGGCCTCTAGGTTAGGGCCATGCTCCGGCGCCATCCCGATGTCCAGCATTAAGCTCGCGCTCCTCGCCACCTTCGGCGAGCTGCTCCAGCGCCTGGCCGAAGCGCTCCGGCTCGACGGCGAGACCGTCGTCCGCGGCAGCGTGCGCATCCTCGGCATCTGGCTGCTGGCCTGGTTGGCCTACCGGGTGGTGGCGCTCGCCGCGCGCCGGATCGAGATCGAGGTGGACGACGGTGATGACTCCGTCACCACCCTGCGGGAGCGTCGGGGCAAGACCATTTCCCAGCTCCTGCGGAGCGTGGGCCGGCTGGTGGTCATCTCGATCGCCCTGCTGCTCACCTTCAACGTCTTCATCGACATCGGCCCGATTCTGGCCGGCGCCGGGATCCTCGGTCTTGCGGTCTCGTTCGGAGCCCAGAGCCTGGTGAAGGACTTCCTGTCCGGCTTCTTCATCCTGTTCGAGAATCAGTTCGCCATCGGCGACGTGATCGAGGCCGGGGGCAAGAGCGGGACGGTGGAGAAGATGACTCTCCGCGTCGTGATCCTGCGCGACATCAAGGGGACCATCCACATCATTCCCAACAGCGAGATCAAGGTGGTGAGCAACATGACCCGCGGGTGGTCCCGGGCCGTGGTGGACGTCGGGATCACCTACGAGGAGGACGTCGACCGCGCCTTGTCGGTCGTGCGCGACGAGGCCGCCCAGTTCTCCACCGACAAGGTCTGGGGCGCGCAGCTCGACGGCCCGCTCGAGGTCCCCGGCATCGAGTCCCTGAGCGACAGCGCGGTGGTGATCCGGACGCTGATCAAGACCCAGCCCGGCTCGCAGTGGGCGACGGCGCGCGAGTTCCGCCGGCGGCTCAAGAAGCGGCTCGATCGCGAGGGGATGTCGATTCCCTATCCGCAGCGGAAGGTCCACGTCCAGGTGCAGGGCGGCCCGGCGACACCCGAAATCATTGCGGCCGGCGGCGCGGCCGGCGGATGAGTCTCACCCTCCACAACACCCTCACCCGACGCACCGACCCCCTCATCCCGCTCGCCCCGGGGCGGGTCTCGCTGTACACCTGCGGCCCCACGATCTACAACTACGCTCACATCGGGAATTTCCGGACCTTTCTCTTCGAGGACCTCCTGCGGCGCTGGCTGGAGGCCAGCGGCTACGAGGTCTTCCATATCATGAACCTGACGGACGTCGACGACCGCACGATCGCGGCCGCGGGAGGCCGCGGCGTCTCGCTTCGGGCCCACGTCGATCCGTTCGCCCAGGCCTTCGAGGAGGACCGGGACTGGCTCCGGATCCTCCCGCCGCACGCGCAGCCGCGGGCCACCGAGTTCATCCCCTCGATGATTCGCCTCATCGAGGGACTGCTGGCCAAGGGCGTGGCCTACCGGGGCGAGGACGGCTCGGTCTACTTCGCCATCGCCCGCTTTCCGGACTACGGACGCCTCAGCCAGCTCGACCGACGCGAGCTCCGGGCAGGGGCCAGCGAGCGGGTGAGCGCGGACGAGTA
>DATEIR010000106.1:0-24829 GCA_035278885.1 Gemmatimonadales bacterium | reverse complement strand
AGTGACCATGACCATTGACCTGACTGGATTGGTCCGCCCGCACCTGGTCGAGATGACCAAGCGGGACGACAATCCCAACGCCGCCGAGTTCCGCCTCCAGCCGCTGGAGCGGGGCTTCGGCTACACGCTCGGCAACTCGCTTCGCCGGCTCCTGCTCAGCTCGCTCCGCGGCAGCGCGGTGTGGGGCTTCCGGCTCGACGGCGTGGTCCACGAGCATCAGACCGTCCAGGGCGTCCTCGAGGACGTCCACCAGATCGTGCAGCGGCTCAAGTCGCTCACCCTGGTCCTCTCCGAAGATGTCGACGACGCGGTGCTCCATATCCGTCGCGAGGGCGCCGGGCCGGTGTACGCCCGGGACATCCAGGAGCACGGCTCGGTCACCATCAAGAACCCCGACCACCTGCTGTTCACCCTCCAGGACGACCGCGAGGTCAGCATGGAGCTGTACGTGAACAAGGGCCGGGGCTACGTGGAGGCCGAGATGCACCCGGCCGATCGGTCGCTGCCGATCGATCTGGTGCGCATCGACGCCATCTACAATCCGGTCCGCCGGGCCAACTTCACGGTCGCCGAGACCCGCGTGGGCCAGCGCACCGACTACGACCGGCTCACCGTGCAGGTCGAGACCAACGGCACCGTCACGCCGGAAGACGCGATCGCCTACGCGGCCGCGCTGGCCCAGGTCCACTTCCAGTACTTCGTGGACTTCGGCAAGGTGCCCACCATGCGCGATGGTGGCGCCGGCAACGGCGCGCCGGGCGGGGCCAACCTCCGGCTCCGGCTCAGCCGTCCGATCGACGACTTCGGGCTCTCGGTCCGCTCGCTCAATTCGCTCAAGAACTCCAATATCCGGACCCTCAAGGACCTGGTGGAGTTCACCGAGGACGACCTGCTCAAGGTCAAGAACGTGGGCGAGAAGGCGCTCAGCGAAATCGCCGAGCTGCTGCAGCGCGAGGGACTCAACTTCGGCATGGTCTTCGAGGAAACCGACGGCGAGCTTCGGGTGCTGCGTCCGGGCGTGCCGCCGATGGCCCAGCCGTCGGCCGGAGCAGGGGAGGTCTGATGCGGCACCGCGCCAAAGGCCGCCAGCTTTCCCGCACCTCGACTCACCGGCGGGCAATGCTCAACAACATGGCCTCGAGCCTGTTCGAGCACGGCCGGATCATCACCACCGAGGCCAAGGCCAAGGAGCTCCGGCCGTTCGCCGAAAAGCTCATCACCCTGGCGCGCCGGGGCGATCTCCACGCCCGGCGGCTGGTCGAGCGCCGGATCAAGGATCGCGAGACCCTGGGCAAGCTGTTCAGCGAGATCGGGCCGCGCTTCGCCGCGCGCCCCGGCGGCTACACCCGCATCCTCAAGCTGGGCCACCGGCCCGGCGATGGGGCGGACGTCGCCCGGATCGAGCTCCTCTCCGAGTGACCGCGAGCCCGCTCCCGACCGGCATGCAGAAGGGGACCCGATCGGGTCCCCTTTTTTATGAGCGCGGGGCGGGCCGAGCCCGCCGTTCGTCAGACCGCGGCCGGCTGCCGGGGAGCCTTGGTTACCCGGTTACTCTTCAGGCACTGCGTGCAGACACGAATACGCCGGGGCGCGCCTTCCACCAGCACGCGCACGGTCTGCAGGTTCGGGTACCAGCGACGCTTGGTCCGGTTGTTGGCATGGCTCACATTGTTGCCGGTGACCGGTCCCTTGCCGCACACGGTGCAGACCCGTGCCATAAGCTCCACCCTCGCTTGAGTTCACGTAAAGTCGGAAACCCCTAAACCTAATCGGACGAGCAGGATGACACAACCCGCGAGCCCGCCGCGCCATGCCTAAGGCGCTCATCACCGGAGTCACCGGACAGGACGGGTCGTACCTCGCCGAGCTGCTCCTGGCAAAGGGGTACGACGTGGTCGGCATGGTGCGGCGCACCAGCCATCACAGCTACGAGCGGATCGATCACCTGCTCGACCGCATCGAGATCGTGGCGGCCGATCTGCTGGACCAGCACTCGCTCACCGTCGTCCTGCAGGAGCATCGGCCCGACGAGGTCTACAACCTCGCGGCCCAGTCCTACGTCCCTACCTCCTATACCCAGCCCGTCCTCACCGGCGAGTTCACCGCCCTGGGCGTCACCCGGATGCTCGAGGCGATCCGGCTGGTGCACCCGGCGGCCAAGTTCTACCAGGCGAGCTCGTCGGAGATGTTCGGCAAGGTGCACGAGACGCCGCAGCGGGAGAGCACCTACTTCCATCCTCGCTCGCCGTACGGGGTGGCCAAGGTCTACGGCCACTGGATCACCGTGAACTACCGCGAATCGTACGGGCTCTACGCGGTGAGCGGCATCCTCTTCAACCACGAGTCGCCCCGGCGCGGCATCGAGTTCGTCACCCGCAAGGTGACCGATGCCGTCGCCCGGATCAAATGCGGCCTCGCCACCGAGCTCCGGCTGGGCAACCTCGACGCCCGCCGCGACTGGGGCTATGCCGGCGACTACGTGGACGCCATGTGGCGGATGCTGCAGCAGCCGACCCCGCAGGACTACGTCGTCGGTACCGGCGAGACGCACAGCGTGCGCGAGCTGGTCGAGGTGGCGTTCGGGCATGTCGGGCTCGACTGGCAGCAGCACGTGGTGTGCGACCCCCGGTTCCAGCGCCCGGCCGAGGTGGACCTCCTGCTGGCCGATCCTTCGAAGGCGCGGCAGGAGCTCGGCTGGAAGCCGCGGGTCGGCTTCGCCGACCTGGTTCGCATGATGGTGGACGCCGACCTCGAGCGGCTGGAGACCCGGCCGCGGTGAGGGTGCTGGTGACCGGCGCGGACGGGTTCGTCGGCCGGCACTTGGTGCAGCGGCTTCGGCGGGCAGGGCACGAAGTCGGCGCGGCGTGTCGGCCGGGCGGCGAGCCGGTTGCGTGGGGCGACGACCGGGTCGATCCGATCCCGCTCGAGCTGACCGACGACGGCTCCATCCGGGCCGCGCTCGGGTTCGAGCCCGACGCCGTGGTGCACCTGGCCGCGATCGCCTCCAACCGGGAGGCCCGGGAGGATCCGGGCCAGGCCTGGGAGGTGAACGCCGTCGGCACCGCGCGGCTCGCCGAGGCACTCGGCCGGCGCCGGGAACAGGGCCACGACCCGCTGCTCCTGGCGGTGTCGACGGGCGAGGTGTACGGGATCGGCGACTCCGGGCCGCGGCGCGAGACCGACGAGCTTCGTCCCACCTCGCCCTACGCCGCCAGCAAGGCGGCGGCCGAGGTGGCGGTGCTCGAGGTCGGTCGGCGGACGGGGCTCCGCGCCATCATCGCCCGTCCGTTCACCCACACCGGTCCGGGGCAACAGCCGAGGTTCGCCCTGCCCGCGTTCGTGGCTCGGCTCCGCGCGGCCAAGGCCGCCGGCGAGTCGGTCGTCCCCACCGGGAACCTCGATCCGGTGCGCGACGTCCTCGACGTGCGGGACGTGACCGAGGCGTATCTGGCACTGCTGGAACGGGGCGCGCCGGGCGAGGCGTACAACATCGCCCGGGGAGAAGGACGGTCGCTGGCCGAGCTGTTCCGGCAGCTGGCAGACCTGGTCGGCGTGCGGGCAGAGCCGAGGCCCGATCCGGCCCTGGCCCGCTCGCGCGACCTGCCCCACCTGGTGGGCGACTCGACTAAACTCCGGCGGGCCACGGGCTGGACGCCGAGGCTCTCACTCGATCAGACCTTGCGGGGACTCGTGGATGCCGAAGCGCACTGACCTGAAGACCATCCTCCTGATCGGCTCCGGGCCGATCGTCATCGGCCAGGGCGCCGAGTTCGACTACTCGGGCACGCAGGCGGTGCGGGCGCTCAAGGAGGAGGGCTACCGGGTCGTGCTGGTGAACTCGAACCCGGCCACGATCATGACCGACCCGGAGCTGGCCGATCGGACCTACATCGAGCCGGTCACGCCGGAGTGGGTCGCCAAGGTGATCGAGCGCGAGCGGCCCGACGCCCTGCTGCCTACCATGGGCGGGCAGACCGCGCTCAACGTCGCCATGGCGCTGCAGCGCGACGGCACCCTGGATCGTTTCGGGGTCGAGCTGATCGGCGCCAACGAGCGGGCGATCCGCCTGGCCGAGGACCGCGACGAGTTCGCCCAGGCCATGCGGCGGATCGGGCTGGCGACCCCCGAAGGCCGGACCGTGCGCAGCGTGGACGAGGGCCTCGAGGTGGTCGAGACCACCGGGTTTCCCGCGATCCTGCGTCCCAGCTTCACCCTGGGCGGCACCGGCGGAGGGATCGCGTACAACCTGCAGGAATTCGAGACGATGGTCCGCCGGGCGCTGGAGCTGAGCCCGGTGCACTCGGTGCTGGTGGAGCGGAGCATCATCGGATGGAAGGAGTTCGAGCTCGAGGTCATGCGCGACGGCGCCGACAACGTGGTGATCGTCTGCTCCATCGAGAACCTCGATCCGATGGGGGTCCACACCGGCGACTCGATCACCGTGGCTCCGGCCATGACGCTGACCGATCGGGAGTATCAGGTCATGCGGGACGCGGCCATCCGGATCATCCGCGAGATCGGCGTCGCGGCGGGAGGCTGCAACATCCAGTTCGCGGTGAGTCCCACCACCGGCGAGCAGCTGGTGATCGAGATGAACCCCCGGGTGTCGCGCTCCTCCGCGCTCGCCTCCAAGGCCACCGGCTTTCCCATCGCGCGGATCGGCACCAAGGTGGCGGTCGGGTACCGGCTCGACGAATTGCCCAACGACATCACCCGGACCACGCCCGCCTCATTCGAGCCGGTGCTCGACTACGTGGTGGTGAAGATCCCCCGCTTCGCCTTCGAGAAGTTCCCGACGGCCGACCCGACCCTCACCACCCAGATGAAGGCCGTGGGCGAGGTGATGGCGATCGGCCGGACCTTCAAGGAGGCGTTCCAGAAGGGCCTCCGGGGGCTCGAGGTCGAGCGCACCGGCTGGGTGGTGGGCGCCGCGCCGGCGGACGACCGGGTGGCGGACGAGACGCTGGAGTCGGTGCTCACCGCGCTCCGCCGGCCCACGCCCGAGCGGGTCTTCCAGATCAAGCGCGCCCTCCTGCTCGGCGCCTCGCTCGAGGTCATCGCCGAGCGGACCGGGGTGGATCCCTGGTTCATCGCGCAGATGGCCGATCTGCTGGCGGCGGAGCGGGCCTTCGCGGCCGGCGGGCCCGGGGGAAGCGACGAGGAGCGACGGGTCCGGCTGCGGCAGATGAAACGTCTCGGATTCTCCGACCGGCAGCTGGCCGAGCTCTGGGGGCGGAGCGAGCAGGAGCTGCGCGAGCTGCGGCACCGCCTCGGCGTCCGGCCGGCCTACAAGGTGGTGGACACCTGCGCGGGCGAGTTCCCGTCGTCCACGCCCTACCTGTACAGCTCTTACGACGAGGAGAACGAGGCCCGGGGCGTGGGCGACCGCACCGTGGTGATCCTGGGGAGCGGCCCCAACCGCATCGGGCAGGGCGTCGAGTTCGACTATCTCTGCGTGCGGGCGGCGCTGGCCTTCCGCGAGATGGGCTACCGCACGGTGATGGTGAACTCCAATCCGGAGACCGTCTCCACCGACTTCGACATCTCGGACGCCCTCTATTTCGAGCCGCTGACGCTGGAGGACGTGCTCGAGATCGTGGCCGTGGAGCAGCCGCTGGGCGTGGTGGTCCAGCTCGGCGGCCAGACGCCGCTGCGCCTGGCGCGCGCCCTGGAAGCGGCGGGGGTGCGGATCCTGGGCACTTCGCCGGAAGCCATCGACCTCGCCGAAGATCGGGGCCGGTTCGAGGCCCTGACCCGCGAGCTGGGCGTGGCGCAGCCGCCCAGCGGCACCGCGCTCTCCGTCGAGGAGGCGGTCGCGGTGGCCAGCCGGGTCGGCTATCCCGTGCTGGTCCGCCCGAGCTACGTCCTCGGCGGACGGGCGATGGAGATCGTCTACGACGACGAGTCGCTCCGCAGCTACTTCGGCCGGGCGGCCCGGGTGGCGCCGGAGCATCCGGTGCTGATCGACAGCTTCCTGGAGGACGCCTTCGAGGCGGACGTCGACGCGATCTCGGACGGCACCCGCTGCGTCATCGGCGGGGTCATGCAGCACATCGAGGATGCCGGGATCCACTCGGGCGACTCGGCCTGCGTGCTGCCGCCGTACCTCATCACCGAGGCGCAGGTCGAGGAAATGCGGCGCCACACCCGGGCCTTCGCGCTCCGCCTGGGTGTGGTGGGGCTGATCAACGTCCAGTACGCGATCAAGAACGGCGTGGTGCACGTGCTCGAGGTGAACCCGCGGGGATCGCGGACCGTGCCCTTCGTCAGCAAGACCACCGGCGTTCCGCTCGCCAGCCTGGCGGCGGCGATCATGGTCGGCAAGACCCTCGACGAGCTCGGCCTGCAGGACGACGTGGTCCAGCCGTACGTGGCGGTGAAGGAGGCGGTCTTTCCCTTCAGCAAGTTCTCCGGGGTGGACCTGGTGCTCGGCCCGGAGATGCGCTCGACCGGGGAAGTCATGGGAATCGCGGATTCCTTCGGGATGGCGTTTGCCAAGGCGCAGATCTCCGCCGACGGGGCGCTGCCGCTCTCGGGCGCGATCTTCGTGACCGTGAACGATCACGACAAGCCGAACGTGGTGCCGATCGCCCGCCGCTTCCACGCCCTGGGATTCCGGGTCGTGGGGACCGAAGGCACCGCCCGGTACCTCCGGGCCCGGGGAATTCCGGTCGAGCGGGTGCACAAGGTGCACGAGGCGCGGCCCAACGCCATCGACCTCCTGGTATCGGGTGACGTCCAGCTCCTCATCAACACCCCGCTCGGCAAGCTCACCCAGCAGGACGACTACGCCATTCGCCGGGCAGCGCTGCAGCACCGGATTCCGTACACCACGACCCTCTCGGCGGCCTCGGCCGCATGCGACGCGATCATCGCGCTCCGCAGCCGGACCGGAGACGTGCGGCCGATTCAGGAATGGCACGTGCTGGCCAGGGAGATGTCGCCGGAATGGACCGGCTGACCGCCCGCGACCCCGGGTTCGCGGCCGCGGTGCGGGCCCGGGTCAGGGGCGAGGTGCGGGAGGGCGAGCCACTCGGCCGGTACTCGACCTATCGCATCGGCGGGCCGGCCACGATCCTCTTTCCGGCGGCGCCCGAGGACGTGGGTGAGGCGCTCGCCGCGGCCCGCGAGGCGGGCGTCCCGGTGTTCGCCCTCGGGCTCGGCTCCAACATCCTGCTGCCCGACGCGGGGCTCGAGGCCCTGGTCATCCGGCTGGGCAAGGGCCTCGACCGCATCGAGCGCCGCGACGAGGTGTGGACGCTGGGCGCGGGGCTGCCCGCCCCCCTCGCGGCCCGGAAGACGGCGGCCGCGGGCTTCGCGGGGCTTCACATCTTCGTCGGCGTGCCCGGCTCGGTGGGCGGCGGGGTCTACATGAACGCGGGCTGCCACGGGGGCGACTGGTCCGAGGTGGTGGAATCGGTCACCGTGGTGGACGCCACCGGGCGGGACAGCATCCTCCCGCGCGGCGCCGTTCCGTTCAGCTACCGTCGGAGCGGCCTGGTCGATCGCATCGTGCTGGAGACGACGGTCCGGCTCCGCCCGGAGGAGCAGCACCGGCTGGACGAGGAGATCGCCGAGATGTTCGAATGGCGGCAGCGGGGGACGCCGTTCAACCAGCCGTGCTGCGGCAGTGTGTTCCAGAATCCCTCGGGCCCGAGCTGGAAACAGGAGGGCGGGCCGAGGACCGCGGGTCAGCTGATCGAGGCGGCGGGGCTCAAGGGCCACCGGATCGGCGCCGCGGAGGTCTCGCCGATGCACGCGAACTACTTCGTCAACGCCGGCGGCGCCACCGCGGCCGATGTCCGCGCCCTCATCACCCACGCCCGACAGGTGGTGGAGGATCGTTTCGGCGTGCGGCTGGAGCCGGAGGTGAAGATGATTGGGATGAACGGGGAGTATCTCAACGCCGAGGAAAGGGGAAAGGGGAAGGGGGAAGGGGAGGCACGATGAGCTTTTCGCGCGTTCCCTTCCCCCTTCCCCTTTCCCCTTTCCCCGCTTTACCATCCTCCCCCATGCCCAACTACTCCGCCCACGAATCCAGTTATATCGACGAGGGCGCCGTGATCGGCGACGGGACCAAGATCTGGCACTTCTGCCACGTCATGCCCGGCGCCGTCATCGGCCCACACTGCAATCTGGGGCAGAACGTCGTGGTCATGTCGGGCACCCGGCTGGGCAGCAACGTCAAGGTGCAGAACAACGTCTCGATCTACGAAGGGGTGGAGCTCGAGGACGACGTGTTCTGCGGCCCGAGCTGCGTCTTCACCAACGTCACCAATCCCCGCAGTCACGTCTCGCGCAAATCGGAGTACCGCCGGACCCTGGTCCGCCGCGGCTCGTCCATCGGCGCCAACGCCACCATCGTCTGCGGAGTTACCCTGGGCGAGTACTGCTTCATCGGGGCCGGGGCGGTGGTGACCAGCGATGTGCCCGACTACGCCCTCATGGTCGGCGTCCCGGCCCGGCGCGTCGGCTGGATGTGCCAGTGCGGCATCCGGCTCCGCCTGGATCAAGGCCGGGCGGCCTGCGCCGCCTGCGGCGCCACCTACCAGGAGTCGGACGGCCTCCTCCGTCAGATTGACCCACCCCACCCGGTCGGCTAAGTTCCACGGCTGCTGAGATTTCCGCCACCTCTGGGGAAGGGAAGACGGTGAACGTACCCTTGCTGGACCTGGTCGCGCAGTACCGCGGGATCAAGGACGATGTGCTGCGCGCCGTCATGACGGTGATCGAGCGCCAGGGCTTCATCATGGGGCCCGAAGTGGCTCAGCTGGAAACCGCCGTCGCCGACCTGTCCCACACCAAGCACGCCATCGGCTGTGCCAGCGGGACCGACGCCCTGCTGCTGCCGCTCCGGGCGCTGGATCTCAAGCCGGGCGACGAAGTCATCACCACGCCTTTCACCTTTTTCGCCACGGCCGGCACCATCCACAACACCGGCGGGACGCCGGTCTTCGCGGACATCGACCCGGCCACCTTCAACATCTCGCCCGGCGCCATCGAGGCCGCCATCGGTCCCCGCACCCGGGCCATCGTGGTGGTGCACCTGTTCGGCCAGATGGCCGCCATGGAGGAGATCCTCGCCATCGCCGGGCGGCACGGGCTGCCCGTCGTCGAGGACGCGGCCCAGTCGATCGGCGCGCGGCGCCAGGTCGACGGCCAGTGGCGCCTCTCCGGCGAGCTCGGCATGGCGGGCACGCTCTCGTTCTTCCCCAGCAAGAACCTGGGCGGATACGGCGATGGCGGGATGATCGTCACCCAGGACGACGCCCTGGCCGAGCGGCTGCGGCGCCTCCGGCTGCACGGTGGGGCCAAGCAGTACTTCCACGACGAGGTCGGGTACAACAGCCGGCTCGACACGCTGCAGGCGGCGGTGCTGTTGGCCAAGCTGCCGCATCTGGCGGAGTGGAGCCGCGCCCGGGCGGCGCATGCCCGACGGTACACCGAGGCCTTCTCGGGGCACCCGGACATCTGTCCGCCCCACGTGGACCCGCGCAACGAGCACATCTTCCACCAGTACACCCTTCAGGTGCCCCGGCGGGACGAGCTGCAGGCGGCGCTCAAGGCGAAGGGCATCGGCCACGCGGTCTATTACCCCCTCGCGCTGCATCTGCAGCCATGCTTCGCGCATCTGGGCTACCGCCGCGGCGACCTGCCGGTCAGCGAGAAAGCGACCGACTCCGTGATCTCCCTGCCCATCTACCCGGAGCTCACCCGAGAGCAGCAGGATGCCGTGGTCGAGGCCGTGCTGGGGTTCTATGCCTGAGCGCGCCACTACGACGGCTCCCCGGCCCATGGCGGACGACCTGATCGCGAAGGCGCAGCGGCGGGAGGCGCTGTTCGGTATCGTGGGGCTCGGCTACGTCGGACTCCCGCTGGCCGTGGAGCTGGCCGGCGCGGGCTACCGCGTCCTGGGTTTCGACATCAGCGAGCGGGTGGTGGCGGGGCTGAACGCCGGACGCTCCCACGTCAAGGACATCAGCGACGAGCAGCTCCAGGCCGTCGTGCAGACGGGTCGGTTCGAGGCGACGACCGACATGAGCCGGATGGGCGAGCCCGACGCGATCTCGATCTGCGTGCCGACGCCCCTCTCCAAGTTCAAGGACCCCGACGTCAGCTTCATCGTCGCCGCGACCGAGGCGGTCAAACGAACGCTGCGCCGGGGCCAGGCGATCATCCTGGAGAGCACGACCTACCCCGGCACCACGCGGGAGATCCTCCAGCCCGCCCTGGAGAGCACGGGTCTTCGGGTGGGCGAGGATTTCTTCCTGGCGTTCAGTCCCGAGCGGGTGGACCCGGGCAACCCGACCTGGCAGACCCGCAACACCCCGAAGGTGGTCGGCGGCATCACGGCCGCCTGCGCCCGTGTGGCGTGCGCGCTCTACCAGCCGGCCATCGAGCGCCTGGTGCCGGTGTCGACCACCGAGGCGGCGGAGCTGGTGAAGCTGCTGGAGAACACCTTCCGCAGCGTCAATATCGGGCTGGTGAACGAGATGGCAATCGTGTGCGACAAGCTGGGGGTGAACGTCTGGGAAGTGATCGAGGCGGCAGCGACTAAGCCGTTCGGGTTCATGAAGTTCCTGCCTGGCCCCGGGCTGGGTGGCCACTGTATCCCAATTGACCCCCACTACCTCGCCTGGAAGATGCGCGGGCTGAACTACAAGACCCGGTTCATCGACCTCGCCGGCGAGCTCAACACCGAGATGCCGCTGTTCTGGGTTCGGAAGGTGGCCGAGGCCCTCAACTTGCAGGGGCGCGCCGTCCGCGGGGCCTCGGTCCTGGTCCTCGGTGTGGCCTACAAGCGGGATATCGACGACATCCGGGAAAGCCCGGCGCTCGACATCATCCGCCTCCTGGAAGATCAGGGGGCGCGGGTCTCCTATCACGACCCGCACGTCCCCTGCTTCGCCGAGGACGGCCACGAATACCGATCGGTGGCGCTCACGCCCGAAGCGGTGAGCGCCGCGGACTGTGTCATGGTCGTCACCGACCATTCGGCGATCGACTACCGCATGATCAGGCGGCAGGCGAAGCTGGTGGTCGACACTCGGAACGCGATGCCGAAAGAGGCGTGACATGCATGTGGCGGTGATCGGGAGCGGATACGTGGGACTGGTCGCGGGCGCCTGCCTCGCCGAGACCGGCAACGACGTCATCTGCGTCGACAAGGACCGGGAGAAGATCGAGCGGCTGCAGCGCAACGAGATCCCGATCTATGAGCCGGGGCTCGAGCCGATGGTGCAGCGAAACCAGGCCGAAGGCCGGCTCACCTTCACCACCGACATCGCGGCGGCGATCAAGAGCGCGCGGGTCATCTTCATCGCGGTGGGGACCCCGCCCGGCGAGGACGGCTCGGCCGACCTGCAGCACGTGCTCGGAGTGGCCCGGGAAATCGGCCGCCACATGAACGAGCCCAAGATCGTGGTGACCAAGTCCACCGTTCCGGTGGGCACCGCCGAGAAGGTCCGCGCGGCGGTCAAGTCGGAGACCACCATCGACTTCGCGGTCTGCTCCAACCCGGAGTTCCTCAAGGAAGGCGCGGCGATCGAGGACTTCATGCGTCCCGACCGGGTCGTCATCGGCGTGGACACCGACGAGGCCAAGACGGTGATGGGCGAGCTGTACGCCCCGTTCACCCGTCAGGGCGGCAACCGGGTCATCTTCATGGACATCGCGTCGGCGGAGGTGACCAAGTACGCCGCCAACGCGATGCTGGCGACCCGGATCTCCTTCATGAACCAGATGGCGCTGTTCTGCGAGCTGGTCGGCGCCGACGTGCATAACGTCCGGCTCGGCATCGGGTCCGACCAGCGGATCGGTCGCGCCTTCCTGTACCCCGGCCCGGGGTACGGCGGCAGCTGCTTCCCCAAGGACGTCAAGGCGATCATCCGCACTGCGGACGACCTCGGCCTGTCGCTCGACGTGCTCAAGTCGGTGGAGGCGGTCAACGAGTGCCAGAAGCTGGTGGTGCTCGACAAGGTGAAGCGCTACCTCGGCGCCGACCTCAAGGGCAAGGCCGTGTGCATCTGGGGCCTCGCCTTCAAGGCCGAGACCGACGACATGCGGGAGAGCCCGACCATCCCGCTGATCGAGGGATTGCTGAGTGCCGGCGCCCGAGTCCAGGCGCACGATCCCAAGGCCACCGATTCGGCGCGGGCCATCTTCGGCGACCGGGTCATGTATGCCGCCGACCCGTACAGCGCCGCCCACGGGGCCGACGCGTTGCTGCTCATGACCGAGTGGCTGGTCTACCGCAACCCCGATTTCGAGCGCCTGCTCAAGCTGCTCCGCCGGCCGCTGCTGGTGGACGGCCGCAACCTCTACGACCCGGCCCGGCTCAAGGCGCTCGGGTTCGAGTATCACGGGATCGGCCGGGGCGGGCGGTGACCCGGGTCGTCGTCACCGGCGCGGCGGGCTTCATCGGCTCGCACGTGATCGAGGCGCTCGCGCGCCGGGGCGACGAGGTGGTGGGAATCGACAACTTCGACTCGTTCTATCCCCGACCCATGAAGGAACGGAATCTGGCCGAGGTCGGCCGGCTCCCGGGGCTCACGTTCCGCGAGCTCGACCTGCTCGACGTGGACGCCCTTCGCGCGCTGCTCACGCCCGATACGGTGCTGGTGCACCTCGCCGCCAAGGCCGGGGTCCGGCCTTCGCTGGCCGACCCGGTCGCCTACGCCCGCGTCAACGTCACCGGCACCGCGGCCATCGCCGAGGCGGCGCGGCAAGCCGGGGTCTCCCGCATCCTCTTCGGCTCCTCCTCGTCGGTCTACGGCGACAGCACCCCGGCACCGTTCCGCGAAGACGCCGTGGCGGTCGAGCCGGTCTCGCCCTACGCCGCCACCAAGCGGGCCGGCGAGCTCTTCCTGCACGCCGTCGCTCCGCTCTACGGCTTCCGGGTGGCCTCGCTGCGGTTCTTCACCGTGTACGGTCCGCGGCAGCGCCCCGACCTGGCCATCCACGCCTTCACCCGGAAGATGGTCCGGGGCGAGACGCTCACGCTGTTCGGCGACGGGACCCAGGCCCGCGACTACACCTACTGCACCGACATCGTGGCCGGCGTGCTGGCCGCCCTGACCTGGACCGAGGCGGCGCCGGTCGGCGTGGAGCACTTCAACCTCGGCGGCAACCGCTCGGTGCCGACCATGGCGATGGTAGAGACCATCGCCGGCGCGCTGGGGATCACCCCATCGATCGAATGGGCGCCGATGCAGCCGGGCGACGTGCAGCAGACCGCGGCCGACCTCACCAAGTCGTCCCGCGTGCTGGGTTACCTGCCGTGCACGCCGTTTCCCGAGGGCATCCGCCGGTTCGTGTCCTGGTACCGGGAGGCCTATGGCCGGGCAGACTGAGCGCCTGCTGGCGCGGGCGCGCGAGCGCTTCGCGGTCCAGGACTACTACGGTACCGTGCACCTGCTGGAGGAGATCGTCGCCGGCGGACGGCCCTTCGCCGACGTGCACCATCTGCTCGGCGTAGCGCTGTCGCTGCTGGGGCAGCGCGAGCGGGCGCTGCAGGAGTTCGCCCGCGCGCTGGAGCTCAACCCGCGGTATCTCGAGGCGCTGATCCACCAGGGACTGGTGCTGAGCGAGCTGGGGCGCGATGCCGAGGCTGGGGAGTCCTTCCGCCGGGCCTCGGCCAGCGTGGCGCCGCCGTCCGACGGACTCCCCGCTCCGGTCGCAGCCCGACTCGCGAACATCCATGCCGAGCTGGCGGAGGCGTACGCCGAGGCGGGCGCGCTGGGCCGCTCGATCGAGCAGTACCAGCGGGCGTTGGAGCTGGGGCCGGCGTACCACGATCTGCGGCACCGGATGGCGCGACGGATGCTCGAGGCCGGGCGGGCGCTCGATGCCCGCGAGGCCCTGGAAGAAGTGCTGCGCGAGCGGCCGGGCTTCGTGGACGCGCAGGTGGCGCTCGGGCTGGCGCACTATCTGTCGGGCGACGCGCTGGGCGCCCGCGAGATCTGGCGCGACTGCCTGACGCGCCGCCCGGAGAATGCCCGGGTGGACGCCTACCTCGCGATGCTGGGGCGGACCGGCGGGTGAGGCGGCCGCGGGCGTTGGCGGCCGGCTCCGCCATCGCCGCGGTGTGGCTGCTCGGCTGCGGCGGCCAGCCTGATGCCGAGCGCCGAGGCGACGCCGCGTACGGGCGGGGTCAGTGGGCGGAGGCCCTGAGCGCGTACCGCGCGCTGGGAGGAAAGAAGGCCGAGCCGAGGATCTGGGCCAAGATCGGGTCGGCGGCGCTTCACGCGGGCGAGCTGCCCCGCGCCGCGGACGCGTACCTCCATCTGGCGGGTGAGGACCCGACGCGCCTCGCGGAGGCCGCGGAGGGCCTGGAGACGGTCGCGAAGGCCGCCGACGCCGCGGGCCGGCCGGACGCGATGGAGCAGGCGGTCGTCGGCCTGCAGGCGATCGCGCCGGAGCGGGTGCCGGGCCGGTATGCCCTGAGGCTGGCGCAGCGGCAGGGCGCCGATCCCGAGGAGCTGGTGAGCCTTCTGCCCGGCGCGATCGCCGCCGCGGGCGATCAAGCCACGACCGACAGCCTCCTGGCCCTGCACGCGCGGCTGCTGGAGCAGACGGCGGGGTGCGGTCAGGCGCTGCTGGAGTATCGCGCGGTGGTGCGGCGGGCGCAGGACAGTGCGCTGCGGGCCGCGGGACGCCGCGGCGCGGCGGACTGCGCGCTCACGCTGGGGGAGCGCGCGGCGACGGCCGGACGAGTGGCCGACGCCGCGCTCTGGTACGCCGAGGCGGCGCGCACCGACTCCACGTCCGAAACCGGGCGCCGTGCGCTCCTGGCCTACGGCGACGTCCGTGTGGTGCAGGGAGACACGCTCGCGGCGGCCCTGGCCTTCCAGGCGGTCGCGGCGGATTCGACGGCGCCGGACTCCGTCGCCGGCGCCGCCCGGCTCCGGCTCCAGCGGATCGGCCTCAACCCGGCGGGCCCGGTGCCCGCGGAACCTCGACCCGAGACTCGATGATTCGTCGCGCTGTCTTCGCCATCCTGCTTTTCGGAGCCGCAGCGTGCGGCGGGCACGGGGGACGTGCGTCCACCGCGCCGGCGCCGGAGGTGCAGGAGAACGCCACGAACGCGGAGGTGGATACCGCGTGGACGGTGGCGATGCGTCACGTTCGTCACGGGAAGTGGGCCGACGCGCAGAAGATCCTCGAGCGGGTGCTGCTCGAGCTGCAGCCGGGGGATCCTCGTATCGCGCAGGCCCACTTCTACCTGGGCGAGGCGCACTACGCGATGGGGAGCCACCTCGAAGCGGCCCGCGAGTTCCGCAAGACCTCCGACGACACCCCGAACGATCCGCTCGCGGCCGACGCGCTGCTCCGCGTGGGCGACGTGTACGCCGACCTGTGGCGCCGCCCCGAGCTGGATCCCTCGTACGGCCAGACCGCCCTCGCCACCTACCAGGAGCTGGTCAACCGCTATCCCGGCACCAGCGCGGCCACCCGGGCCGAGGCGCGCATTGCCGATCTGCAGGAGCGCTTCGCCTACAAGGAGTACCGGGCGGCGCTCTACTACTTCAAGCTCAAGGCGTACGACTCCGCCATCCTCTATCTCAAGGACGTGGTCGCCACCTATCCCCGCGCCTCGGTGGCTCCCGACGCGCTGGTAAAGCTGGTGCAGGCCTATCAGAAGCTGGGGTACAAAGAGGACATGCAGGAGACCTGCGGCTACATCCGGCGTTTCCACCCCGAGGCCGCCAAGACCCACGGAGTGTGCCCGACCGACTCGACCGGCGCCAGCTAGGCCCATGATCGGCCTGCTCGGCGGCTCGTTCGACCCGGTGCACCATGGGCACCTGATCGTGGGACAGGTCGCGCGGGAGGCGCTCGGCCTCGAGGCGCTGCGCTTCGTCCCGGCCCGGCAGCAGCCGTTCAAGGGCGGCCGCCACGGCGCCTCGGCGGAGCAGCGGACCGCCATGCTGGCGCTGGCCCTGCGCAACGTGGACGGACTGGGCGTGGAGCGGGCCGAGCTGGAGCGGCCCGGGCCTTCCTATACCGTGGATACCCTTCGCGAGCTCCGAAAGCGTGAGCCCGGCCGAGAGTTCACCCTGTTGCTGGGTGCCGATGCGGCCGCGGAGCTCGACGCCTGGCATCGTGCCCGGGAGATCCCGGGGCTGGCCCGCGTCGTCGTCTTTGCCCGGCCCGGTGCGGCCATACCGGCCTCCCCCCTCATCGGCGGGGTCATCGACGTTCCCGCGGTCGACATATCGGCCACGGAAGTCCGCCGCCGGGTACGGGAAGGCCTCTCGATCCGGTACTGGGTCCCTGACCCTGTGGCCGAGTATATCTCCCGCCACCGGTTATATTTGGACCCAGCATGATCAAATCCCTCATGACCGCGGTCTTCGGCACCCGCTTCGACCGCGACCGCAAGCGCATCCAGCCGATCGTCGACGCCATCCACCGGCACGAGGAGCGGCTCGCGACCCTGTCCGAGGACGAGCTCAAGGGTCAGACGGCTGCCTTCCGCGTCCGGCTGGCCGAGCGGACCGGAGAGGTCAAGGCGCAGCTCGAAGAGGTGCGTGCGGCCAAGCATGGCTGTGCCGACCCGGTGGAGCGGGATCGGCTGGAGCAGCAGTTCAACCAGCTCGAGACCCAATGGAAGAAGGAGCTGGCCGCCGGCCTGGACGACATCCTCCCCGAGGCCTACGCCACGGTCCGGGAGGCCTGCCGCCGGCTGCTGGGAACGACCGTCATGGTCACCGGGCACGAGCTGGTGTGGGACATGGTGCCCTACGACGTGCAGCTGATCGGCGGGGTGGTGCTGCACCAGGGCAAGATCGCCGAGATGGCCACCGGCGAAGGCAAGACGCTGGTCGCCACCTTGCCGCTCTATCTCAATGCCCTCGCCGGGCGCGGGGCCCACCTGGTCACGGTGAACAACTACCTGGCCCGGCGCGACTCGCAGTGGATGGGCCACGTCTTCAAGTATCTCGGTCTGACCGTCGCCTGCCTCGACGATACCGAGCCTAGCTCGCCCGAGCGCCGTGCGGCCTACCTGGCCGACATCACCTACGGCACCAACAACGAGTACGGGTTCGACTACCTGCGCGACAACATGGTGTTTTCGCTGGAGCAGCGGGTCCAGCGGGAGCATGCCTACGCCATCATCGACGAGGTGGACTCGATCCTCATCGACGAAGCGCGAACGCCACTCATCATCTCGGGGCCGGTGGGCAACGAGACCGACGACAAGTATGGCCAGTTCAGCCGCCAGGTCGCCGAGCTGGTGCGGAAGCAGACCGGAGTAGCGAACACGCTGCTGGCCGACGCGGAAAAGCTGCTGGAGGACGACAAGACCCGGCAGGACGCGGCGCTCAAGCTCTATCAGGCCCAGCTGGGCATGCCGAAGAACAAGCGCCTGCTCAAGATGCTGAACGAGACCGGCATCAAGCAGCTGGTGCAGCGGATGGAGCTCGACGCCATCGCCGACCGGAAACTCCCGATCCGGCAGCAGCGCATGCGCGACATCGAGGACACCCTCTACTTCGTGCTGGACGAGAAGGGCCACTCGGTCCATCTGACCGACCGGGGCGCCGAGGCGATGTCGCCCAACGACCCCGAGCTCTTCCTGGTGCCCGATATCTCGGAGGAGATCCACCGGATCGACAAGGACCCCGACCTCTCGCCCCACGATCGGGTGGAGCTCCGGCGCAAGGTGGAGTCGGAGTACGCGATCAAGAGCGAGAAGCTCCACATCATCCACAAGCTGCTCCAGGCCCACGTCCTGTACGAGAAGGAAGTGGACTACCTGGTGCAGGACGGCCAGGTGGTGATCGTGGACGAGTTCACCGGCCGCGTCATGACCGGCCGGCGCTGGGCCGACGGGCTGCACCAGGCGGTGGAGGCCAAGGAGGGCGTGCAGGTCAAGGGCGAGACCCAGACCTTCGCCACGATCACGATCCAGAACTACTTCCGGATGTACGACAAGCTGGCGGGCATGACCGGCACCGCCGAGACGGAAGAGACCGAGTTCTACCAGATCTACGGCCTGGAGGTCGCGGTCATCCCGACCCACCGGCCGATCAAGCGGCTCGATCAGGTCGACCGGATCTACAAGACCCGGCGGGAGAAGTACAACGCGGTGCTGGACGAGGTGGAGCGCCTGCACGCCCTGGGGTGGCCCATCCTGATCGGCACCGTGAACGTGGACGTCTCGGAGACGCTGTCGCGGCAGCTCAAACGGCGGGGACTTAAGCACGAGGTGCTGAACGCCAAGTACCACCAGCGCGAGGCCGAGATCGTCGCCAACGCGGGACAGAAGAGCTCCATTACGATCGCCACCAACATGGCGGGCCGCGGCACCGACATCAAACTGGGCAAGGACCTCGATCTCACGCAGGACGAGGCTGGGCTGCAGATCATCGGCACCGAGCGGCACGAGAGCCGCCGGATCGACCGGCAGCTGCGCGGCCGCTCCGGCCGCCAGGGCGATCCGGGACAGTCGATCTTCTTCCTCTCGCTGGAAGACGATCTCATGCGGCTCTTCGGCTCGGACCGCATCGCGCGCTGGATGGACAAGAGCGGGGCGGAAGAGGGAGAGGTCATCACCGGCGGCCTGGTGACCCGGGCCATCGAGCAGGCGCAGAAGCGGGTCGAGCTGCAGAACTTCCAGAGCCGGAAGCGGCTGCTCGAATACGACGACGTGATGAACCAGCAGCGGGAGGTGGTCTACTCGCTGCGTCTGTTCGCTCTGGAGCGGGGCGAGGAGCTCAAGGCCGAAGCGCGCCGGATGATCGAGGCCGCGGTGGAGCGGGCCACCACCCAGTACCTCGCCGATACCGAGCGTCCCGAGGAGTACGATCGGGGCGGGCTTCGCGAAGCGTTGATGATGCAGTACCTGGTCACGGTGGACGAGCTCACCGACGCGGAGGCCACCCCGACGCTCGAGCGCATGGCGGAGGCGGTCAAGCAGCAGGGCGAGATCGCCTTCCAGCGAAAGGTCCAGTACCTGGTGGACTTCGGCACCTCCATCCGGGTGCCGGAGGTGGACAGCCAGGTCCTGTCGCAGGTGATGCTGTCGGTGCTCGACGAGCGCTGGAAGGACCACCTGTACGACCTGGATCAGCTGCGGAACGCCATCCAGTACCGGGCCTGGGGTCAGAAGGATCCGCTGGTGGAATACAAGCGGGAAGCGTTCGAGATGTTCCAGGACCTGATGCACGACATCCAGTCCACCTTCACCGAGCGCTTCCTCAAGATCCAGGTGAGTGCGGAGCCGCCGCGCGAGGCCGCCCCGCGTCGGGTGCCGGTCAGGGAGACGGGCCCGGCCCCGGAGCCCGCGCCGGTACAGGAGCCGGCGCCCGCCAGCTCGGACGATCTCTTCATGGGAGCGCCGCCTCGATCCGTTCCGGCGCCGCCGCCCGTGCCGCGCGGCAACCCCGCGGTCAGCAGCTCGCTTGGCCCGGTCGGCCGCCCTGCCGCGGCCACCGTCCCGGAAGTCGGCCGGAACGACCCCTGTCCCTGCGGGTCGGGCAAGAAGTACAAGAAGTGCCACGGGGCCGGGCGCTAGCGCCTAGCCCCACCCCTGGTGTGCTCCTGATTTCGGGCGTACACTCTCGATCGACAATCCCTGTCCTACTTTCACGCGCCCAGTCTGGCCCAGGCTCATGCTTGGGCAGAGCCCTGGGCGCACGGCTCTCGCTCGCCGGTCAGCCTTGGCTGTTCCGGATCGTCCTCGTCGAGGAAGGGCAACATGGGCCTGCGTACTCTCGAAGCGGTGATGACCGGGTTGCTGGTGGCGTGTTCGAGCCCGCCGCCCTCGACGGAGGACATGGGATCCATGGAGGATGGCCACGACCACATGGCCTATACCGCGCCGAGGCCCGGCACCGCCGCCGACACGGCGAGGGCGCTCGACGTGGTGCACCGGCTGCGCGCGGCCATCGGGCGCTATGCGACGCCCGCCTCGGCGGAGTCGGCCGGCTACCTCGTGCGCGCGATGGCCGGAATGCAGGACCGGCACATGATGCACATGTCCCGCCCGAAATCTCTCGCCGGGATCGGTACGTTCGATCCGTCCACGCCCCAGTCGCTGGTCTACCGGAGGGATGAGAGCGGCCAATTCCGGCTGGCGGGTGCCATGTTCGTGGCTCCCAGAGGCATCACCGAGGACGAACTCGACGCCAGGGTTCCACTCAGCGTAGCGCACTGGCACCGGCACGTCGACGTGTGCCGGGGGCCGAAGGGCGAGATGGCCCCGCGCTATCACCAGTGGTTGACTCTTGCGGACTGCGAGAAGGCGGGTGGCCGATGGCGCCCCGCGTCCCATTACATGATCCATGTCATGGTCGACTCGGGTGACGATCTTGCCGCGGTCTTTCCCCAACGACCGGATTCCGACTGAGGGTTCCTGGGCGACGGAAGTGTGCTAACAATCCGGCCCCTGGTGCGTCAGCCCTTCGCAATCCGAGTCCTCCACCGGGAAGGGTCCATGGGGTACCGCACCGTCGGGCCGGTGCTGGCCGGCCTGCTGCTCGCCTGCTCGAGCGTCTCGCTTCGGGCGCAGGACGTGGCCGAGATGCAGCCCGGCCATCACCACATGATCTTCACCCGGGCTCGGGCAGGCACCGCCGCCGACAGCGCGAGGGCCCTCGCGGTCGTCCATCGCCTGCGCGCCGCCATCGCTCCCTATCAAACCCTCGCCTCGGCCGAGGCGGCGGGGTATCGCTCGCGGCTGCCCGAGGCCATGCAGCAGCGTCGAAAGATGCTGCATGTGGGGCGGCCGAAGTCGCGCGCGAGGAATGCCCGGTTCGATCCGGCATCGCCCCAGGCGCTGCTATATCGGCGGGACGAGAGCGGCAACTTGCAGCTGGCCGGCGCCATGTTCGTCGCTCCCGATGGCGCCACCGAGGATGACCTCGACGCCAGGATTCCGCTCAGCGTGGCGCGCTGGCACCAGCATACCAATGTGTGCCGAGGGCCCAAGGGAGAAATGCAGCCTCGCCTGCTCCGGGCCACCAGCCAGTCGGCCTGCGAAGCGGCCGGCGGCCGGTTCCGCAGCACATCCCGCTACATGGTGCACGTCATGGTGGATGCCGGTGACGACCTCGCCGCCGCGTTCCCGCAGCGACCCGATCGCGACTGACCCGTTGAGAACGCTTCCTCCCCTTCCCGCAGGATAAAGCCACCGACCTCTCGGGCAGGCGCGGTTACTCTCCTGCGATGGCCGGCCCGATGAACACGCTTCCACCCGCCGATCGCCCCCGAGAGCGGCTGTGGGCGCTGGGGCCCGCCGCGCTCACCACGGCGGAGCTGCTGGCCATCGTCATCGGGACCGGCCGGGGTCGCCGCAGCGTCCTCGACGTCGCGGGGGGCTTGCTGGAGCTCAGCGAGGGGTCTCTCCGCCGCCTCTCACAGCGGCCCCGATCCGAATGGCTCCGCACCGACGGCATCGGGCCGACCAAGGCGGCCCGGCTCGCCGCGGCGTTCGAGCTCGGCACCCGGTTGGCCCGCGAAGAGCGGCCGCCGCTCCAGCGCATCCGCGATCCCGAGGACGTCGCCCGGCGCTTCGCCAGCCGGCTCCGCGACCTGCAGGTCGAGGAGTTCCACCTCCTCGCTCTCGACAGCCAGAGTCAGGTGCTGCGCGAGGTCCTGATCACCCGGGGGCTGTTGAACAGCTCGCTGGTTCACCCCCGCGAAGTGTTCCGCGCCGCCATCGTGGAGGCGGCCGCCGGCATCATCGTGGTCCACAATCACCCCAGCGGCGATCCCACCCCGTCCGCGGAGGATCGGGCGGTCACCCGGCAGCTCGCGGAGGCCGGGCGGCTGCTCGACCTGCCGCTCTACGACCATGTGATCATCGCGGGAGACCGATTCCTGAGCCTGGCCACGGCCGGACTCCTCTGATCCACGCGGAACCGCAAGGGCGGCCGCTAGATAGCTCTGTCGTCCAAGCCGGCCGCGGCTAGCTCCGGGGCGGCTCCGTTCCTGCTCCGCGTTGACGCGCCGAGCATTTTTCCCCATCGTGGTAGCAGACGCGGCGCGTTACCAGCCCACGCAAGCTGAGTTGAGAGAGCCCCTCGCCCCCGCCACCCTGACGGGGGAGGGCCGGGCTCGCTCGGCGTCCGACGAGGAGCGCTACCTTTCGGAATGGAGCTAACCGCAGCGGTGTCATGACCTCGATCCTCCCCGAGCTCGCCCCCGAGCTGATGGTCGTGCTGGAGCGCCACGCCGACCGGCTGGACGTCGATCTGATCGATCGCGCCCTCCGCTTCAGCGCGTCCGCCCACCGCGGCCAGAAACGCATGTCGGGGGAGGACTTCATCTCGCACAGCATCGCGGTGGCCCTGATCCTGGCGGAGCAGCTCCTGGACACCGCCACCATCGCCGCGGCGCTCCTGCACGACGTGGTGGAGGACTCCGACGTCCGCTCGGAGGACATCGCGCGCGAGTTCGGCAGCGAGATCGCCGGCATCGTGGACGGCCTCACCAAGATCAGCTCGCTCACCTTTCGGTCCTCGGCCGAGGAGCAGGTCGAGAACTACCGCAAGCTGCTGCTCAGCATCGCCAAGGACGCCCGGGTCATCATCATCAAGCTGGGCGACCGGCTGCACAACATGCGCACGCTGGAGCACCTCCAGCCCGAGCGGCGGCATCGAATCGCGATGGAGACGCGGGAGATCTACGCGCCCCTGGCGCACCGCTTCGGCATGGCCGGCATCAAGGCCGAGCTGGAAGATCTGGCCTTCAAGTTCCTGGAGCCCGAGGAGTATCGCGACCTGGTGAACCAGGTGGCGGCGAAGCGGGCGGTGCGGGAACAGACCATCCTCAAGCTCAAGACTCCGCTCGATCACGAGCTCAAGCGCGCCGGCATCGACTGGTACGAGGTCACCGGCCGCCCCAAGCATCTCTGGTCGATCTACCAGAAGATGCGCAAGCGGAACAAGGCCTTCGACGAGATCTACGATCTCATGGCCATCCGGGTGATCGTGCGGACAGTGCCGGAGTGCTATCACGTGCTCGGCATCATCCATCACAACTGGACCCCGATCCAGGAGCGGATCAAGGACTATATCGCCAGCCCCAAGTCCAACGCGTACCAGTCGCTCCACACCACCATCTTCGGGCCCGGCGGGCAGCTCTTCGAAGTGCAGATCCGGACCCAGGAGATGCACCGGACGGCCGAATACGGTATCGCGGCGCACTGGCTCTACAAGCGGGACGGTAAGACCGACGAGCTGGATCAACACCTGGGCTGGTTCCGCCAGCTCCTGGAGCTGCAACAGGACACCCGCAGTCCCGAGGAGTTTCTCGAGTTCCTCAAGGTGGACCTGTATCAGGACGAGATCTTCGTCTTCACCCCGGAGGGTGACGTCAAGCGGCTGCCCAAGGGCTCCACGCCGATCGATTTCGCCTTCCATGTCCACACCGAAGTGGGCCACCACTGCCAGGGAGCCAAGATCAACGGGCGGATCGCGCCTCTCCACCGGGAGCTCAAGAGCGGCGATACGATCGAAATCCTCACCAGCCCCTCGGCCAAGCCGAGCCGGGACTGGCTGAGCCACGTGCGCACCGCCCGGGCCCGGCACAAGATCAAGCAGTGGATCAATCACGAGGAGGAGAAGGTCAGCCTCACGCTGGGCCGCGAGATCCTGGCGCGCGAGGTGCGGAAGCGCCGGCTCGACCAGCCGGACGACACCCGGCTCGCGCGCGCCGCCTCGACGCTCTCGCTCGCCGACGGACGCGGACTGGAGATCGCGGTGGGGCGGGGCGACGTGCCGATCGGCCAGGTGATGCGGGCGCTGTATCCCGACCTCGAGGCCGAGGACCTGCAGGAGCCCAAGCCGACGGTGTTCGGGCGGGTCATAGACCGGATTCGGCTGGGGCGGGGAATCAAGATCCAGGGTGTGGACGGGCTGATGGTGCGCTACGCCCAGTGCTGCCAGCCGGTGCCCGGCGATTCGGTCGTCGGATACGTCACCCAGGGCCGAGGCATCTCGATCCACCGCTCCGACTGCCCCAACCTGCTTACCCTGTCGGCGGACGAGCGACGGGTCGAGATCGACTGGCAGGAGAGCCAGGGCGAGTCGTTCGCGGTGCGGCTCGCGGTGACCGGCGAGGATCGGCGGGGGCTCTACGCCGACATCATGGAGGCGATCAGCCAGACCGGCACCAACATCCGGGCCGCCGACATTCGGACTCGGGACGGCACCGTATTCGGCACCATCTTCGTCGAGGTGGACAACCTCCCGCACCTCGCCAAGGTGCTCAAGGCCGTCCGCAAGGTGAAGGGCGTGACCGAGATCGAGCGCCGAGAGGCCCCTACGAGCTGAGCCTGTGACCTCGATCACCGCCCGCCGGTGGTCAGCCCCACGATACTCCGACTGCTCCATCCCGATCAGTCATCACACCTCAACTATCCAGCCTATGAGCTCCCTTCTGGACTCACTCAGCGGGCACCTCGACGACCAGTCGCTCGGACGAATCAGCGGCGCGCTTGGCGCCGACCGCGGTGCCACCAGCAAGGCCCTGGCCGCGGCGGTGCCGCTGCTCCTGGCCGGCCTGGCCCGGAACGCCGCCACCCCCGGCGGCGCGCAGCAGCTGCATGACGCGCTCGCCCGTGATCACGACGGCAGCGCGCTGAACAACCCACCGGTCGCCGCGACGCCCGACGGGAATGCGATTCTCGGCCACATCCTGGGCGATCGCCAGGCCGCGGCGGAACGCGGTATCGCCGGCGCATCCGGGCTGGATGTGTCCAAGGTCGGTCCCCTGCTCAGCATGCTCGCGCCGCTGGTCATGGGGGCGCTGGGACGGGCTCGCCAGCAGGGCAACCTGGGCTCCGGCCAGCTCTCCGAGGTACTGGCCCGCGAGGGCA
>DATEIR010000105.1:0-34383 GCA_035278885.1 Gemmatimonadales bacterium | reverse complement strand
CTCGTCCAGCTCCATGCACTCCGCCGCGACCAGCCCCTGGACGCTCTGGTAATGGAGCACGACGCTCCGGGCGCCCGCGTACGCACGGAAGAGCACGAAATGCAGATCGGGAAAGCGGGCCAGCGCCGGACCCCAGTAGGCGCGGGCTGCGGTCTTGCCGCGGACGACCACCCGTCCGGGGCCGAGGACCGACTCCGCGAGCGGCGAGATGATCTCCACGTCCTCGCTGTAGTGGTCCAGGATGCGCTCGAGGTCGCGGCTGTTCCAGACGGCGATCCACTCCAGCGCGAACTCCTGCGCCTCGGCTTCGGTCATGGGCGGGATCAGAGGGCCGGGCTGGGCATCTCACGAAGCTAGGAGTGCCGGGCCCGGCGCGGTAGAGCGCGCCGTCATCCCCGGTCGTCCGGCCGCGATCCGCCTGCTCGCGCGACCAGCCAGCCGCCGATCGCCGCGAGGAGCAGCGCGAGCGCGAGGTAGCCCGCCTGCAGGTACCAGCCCGGGCCCTCGCTCAGGAGCCCCTGCGCCGCGGGAAGGGACGGCCCCTCGATCAGGGGAAGATCCCAGATCCCGAGGCTGAGCAGGACCGCGGCCAGGACGAGGAAGACCAATCCGACCGATCGAGCCACGGCTCAGGTCCCCGGCACCGCGAGATCGCTCCTGATCTTCCACCCACCGTCGGCCTGGCGGATCCAGGTGCTGACGTACTTGCCGCCGACGTGCTCCTGGTCCTTGCCCTTGGGCGTGAAGGTGTAGGACCACGTTCCCGTCTCGTACGCCAGGTTGTCGACCAGCCAGACCGTCGCCGTCGCGAGCGTGACCGTGACCGGCCCGACGGCCTGGAGAAAGCCGCGCAGGTCGCTCGCGATGGCGCCGCGGCCACGGAGCACCTTGCCGTCATCGCCCAGGCGGACGCCATCCGCGTCGTAGACCGACGCCACGCCGTCGGCATCGGCCTTGGCGAACGCGGCGACGTACTCGGCATTCCCGCGCTCGATCCCGCGTCGGGCGTCGGCGAGCGGACCGGGGTCGGAGCCCTGCCCCAGCAGGACGCCGGGCCAGAGCAGAAGGGCGACCAGCGCCCGGGGAGCACGCACGCGCGGCAAGGACATGGGCGGCACTCCGGCATGAAGAGATGGACCACGCACACGATGACACCGGCGCCTCGGCCGGGCAAGGCCGTTCAGATCCGGATTGGAATCCCCGGGGGCGGCCAGCGCAGCCGGTCGGCCAGTCCGGCGGTGGCGAACGCCCGCTCGATCTGCGCACGCGACTCCGAGAAATGTGCCCACCCTTCGAAGTGGAGCGGCACGATCGCCGCGCCGGCGAAGGCGCGGGCCGCCGACACCGCATCTTCGCCGGTGAAGGTGAGCGGCCAATCGCCCGCGGCCGCGACCCGCGCCGCTCCCATGAACAGCACCGCGGAGCGCACGCGGAAGCGCGCCGCAACCTCGGCGACGCCTTCGTACCACACGGTATCCCCGGAGAGATAGATCGCGCCGCCCGGGCCCTCGACCACGAAGCCGATCACCGGTCCCCGATCGGCATGACTCGGTCCATGGCGCGCCGGCGTGGCGGTGACCCGAAGCGGCGTACCCGACGAGGTGTCCAGGGAGGCGGTCTGCCAAGGCGCCAGTCCCGGTTCCCGGCCGATGCGGGCGGCGCCTTCCGTCGTGGTGAACACCCGACCGGCCTGGGACAAGAGGCGCCGGCCGGCATGGTCGAGATTGTCGAAGTGGTGGTCGTGGCTCAGCAGTACCGCATCCAGGGGCAGCAGCGCGTCGGCGCCCAACGCCGGCCCCATCGTTTTGCGCAGGGTGTAGGCCGGCGTCGCATACTCGGTCCCTGCCGGATCCAGCGTCGGATCCGTGAGCAGCCGCGCACCCGACCACTCGATGAGCGCCGTTGGGCCGCCGACGTAGCTGAGACTGGGTCCGACCGGCACGCTAGTGGGCGTAGTCGCGCGACCAGCTCAGGAAATCCGCGAGCGAGGCCGCGACCTGCTCCTCGCCCGCCGGACCGTGGGCGGGCCCGCGCACGAACACGGGGCCGTCGCCGTACGCGGTCCCGTCGGGGACGAAATAGTACGGGTCCCCGTGCTCGTCATCGGCGAAGGCGACCGCGCCGGGCGGCAGCGCGTGTCCGTACGGCCGGATGGCCTCGTCGTCCATCGGCAGAAACAGGTCCAGCCACATCCGCCGCTCGCCGTCGGGGGCGACCAGGTAGAAGTGGCTTCGCAGCAGCGCGTCCGGCGCGGAGTACATCTGCCGCAGGATCTCGGGAACGGGGCGGCCGAGCGCGCCCTGGATCGTGTCCCAGCGGGGGTGATAGAGACGCTCCCGGAACTCCGACGCCGCCCGGGGTGGCGGCTCGTAGAACCCGCTCATACCCACCTCCTTGCGACTGCTGTGCGACTCCGACATCGGACCGGGCCATGTGTGAGCCAAGTCACCGTGCCGCAGAGCGGCAGGACACTAAGCTCCGACTATCATGCCGTTGGACGCCTCCCTGCCGCCCCCGACCATCCTGATCGTGGACGACGACGCGATCGTGCGCCGCGTCATTCAGGGGCACCTGAGCAATGCCGGCTACCGGATCTTCGAGGCCGAGGACGGCCAGGAAGCGCTCGAGGTGCTCGCGCGGGCCGGCTCGGTGAGCCTCGTGATCGTGGACCTGGTGATGCCTCGACTGAGCGGCCCGGGGCTGCTGGCCGAGCTGCGGCGGCAGCGTCCCTCCCAGCCGGTGCTGCTCATGTCGGCCTACCCCGCGGAGCGGGAGACGCTGGACGACGAACAGCCCGCCCACCCCTTTCTGCCCAAGCCCTTCACCCGGGATCAGCTGCTCGCCAAGGTGGCCGAGGCGTCCGAGGCGCGCGCGACCGAGCCGACCTGACACAACATGCGGCGCCGCGGCCGGGCCGTCAAAGCGGTCAGCCCAGCCGTGCCAGCACCCGAACGACCAGCAGCACCAGCATGCCGACGGCGAGCAGGAGCGCGGCCGCGGCGAACCCCAGGATGACCCGCACGCGACGCAACCCGGCCTGCTGAAGCCCGATGGACTCCTGCTGGCCCCGGAGCGCTTCGGCCGAGCGCCGGCCCTGTTCCTGCTGCAGGTCGCGGATCTCCTCCAGCAGTCGAACGACCCGGTCGTCGCCCACAGGATCTGGCTGAGTCATGGGATGCCTCGCATTACGGCTCCTCGGCCGCGATCACCCGCTCGATCCGCCGGTCCGGCACCAGCCAGGTGAGCGCCACGGCGACGTAGAGTCCCCACGAGAGCCAGGCATGCACGAAGGCGAGCGGAATCGCCAGCGCGTAGGCCAGCAGGCTGAGCTTGCCCTTGAGGTCGCTCCCGATCGCCGACGCGAGGGTGGACCGCGGCCCCTCCAGGCGGAGGATGGCGCGCTGGAGGACGACGTAGGAGATGGCGGCCAGCAGCAGGACCAGGCCGTAGATGGCCGTCGGGACCGCCGCCCCATGGTTCTCGCCCATCCAGGCGGTGGTGAACGGCACCAGACTGAGCACGAAGAGCAGCAGGAGGTTGCTCCACAGCACCACCCCGTTCACCCGGCGGGTGACGTGCAGCATGTGGTGATGGTTGTTCCAGTAGATCCCCAGATACACGAAGCTCAGCACATAGCTCAGGAACACGGGCAGCAACGGCCGCAGGTCGGCGAGGGCGGCCCCGTGCGGCGGCCGCAGCTCCAGCACCATGATCGTGATGAGGATCGCGACCACGCCGTCGCTGAAGGCCTCGAGTCGGGTGGTGCCCATGCTAGCGGGCCCCCGCCGGCAGCGCGAACGCCATCACCGCGTCCCCCTGTTTGAAGCCGAACAACGCGTTCCCGCCCACGGCGACGGCGATCACCTGCCGGCCGCCGGCCCGATAGCTCACCGGCGGGGCATTCACCCCCGCGTCGCATTGCCAGGACCAGAGCCGACGGCCGCTCGATGAGGCGAAGGCCGCGAAGCTGCCCCGCCCCGCCCCGCTGAAGACCAGCCCGCCGGCCGTGGCGAGCACGCCGCCCACCAACGGCTCATCGGTGCGAACCTGCCAGCGCACCTCGCCCTCCCGGGACAGATCGAGCGCGGTGAGAGTGCCCCAGCGCTCGTCGCCGTCGCGCGTGCTGGCGTACTGCAGGATGCTGCCGTCGGGACGGCGCGCCTTCTGCGCGATGTACCGGGTGGGCAGGTGGAGCGCGGCCACGTAGAAGAGCCGACGGCCGGCATCGTACGCCGAGGGCGACCAGTTGGCGCCGCCGGCGATCCCGGGCGCGATCACCACGCCGTCACCCGGCCGTGGCGGCATGAAGAGGTTGCGCTGCGGCACGAACGGGCGGGACCGGAACAGCAGGCGGCCGTCCCGGCGGTCGTGCACGAAGACCCATCCGGTCTTGCTCGCCTGGGCCACCGCCGGCACCACGGCCCCGTGCTCGACCAGATCCAACAGCACCGGCGAGCTGGCGACATCGTACCCCCACCGGTCGTGGGGTACCTGCTGGTAGTGCCAGACGATTCGGCCACTGCGCAGATCGAGCGCGACCAGCGAGGAGGTATAGAGATTGTCGCCCGGCCTCGAGGCGTCCGCCATCTGGGGCGACGGGTTGCCGGTGCCGAAGATGAGCAGGTGACGCTCCGCGTCCACCACCGGCGTGGCGTAGATCGAGCCTCCGCCATAGCGCCAGGCGTCCGCGTGGGCCGGCGCGTCGGCGCGCTCCCGGGCCACGTTGCGGTGCAGCGCGACGCCGTAGGGTGTGGCGGTACGGTAGTCCCCTTCCCAGCCCGGACCGGTGACGTCGAAGCGCCAGAGCGCGCGCCCGGTCGCCGCGTCGAACGCGGCCATCAGCCCGGGACGGCCGTACTGGCCCGACACGCCGACCACCGCGAGCCCCTGGTCGGGGTGCAGCCCGTACCCGACCCCGGCGATCCCGACGAACACCTTGCCCTGGTACACCAGCGGCGCCGCGCTGATCCCGATGCCGGTGGACCCGTGGGCCCCGACGCGGGAGAGCGGATCGTCCGGCCGAAGCAGTCCCGTGGCTTCGGTGGTGCCCTGGTAATCCGCGACGGTGATGTCCCAGAGCCGCCGGCCGCTCGCCGCGTCGAGGGCCACCAGTCGGCCATCAACGGTTCCCACGAACACCCGTCCCTCCGCCACCGCAACACCGCGATTGGCCGGACCGCAGCAGAGTTTGTCCGCCCGGGACTGGTGCACGTAGCGCCACCTCTCCCGTCCGGTGGCGGGGTCGAGCGCCGCGACGCCGCTGAACGGGAGGGAGACGTACATCGTGGAATCGGCCACGATCGGCGTGGCCTGGAAGGTGGCGGCGACCCCGCTGTGCCAGGTCCAGAGCGGGCGCAAAGTCGCGACCGTCGCGCTGTCGATGTCCTTGAGGGGCGAGAAGCGCTGCCCGCCGAGGTCGTGTCCGTGCAGCGTCCAGCCGTCATTCCCCTGGGCCAGGGCCGCGGCCGGGAGTGGGAGCAGAGCCGCCACGAGGCGCAGGGCGCGCAGGGTGGGCCTCATGTCAGCTCGCGGCCCGGCGCGGCCGCCGGGTCAGCTCACCCCCGCAGTTGGGACAGCGCTGGGCCATCGCGACGGTGCATCCCGGGCAGAAGGTGCACTCGTAGCTGCAGATGAACGCGAGGTCGCCGGCCTCGAGCGGCGCCTGGCACTTTTCACACGTGGTACGCATCTCCAGCGCCATGAACCCGCCTCCTCATAGATGCCGCACCTCGATCGGCACGAGCTCGCCGAGGGCCTTTGCCACGAGGCTGCGGTGGCAGTGCGCCGGATCGGCCTCGAAGCAGAGCAGGCAGACCCGGCGCCCGCTCCGCACGACGTCGGCCAGCGCCTCCAGTTCGGCGTGGGCCTCGTGCCCCTCGAGGTGCTTCAGGAAAATCGCCCCCATCTCGTCGCGCCGCCCCGCACGCGCCGCCGCCCGTCCCGGAGCGGGAGTGCCCAGCCCGCGCAGGTGGAGATAGTCGATGCCGGCGCCGTGCAGGTTGGCGGCGAGCGGGGTCTTGGAGAAGCCGGGGCGCCGCGAGCCGGCCACCGCCCGCACATCCACCAGCAGCTCGACCCCCGCCTCGGCCAGTGTCTGCAGCACGTCGGCGATGGTGGCGCCCTGGTACCCGATGGTGGCGACGACGTTCACTGCAAGGCCTTGCACTGTTCGGACCCACACCCGATTGCCGCTGCCACCCGGTGTTCCCCCTCACTGACCAACTCGAAAAATCGGGTGCATGTTATCCCCATGCGCGCCGCCCATCGTCGTTCCGCCGCTCGATCACTCAGCTTCTTCGCGCTCGCCGCGTGCGCGGCGTGCGCCGCTCCCACTCCATCCACGCCGAGCGCGCCGCGCGCCATCGCGCTGCTCGAGACCGCGAGCGAAGGCTACGCGATGCTCCAGCGGATCGCGGACTCGCTGACGACGGCCGGCGCGGCCGAAAGCGGCGAGGCGGCGCAGAGCGCCGCGCGCACGATCGCCGACCGCATCGCGCCGCTCCGGGGCGAGTTCGAAGACGTCACGGTGAGCATGTCCACCGTCGAGCTGGAGCGGACCCGCTCGCTCTGGATGCGGCTGGCCCTGAGCCACGCCGCCATGGAGGAGCTCTACCGCTCGGCGCTCTCGCTCTCGGCCGATCCGGCCGCCACGCCCGACGAGGTGCGCGACCTCGCCGAGCAGCTGTCCGGCGCGATGGAGCTGGCGCGAGCCTCGAGCCGCATGGCCGCCGACCGGCTGCAGGCGCCGGTCCCGCCGCCCTCGCCGCCGCAGACCATCGCCACCTTCCGCTCCTAGACCGTCGCCGGCGTCCGCCGAGCGTAGGTCATCGCCGGCTTACCGAGCTGGCGGCGAATGAACGCCGCCTGACCCACATGATAGGAATCGTGCTGCGCCAGAAAGGCCAGCATTCCCAACGGCGAGGAATCGCCGACCGGGAAGCGATGGGTTCCGGTTCGATCCAGCGCGCCGCTCTCCAGCTCGGCCAGGACCTCCGCCAGCTGGCCGCTCACCCCGAGCCAGCCCCGGCGGAGCTCCTCCAGCGTGGGCCACTCGCCGATGTCCTCGATCCGCCGGGCATCGGCCAGGTAGCGACTCAGCGGGTTGGCCAGCGGGTGCCCCAGCCGGCCGAGCAGGAAGTGGCGGGTGTCGGCCAGGTGAGCGGCGAGGAAGATGATGCTGTTGCCGCCCCCGTCGAGCCGGCGCTGCGCCTCGTCCTGCGACAGTCCGTCGAGACAGTTGAGCAGCAGGTCGGTGTTGAGCTCGAAGATGGCGGCCAGCGGGGCGACACGGAGATCCATCGGTCCTCCTGCGTAGTCAGCCGGGCCCGCCCAGCTCGGTCCAGGTGATGCCGGCCGCGAGCAGGGCGACGATCAGCACCGCCGCATCCGCTACACTCAGGTGCACGCCCAGGGCCGGGAGGTCCAGCATCGGGCCACCGAGCGTCCCCGCCGAATGGCCGGAGAGATACAGGTCCGCGACTCCGAGGGCCGCGGCCGCCAGCAGCCCCGCGACCGCACCGGCCGCCAGGGTCGCGGCCACCCGCACCACCGGCGAAGCGATCTCAGAACTCCCGGCGCTTCATTTCCTTGAACAGCCGCTGAGTTTCCGCCGATTGCTCGGCCGGCCGCTGACGCAGCGTAGGGTCGAACCGCGCCGTCTGCTCGTCCTTGGGCGGCTTGATCTTGGCGGCATTCTTCCGGGCCAGCGCGGCGATCCGCTTGTCATCGGCACGGGACATGGGGTCTCCTGGAGTGGGTTGGGCCGGCGAACGGCGGCCTCGCTCCACCGAAATAAAGCCGGGGCCGGCGGCCGAGGGCTAGCGCCCGAGGCTTCGCCGCTCCCGGTAGAGCCGCTTCATGAGCTGAATCTGGCCCGTGTGATAGGCGTCGTGCACTGCGATGCCGCTCACCAGGTCACCGTAGGTCCATCGTCGCGATGAGGGCGGACGGCGGCCCAGACGGCCGGCAGGCAGGGCCGCGACCGCTTCGACCAGCCGGGCGTGCTCCAGCTTGAGCAGGGCGACGTCTTCCAGCCACCGCGCTGTATCGGCGTGGTCCGGCGGCGAGGGCCAGTTCGAAGGCCCGCGCGGAAAGCCGCTTCGCCCGCTCCGATCGAGCACTCGCCGTATGGCGTACTTCCAGTACGCGATGTGCAGCGTCAGCATCCAGATGCTCTTTCGCCGCGGGGCGGGCCGCCACCAGGCCTCCGCCGCGCCGACCCCACGCAGGGCCCCCACCGGCGTCGGGCCGCCGTGCCATCCCCCGCGGCCGGCCGCCGGCTGTATCGCGCGGACGAAAAGCTCCATGGACGGCATCAGGCAGACTCCCCGGCGGACGTGAATGTCGGATGCGCCGCGCGAAGCGCGAGCCAGCCGCCGATCACCGCGGCGAGGTAGCAGAGCATCCCGGCCAGATACACCGTACGCCCGATCGCCTGGTCGCGTTCCAGCACGCCCCAGTGGTCCAGCAGAAAGGCCCAATCGTGCTCCCCGCCGCCGACCAGGGGCAGCGCTTCGGTTCGCGCGTCGCGGACGTAGCGCGCGACGTTCCAGCAGCTCTGCCCCAGCCACCATAGCGGCACCGTCGCCCCGTGACGATCGCCCTGGCGCCACAGCGCGATGATGAACGTGGCCGGGACCAGGAGCTGCAGCAGCGTTCCTCCCAGGACCGTCAGGGTCTCGCCGCCGAACGCGAACACCAGGTGCCCGGCCTCGTGAATGGCGAGATCGAGACCGTCGAGCCAGCGGAAGGTGTCGGGGGTGCGGAGGCAGATCCAGCCGTAGACCGCGAGCGCGCCGGTGAGCGCCAGGCGCCACCGCCATTCGGCCGGACCGATCGCGCGGTCGCTCAGGCCACGCCGCCGATCGGCTTGCGATACACCTGCTGGGTCTTGATCCGCACGTAGCCCTGCGCCTCGTAGAACGGGTGCGATTCCCGCCGCGCCGCGTTGCTGCGGACCGACATCTGGCGCAGGCCGCGGGACGCCGCCCAGCGCTCCGCCTCGGCCACCAGCCGCCGACCCACGCCGCCGCGTCGCCGTCGCCCGTCCACTACGAGACCGAGGATCTCGCAGCGCCGCTCGTTCTCGACCAGATCCTGGTCGGCGGCGTGGATCCAGCCGGCCAGCGCGCCATCGTCCCCGATGGCCGCGAGCACCAGCTGATCGTCGCGCCCGAGGAGGCGCTCCAGCCTTCCGGCCACCGACTCGGGCGAGGTCGGATACCCGAGCTGCTCGCTCAGCGCCGCGACCGCCGCGGCGTCTTCACGGGTCACCGGTCGGATGCGCGGAGTATCCGCGCTCATGCGGTTCCCCGTTCCAGCAGCGCGGCCACCTGCTCGCGGAGCACGCGAATCGCCAGGTCGATGGTGCGGCGGTGGGTGCGGAACGCGAGCGCGGCCATGCGCAGTGTGAAGCGTCCGTCCAGGAGCGTAGACGAGATGAAGAGCCGGCCGTCCCGGCGCATCGCATCCACGAGTGACTGGTTGAACCGGTCGGCATCCTCCGGAGTGGCGCCGGGCGGCACCCAGCGGTACGTGGCCACGCTCAGCTCCGGCGGCGGCCCTACCTCGAAGCCGGCCGCTTCGATTCGGGCATGAAAGTAGCGCGCCAGCAGCAGCTTCTCTTCCAGCGCGGCGCGGAACGGCGCCACGCCCAACAGGACGAGGGGCAGCCACATGCGGAGCGCGCGGAAGTGCTTGGACAACTCGGGCGAGAGATCGGCGGGAGACATCTCCCCCGGCTCACGGTCGGCGTCCTGCATGTAGTTCCCCGAGTAATCGTGCGCCGCCTCCAAGGCCCTGGCGTCGCGCACGACCACCATCCCGATGCCGTAGGGAAGGAAGAGGCCCTTGTGGGGGTCGAGCACCGCCGAGTCCGACCGCTCGATGCCGCGCATGAGGCGCCGGCCCTGCTCGGTGAGCAGGAAGAATCCGCCGTAGGCCGCGTCCACGTGATACCAGCAGCGCTCGCGGGCGGCGACGTCGGCGATGGCGTCGAGCGGATCGACCGAGCCGGTGTCGGTGGTGCCCGCGGCCGCGATGACCAGCCAGGGCCGCAGTCCGGCCGCGCGGTCGGCGGCGATGGCCTCCGCCAGCGCGTCCGGGCGCATGCGGTACCCGGCATCCATCGCCACCCGGCGCACCGGCGCCTCCGCCAGCCCGGCGATCCGGAGCGCCTTCTCGATGCAGTGATGCGCCTGGTCGGTGAGGTAGACGATGGATCGGGGATAGTCGGCCGCGCGGAGCCGGTGCGCATCGCGCGCGGTAGTGATGGCGGTGAGCGTGGCGAGGCTGCCGCCCGACGCGATGCTCCCCGCCGCCTCCTTCGGGTACCCCACGAGGTCCGCCACCCAGCGGAGCAGGAGGTTTTCCATCCTCACCGCCCCGGGCCCGGCGAAGAAGACGCCGGCGTACTTGTTGCTCACCGCGGCCAGGAAATCGCCGACCGCGGAGTGGTACAGTCCGCCGCCCGGGATGTAGGCCAGATGCGCGGCGGTCGCCGTGCCGCCGCCGGGGCGCACCACGTCCCGCTCCAGCAGCGCGATGGCGCGCTCCAGCGGGATGCCCTGCTCGGCGATCGGGGCCTCCAGCAGCCCGGCCCCCTTGTCCTCGGTCTCGACGTAGCCCTTGGCCGTGGCGATCCGGCGGAGGAACCGCTCGGTCGAGGCGACGGCGGCGTTGCGGAGCCGCCGGCGGCGGCCGGTGCCCGGCTCGAGCGGCCGGGCGGCTCGCTCCAGCCGCCGGAGCTGCTCGATCAGGTCCGCTGGCGGCGTCACTGGTCGGCAGCCAACGCTTGGAGCTTGAGCACCGTGTTCCAGTTTCGTCCGGTGCCGCGACCGCCCAGCCAGCGCTCCAGGACCGTCGCGGACAGCTTCGAGTTACCCACGCCGTCGGGGTAGACGACGTAGGCCTGGCGTCCGTCTACCCGCACCCGCTCGCGGCCCTTCACCGCGGCGCGGAGACGGGCTTCCGCGTCCGGCGGTGGGGCGTCCTTGAGACAGAAGAGGAGCAGGTGCCCGGGGTCGTCCTCGGCTTCGCGAGGAAACGGGTTCGCGGTGACCAGGGCGTCCCACTCCTCCCCGGTGCGGACGATGAAGGGGGTGTCCAGGTCGAGGGCCGTCCGCGCCGCCGCTTCCAGGCGGCGCTCCAGGGCCGCGCCGCGCAGGCGGCCGCCGCCGAAAACCACGTTGCCGCTCTGCAGCAGCGTCCGCACGCCCTGATAGCCCTGGGCCTCGAGGCAGGCGCGCAGCGCCGCCATGGCGACCCGGTTGTGTCCGCCGAGGTTCACGGCGCGCAGCAGCGCGATGTGCGCCGTCATGGATCCCGGCGGGTGTCCGCGGCGCGGCGACGGGTGGCTTCGTCCAGCCGGTCGCGCAGCGCCCGGAGGACCGGGTCGCTCTCGGTGAATCGGCGGCCGTAGCCGAGGTTGAAATCGTAGTCGAAGTCGGACGGGTTCATCCCCTGGGTGTGCTGCAGGATCGTCTCCAGCTTGTCGAGCCCCTTGGCAAGCCGGGCCTCCACCGACTCGGCGGCTTCGTACTCGTCCCACAGCGCCACGATCTCCTGCCGCAGCTCGCCGGGGAGGGGGCCGGTCAGCTCGAGCAGGTCCGCCCGCTCGTCGGCCGACTTCGCTCCCGGCGCGGCCTGCGCCGGTGCGGGGACGTCTCCCCGGATCGCCTCGCCCAGGTCGTGGATCAGACACATGCGAAGCAGGCGGGCGAGGTCCACGCCGGGCGCGCGGCCGTACAGCACCATCGCCATCAGGCACAGGCGCCAGGTGTGCTCGGCCACGCTCTCGGGCTGGCCGGTGGAGGTCCAGCCGCTGCGGGTGACGGTCTTGAGCCGCTCGGCCGCCCGGAGGAAGGCGAGAATGCCGTCGAGATCATCTGCGGACATGCTCAAAGGTAGCCGCCGCGGCGTCCGACGAAACCTCATCTGCTCCGAGCGCGTAGCGGGTACATGAGCCCCGCGCGTGCCGTGAGACCATGGATCATGCCGCTGCTGCTCCTTCTGATGCCGCCGGCCACGGCTGGCGCCCGGCAGGGCGCCGGCTGCGAATCGGATTCCACCTACGCCGCCCTCGACTTCTGGGTGGGCGCGTGGGACGTACTGGTGGGCGACCAGGTCGTGGGGACGAACACGATCACCCGGATCCTGAAAGGCTGCGCGGTGCTGGAGGAGTGGCGGGACACCATGGGCGGCGAGGGACGCAGCCTGTTCTACGTCGAGCCGGGGACCCATCGCTGGAAGCAGGTCTGGGTGACCGACGCCGCCGGGCAGGTCGGCGGGACCAAGGAAAAGCGGCTCGTCGCGCGCTTTCCCGACGGTGGTGTCCGGTTCCAGGGCGAGCTGCCTCTGCCGGACGGCCGGGTGGTGCTGGACCGCACCACCCTCACCCCCATCAAGTCGGGAGAAGTCCGCCAGCTGATCGAGACCTCCCGCGACGGCGGCGCCACCTGGCGGGCCGGGTTCGACGCCCGCTACCGCAAGCGCCGCTGACATCGCGGCTTGCGTCGGGCGCGGCGAGCCCGGTAGACTCGTCGCATCATGCCGAAACGCGCCCGCTTCCTCGCCCTGCTCGTTCCGCTCGGCTTCGCCTGCCGCCATGAAGATCGTCGTCCGTCGGAGCCGGAGCGTCCGGTCACGGAGGAGCGGCTGCGCGCCGCCGCCAGCGGGACCGATGGCTGGCTCACCTACGGCTACGACTGGGGCAACCGCCGCTACGTGCCGACGGCCGAGCTCAACCGGCAGACGGTGCGCGGCCTGCACAAGATCTGGGACCACGACCTCGACGTGCTCTTCCGGCGCGGCGTGCGCAACGAGAGCACTCCGATCGTGGTCGACGGCCTGCTGCTCTACACCGACCTCAAGAATCTGGTGATGGCGGTGGACGCCCGCACCGGCAAGGAGGTGTGGCGCTACCAGCCCGACCTCAAGCCGACGGCGCTCTGCTGCGGGGTGGTCAATCGTGGCGTGGCGGTGTACGGCGACCGGGTGTTCCTCGCCACCTTGGACGCGCGGGTCATCGCGCTCGACCGCCTGAGCGGCAAGGTCGCCTGGGAAACCACCGCGGCCCCGCCCGCCGAGGGGTACTCGTTCACCATGGCGCCGCTCGCCGCCGACGGGAAGATCATCGTGGCCGCGAGCGGAGGCGAGTTCGGCATCCGCGGATTCGTGGACGCGTACGATCCGGCCACCGGCCGGCGGCTCTGGCGCTTCTGGACGGTGCCCTCTCCCGACCAGGGCGGCTGGTACGGACGCTGGAGTCCGACCACTCCCGACGGCGAGCGTCTGCCGCGCGACATTCCGCGGGAGCGGCGCGACAGCGCCCGCTACGCCGATGCCTGGAAGAAAGGCGGAGCCTCGGTGTACGCCACGCCGGCCTATGACCCGGCGCTTCGCCTGCTCTTCGTCGCCACGGGGAACCCGTCCGGGGTCGCCGGGGTCCTGCCGCCGGGCGACAACCTCTACAGCACGTCGCTGCTGGCCCTCGACATCGGCACCGGGGCGCTCAAGTGGTACTACCAGATGGTGCCGCACAACATCTGGGACTACGACAACGCGAGCCCGCCGGTCCTGTTCGATCTCGCGGTGGGCGACAGCACGGTGCCGATGGTGGCCGAAGCGGGCAAGACGGGGTGGGTGTACCTGCTCGACCGGCGCACCGGCCGCCAGGTGCGCCGCAGCGACGCGGTCATGCCGCTGGAGAACATCTTCCCCCGGGCCAGCCGGGCGGGCGTGCTCGCCTCGCCCGGCGTGCGCGGCGGCGCCAACTGGCCGCCACCCGCCTACTCGCCGCGCACCGGACTCCTGTACGTGCTGGGCAGCTACGTGCCGATGCGCTTCCTGGTGGACACGGCCATCAACGGGGGCGACCCGTACTCCTCCGGCTATTTCGTGGAGCTGCCGGATACGAACACCTTCGGCACCGTCTCCGCGATCGACCCGGCCACCGGCAGGATCCGCTGGCAGGTCAAGGCGCATCGGCAGCTCATGTACGGGGGCGCGGTGGTGACCGACAGCGGCCTGCTGTTCTACGGCGACATTCAGGGCTTCCTGTACGCGCTGGACGCGGGGACGGGCGAGATCCTCTGGCGGGATCGCGCGGCCAAGGGCTACGTCGGGCCGCCGATCGTGTTCCGCCTCGATGGGCAGGATCGAGTCGCCATCACATCGCGGGAAGGCATCGTGGTGTACGGGCTGAACGGACGCCGGTGACGGTCGAGCACGACCCGGCCGGCTCCCGGTTTTTCCTGCGGCTGCCCGACGGAGACGCCGAGCTGTTCTACGCGCCGTTCAGCGACGACGTGCTCGAGCTGATGCACACCGAGGTGCCCCCGTCGGGCAGGGGGCAGGGCGTCGGCGACGCGCTGGTTCGCGCGGCCCTCGCGTATGCCCGGGAGCGGCGCATGCAGGTGATCGCCACCTGCCCTTACGTCCAGCTCTGGCTCCGTCGTCACCCCGCCGAGCGGCCGGTCTCCCATTCCTGAGCCAGCTCCCAGGTCTCCCGCGTGAGGGCGACGCCGCCGGGATAGCGCGCCGAGAATTCGGCGCGCAATGCCGGAGCGGCTTCGTTCAGGTAGCGGTCCAGGTCGGATCGCGACGCGAGATGATACCGGATCAGGTAGCGGCCGCCGGTGGCCCGGGCGAAACTCGCCCGGGTGAACCAGCCGGACGCGAGCACGTCGGGAATGTGGCGCTCCCGCATGTACCGCTCCCACCCTTCGGCGATGTCGTGCTCGACGACCGCGGTGACCTCGTAGACCACGCTCATGCGGGTGGCGCCGGTCCCGCCGCATGGCGCCGTCGCACCTCGTCCACCAGCACGACCAGGCCGGCGATCTCCTCCGGGCTCGGGGCGCGTGGGACCGGCGTCACCTGGGGGACCTCGTCGCCGTCCGGCTCGGGCCCTTCCACCCGCCAGCAGGTGCCGCGAAAGGTGCCGTCGGTCTCGAAGCGGCCGCCGATGTTCTCCTGGCGGGTCCAGGGCCGACCCGTGTCGTCCCGCCCGCCGGATCGAAACAGCACGTGGTCGGACGCGCTGAGCGGGTGGCCTTCGGCGTCGATCAGCACCTGGACCACCCTGAGCCCGTCCGCCCCGGCCGTGAGGTCGACCACGAGGGACGACCAGCCGGCGACCGCCTGGGCCGCGGCCGGGTCCAGATCGGCGGTCACCCCGACACGCCGCCGTTGGGGCCGGACGCCGGCGGGCAGCGGCGCGAGCAGCGCGTGCCAGGTCACGGCCGGGCGGCGGTCACTGCGTCCGACTGGATGGCGGCACGATCCCGTTGAGCCGCAGGTACACGACCATGTTGCCGTAGTGCTCACCGTCGTGCGTGGCGTTGAGCGTGAGGGCGTAGAGACGGGTGCGGGTCTCGCCGAAGAGCTTGGTCTGGCCTTGTGCCGTCTGATCGCTCTGGCTGTAGGCCTTGGCGCAATAGTCGTTCGAGGCCTTGAGGGCGGCCACCAGGTCGGCCTTGGTGGTCTTGGTCTTCTCGATGTCGTGCTCCTTCGATGGCGGCTCCCCCATCGCCGCACCGCAGATCAGGTACTGGGCGCCGGCCACGTGCCCCACCAGCTGGCCGAAGCTGCGCACCTCGGGCTTGGGCCGGAAGGCGTACAGGGACTCGGGCGCTTCGGCGGCCGCGGTGGTGAACCAGCCGCTGAGCTGCTCCCACAGATCCCGGCTGGTAGCCACGGCCGAGGTCGACGGCGCCGCCGACTGGGCCACCAGCGGGGCGGCTCCGGCCAGCAGCGCCGTCAGAGCGAGGGCAACGCGTGTCATGGGCCTCTCCTTTCCATGTAGACCACCGATCCGGATCCGGGAACGAATCCCGCGCGGGCGTAGAGCTCCTCGGCGTCGCGGGTGACCAGCGCGAGGCGGCGGAACCCCTGCAGCTCGGGATGATCGAGCATACACTGCACCAGCCAGGCACCCAGCCCGCGGCCGCGGTGGCCGGCCGCCACGGCGACATCGGTCAGGTAGCCATAGGTCGCCAGGTCGGTGACGACGCGTCCGAAGCCGACGAGCTCGTCGCCGCGGTAGAGGCCGAAGCAGACCGAGTGGGCCACGGCCCGCTCGAGCACGGCGACCGTGAGACTGCCGCCCCAGTGCTCGCCTCGAAGGAGAGCGAGAACGCGGTCGGCGTCGAGGCGGTCGCGGCGGGTGGAGACGACATAGTCGCCCCGCTGCCATTCGGCCGGCCGGTCGTCCATCGCGACGCTCCCCTGGGGTGCAGGCATCGATCGTATCATCACTCTGTCCGGGCCGCCAGCCGCGGCCCTTCGGGACTTCATCATGGATGACTTCACCCCCGCCGAGATTCACGCCGGCGAGACGACCGTGTTCCTGCGCTGGGGCGGCGCGGGCCCGCCGGTTCTGCTGCTCCACGGCTTTCCCGAGACCCACCTGATGTGGGCCGGCGTGGCGCCGCTGCTCGCCCGGAGCTTCACCGTCGTCTGCCCCGACCTGCGGGGATACGGCCGCAGCGGCTGTCCTGCCTCGGACCCGCAGCACGCTCCCTACAGCAAGCGGGCCATGGCCCAGGACCTGCTCGGAGCCATGGAGCGGCTGGGGCACCGCCGCTTCATGCTGGCCGGCCACGACCGGGGCGCCCGGGTGGCCTACCGTCTGGCGCTCGACCATCCGGAGCGGGTGGAGCGACTGGCGGTGCTCGATATCCTGCCGACCGACACGACCTGGACCCGGCTCGACGAGCGGCTGGCGCTGAGCTATTGGCCGTGGTCGATGCTGGCCCAACCCGAGCCGCTTCCGGAGCGGATGCTCAGCCGGTGCGCGGAGTGGGTGGTGGCGGATGCGCTCGATCGCTGGGGCTCCGATCCCGCGGCCTTCCCGGTGGCCCGCCGGGTGGCTTACGCGGCGGCCCTGCGGGATCCATCGCACGCCCACGCGATCTGCGAGGAGTATCGGGCCGCGGCCGGCATCGATCGCGAGCATGACCGCGCCGATCGCGCGGCGGGACGGCGGATCCAGTGTCCCCTGCTGGCGCTGTGGAGCGCCACCGGCGCGCTGGCGACCGGATACGGCGCGGAAGGAGGCCCGCTCACGCTCTGGGCAGAATGGGCCGCGAGCGTCGAGGGCCACTCGATCGCAGGGGGCCATTTCTTTCCGGAGGAGGCGCCCGGACCGACGGCCGACGCGCTGAGGCGGTTCTTCGCCCCAGAAGGCTAGGAGCCGACCTCGATCGTCCCCTCGCTCACCAGCACGCTGGCACCGCCGATCCAGGTCCCGGTCACCGACCCGTCCCGCTTCTCGCTGCGGGCCTCGAGCACGCTCGGCCGTCCCATCTCGACACCCTGCGCGATCCGGTACTTGAAGGCGCCACTGCTCTCCCGCCGCTCCTGGGTGAGGAGTGCCGCCAGGGCGCAGTTGGCGCTGCCCGTGGCCGGGTCCTCCGGCACGCCATCGTAGGGCGCGAACATGCGGGCGCGGAGATCGAACTCATCGCCGCTCCGGACGTACAGGTGGATGTCCGGCACTACGCCGAGCGCCTTGATAGCGTCGAGCCCGGGACCGTTCACCCGGGCCCGCTCGAGCGCAGACCGATTCCGGAGCTCCGCCAGCACGAACGGCAGCCCGACCGAGCCGACCTGCGGCGGATGGGTCGTGGTGACCACGTCGTCCGCCGACAACGAGACGGCGGTCGCCAGCACCTCGCGCGCGACCACCGGACCGAGCGAGAGCGGCGCGGGCGCCGCGAGCTCGCACCAGAGGGCGCCGTTCCGGCGGGTGATCGTGATCGGCACCACCCCGGCCTTCTCCTCGAACGTCACCGTCACCGTTTCGTCGATCGTACCGAGCGCACCGGTGGTCGCCAGGATGAAGGCGGTTCCCACATTGGGGTGCCCGGCGAACGGCATCTCAGCGGTGGGGGTGAAGATCCGGACCCGACGATCGTGCCCCTGCTCCGCCGGCAGCACGAAGGTACTCTCGGAAAAGTTGAACTCCCGCGCGACCTGTTGCATCTGCCGGTCCGAAAGCCCCTGGGCCTCGGGCAGCACCGCGAGCTGGTTCCCGCCGAACCGGGTATCGGTGAAGACGTCGCAGATGTAATAGCGGTAGCCCACGTCGAACCTCCTCGAGGACGGAGATGGGGTTTCGGACCTCAGCGAGGCCGCTGGGCAAGATAGGCGAACCGGGAGAGCCGCCGCTCCATCGACACGGTATGGACGCAGCGCAGGAAGCGCTGCAGTCCCTCGAAGTTGGGCTCGCCTTCCCGGGCCACCAGGTCCGCTCGATGGTGGGCGCGGGCGTCGTGCCATCGCGACGCGACCTGCGCGGCATTGGCGGTGACGTCATGCACCGCGATGATCTCGAACCCCGCGTCGCGGAGCATCGCTTCGTTCGCGCCCGGCGGGACGAACAGGTAATACCCGATCGAGCTGCGAGCCGCGATCTCTTCGTGCGTGATGGGCCCGGTCACCACCAGCGCGTCGGTGAAGAGCGCCCGACCACCGGGCTTGAGCAGACGGTGCCAGTCGCGCAGGACGGCGGCGCGCCCGGCGATGTGGCACATGGCGTCGTTCGACACGATGGCGTCGAACCGGCCGGCCGCGAACGGCAGCGGTTCGCGGGCGTCGATCGCCTCGAACCGCGTCCGCCCGTCCACCCCGCGCGACTGCGCGAGCGCCCGCGCGTTGCGCACCCCGTGCTCGTTGATGTCCACCCCGGTGACCCGGCAGCCCCGCGTGAGGGCCAGGTACACCGCCGGGCCACCCGAGCCGCTGCCGACCTCCAACACCTCGCTTTCCGGGTCGATCCCGAGCAGATCCGCGAAGCCGAGCCATTCGTCGGCGGTGAGCCAGCTGCTCTGCCCCAGGTCCTCGCCGTAGGCCTCCCGCCGGACCGCGTGCTCCGCGTCGCTCCCGAAGTCGCCGTAGACGTTGTTGTAGAGATCGACCGAGCCCATGTCAGCCCCGCCGCTTGAAATACTGCACCGCCCGCTCGTGCTTTTCCGCCGCCGCCCGGCTGGAGAAGGTGCCGAGGTTGCGGCGCTTACCCGTCTTGGGATCCTTCTTGCGCGAGTAGAGGCGGTAGCGGCCGTCGGCGAGCTTACGGATCATGGGGCCCTCCTTGCTTGTACTCGGTGATCTCGCTGGCGTGACGGCGCTCGATGCCGCCCGTTCCGAAGGTGGAGCTGCGAGGCCGTTTCGCCGCGCGCCCCCCCACCCACGCCAGCCCGCCCATCAGCGCCACGAGTCCCGGCCACAGCAAGGCGCGCAGCAGCCCGGCCTCCGGAATCGAAGCCGGAAACAGCCAGGTCACGAAGAGTCCCGCGGGGACGATGAGCAGCAGCGCGCCGGTCGTCGGCGGCACTCCACCGAGTCGGACCGCCGCCGCCCCGACGGCGGCGTAGCAGAGCAGGAAGGCCACAAGCAGGGGCCAGGAGCCCGTGAAGATCGCTCCGAAGCACAGGACGAAGAGCCCCAGACCGGCGGCCAGCGCGAGCACATGGATCAGCGCCGCGCGCGGCGTCGTCATCGCTTTCTGGCCGATCCAGCACGCCGCCGCTCTTGCAGCAGCCGATTGGCCGCCCGCCAGCCTCGGACCGTCATGACCATGGCGCCCACGCCCAGGACCCCGGCGCAGACGGCGACGTAGGCCACCTCGGGCAGGTGCGCGAGCCGAGGCAGGAGAAGCGACACCGCCGCCAGGATCACGCCCAGGACGATCATGTCACGGCCGGCCAGGGCATTGGCATCGAACCAGACCTGGCGATCGGCGAAGGTGGCCGGCACCCGGAGTCCGTACCAGCGGTTGGGACCGATACGCCGTGCCGCGAGCGGCCAGCCGAGGAGCGCGAACAGCCCCCCGACCACCGGGAACAGCAGCTCCGGAATCATCTGGCGGTGTTATCCACCTGCATGACGCCGCAGAGATTGCCGTCGGGGTCCTTCACGTACGCCAGCCAGCCAACGCCCGGGACCGCCATCCTGGGCAGGGCCACCGTGCCGCCCGCACCGGGGAGCGCGCGCAAGGTCGCGTCGAGGTCGCGGACGTCTACCGTGCAGACAAAGGTGTTGACCGCCTGCCCTTCCACCGGGGACGGACCGCGTCGCCGCACCAGGCCGCCGTTGATCCCCGGCTGGGAGGGATCGCCGGTGGTGATCACCCAGTATTCGGCCGGTCCGCCCCAGGATTGGAACTGCCAACCGAAGAGGGTGCGATAGAACGCCTGGACCTTCTCCGGATCAGCGGCGTGGATCTCGAAGTGAATCGGTCGGGGCACGCGAGCTCCTTGAAGAGTCGGGGTCTGGAATCATGCCGGGCCGGCGATGCCCGCCATGCGGTAGCAGCTCGCCACCTCGGGACCGAACAGGCGAAGACGACCGACTGGAGACGCCTCCCGGCCCGATCGGCCGCACGCTCCGTGCGCACGGCGATCGCGTCGGCCTCCTCACGGGTACGTCGGTTCAGGATGGCTCGCTGACGTCGCCCGACTCGAGGCGGAATCGGTGCAGCACGTGGTGCACCACCGGCGCGAGCATCGCCCCCGCAATGACCAGGAAGACGAGACCCGCGAACAGCGCGTAGAACCCCGCCAGCCATTTGCCGACGACCGAGTCGATCCGGTCCACCGGGCCCATGCCCCCGAGCAGCATCGCGGCGTTGAGGAACGCGTCGGGCCAGGCCAGGCCGGCGGCCCAGTGGTAGATCGCCATGCCGGCGGCGAGTGAGAGCAGCGCCAGCGGCAGCAGGGCGGCGCCGTGCTGGAGCATTCGACTGACCAGCTGCCAGGGGTGAAGGACCACGGGGTGCGGTGTCTCCATGACTCCGGCCTCACGGTGAAGGAGTGCTATCCCGTCCAGCGGCGAATCCCGAAATGGTGTTCGATCCGCTCGATGGCCGCCTCGGCGGTGGACGCCTGCTGCAGCTCGGCCTTCCCGGCGATCTCCCGGAAGAACCCGAGCGCGGCCGGACTCGGCGCGAGGAGCACGGTGGGTCGCCCGAGCCGGAGCGCCAACGCCACCTCGGAGGCCGTGCCCGGGCCCTCGACCCCGCAGGCCACGACCGCGTCGCTGCTCAGCACGTTGATCGTGTTCCGTGCCTCACCGATGCCGGTGAAGATGGCCACATCGACCTGTCGGCCGACGGGCCCCTCGGGGCCGGAAGGCAGGATGCCCACCGTGAGGCTTCCGGCCACAGACTTCGCCCCGACGCAGGCCGCGTCCATCACTCCCGCCGGTCGGCCGCCGGTGAGCACGACCCATCCTGCTTCGGCGAGGAGCCGGCCCAGCCGGCCGGCGAGCTCGAGGGTGCGGGGCGAGGCGGTGCCGGCGCCCATCACGCCGATGATCGGACGCCGACGCGGCTGGTCGGTCAATGCTGTGCGTCCTCTGCCCGGGCCGTCACTGCCGCGGACCGATGATGACCGAGGTGACAAGGCGCTCGATCGGAGCCCTTGCCCCAGCGGGACCGATGGACCGATGCTGTGGCATGGGGTCGGACCTCCCTCCGCGCGTCCTGCTGGTGATGACCGATCAGTGGCCGCGCGCCCTGCTGCGCGCCGCACTGCGCGAGAGCGGTTACGATGCCGTGGGCACCCGGTCGCTCGCCGGCGCGGCTCGTCTGAGCGCCGCCGATCCGGACCGCGGGGACGTCGCGCTGGTGGTGTTGGCGCAGGAGGGCTGGACTGACGCGAGCCGGCCCGACCTCGACGCGCTTCGAGAGACGATCGAAGCGCCGGTCGTGCTTCTCGCCCCCGCCGGGCTGCGTGCACCGGAGGGACCCTGGACGAAGGTCGTGCGGCGTCCGGTCAGCATCGGCGACCTGGTGCGCACGGTCGAGACGCTCCTTCCCCTCCCTCACGAGGCTCGGCGACCGCTGGACCAGCGATGATCTCGCTCGTCATCGCCCCGTCGAATCGCAGCGCCGGCAGTCGAGCGGCCGGCCCAGCCAGGACGCCCGCCCCTCCGCCGTCGTCACCCACTCGCGCACCTGCCACGGTGGGTCGTGACGCACGTGCTGGTTGTGACCGCACTCCAGCTCCGCCACCCAGTGCCCTTCGTCGTCCCGATGGAACCCGACGATCCGACGCTGCATCCGCTCACCCGAGCCGACAGTGCATGAGCACCTCGTCGATGTAGTCGTCGTCGGACACCTTGATCGCCCTCGGCTCCGTCCCGTAGACGGAAAACCCCCACCGCTCGTACAGGCGCCTGGCGCGCGGGTTTTCCGCGGCCACCGTGAGGATCACCTGCTCGATGCCCTGGGCTCGGGCCTCGTCGAGCAGAAAGCGCATGAGCGCGTCTCCCACCCCGCCGCTCCGGGCCGACGGGCGCACGTACATGCCCCACAGCAGCGCCCGGTGGCGCAGCTTGGCGCCCTCGAACCGGGTGGTACCGGCGATGCCGACCAGCTCGTCGCCTCCATAAACGCCGGCGACGACGGAGCCCTCCAGCCGACCGGCGATCGCGGCCGGCGGGAGCGCCCGCTCGTCCTCCGGCGCCACGCGGAACTCGCGCGGATGACGCTCGAAGCCGTCGAGCCGTAGGTGATGGAAGGCCGTCACGTCGGAGGGCAGCAGCCGGCGCACGGTCCACGACGAGGTCCTCACGGCTCCAGACTGTTTTCGTACCGCCAGTGCCGGTCGAACAGGAACAGAGGCGAGGGGCGGCCGGGAGGCGCGAGATCCGGGGCTTCCACCGCATAGCCGTTCGGGCCGAGCTCGTAGACCCACAGGCGCGACCGCTCGAAGGGCTCGGGGAGGTGGGACGAGACCGCCCGACGGGCCGCCTGGCAGGTGATCGAGTCGATGACGATATGGGTGGTGAACTGCGCCATCTGGGACAGGTCGAGCGAGCGGCGCAGGCTGGTCTGGGCCGGCTCCTGGCTGGTGACGAGGGTGTCGAAAAACGCCATGGTCTGGGCGACCGCCACGGAGTCGATCGCCGAGCAGGGCTCCCCTACCGTCCGCGAGACGTCTCCCGGGTGTGCCGAGCCGAGCACGCCGAAGGCGACCAGGATGGGTGCGAGCGGGATGGACATGGCTGACAGCTACGATAGAGAGCGCCCGGCGCGGAGGGAAGGGCGCCGGGCGTCACGGCCGCCGGAACAGCTCCCAGCGCCCCTCGGCCTGGGTATAGGCCTGGTTCCTGATCTTGTACCAGACCGTGTCCCGGGCGTAGGGATCTGCCTTCCGCTTGGCGACGATCCCCTCGAGATCGAGTCGCTCGGCAGCACGCAGCATGTCGCAGCCCCGTCCCTCCAGAGAGAACACCTGGCTCAGGGCCGTGCTGGTGGCCTGCACGATCCGGTGGAGCGCCCGCTTGCGCCGGGTGAGCGGCAGCCCGCGCAGATCACGTCCGCTCACCCAGAGGGCATCGAAGGCCGCGTAGTGAATGTTGCCCCGGCCTTCCAGCAGGGCCCGAAAATCCTGTCGCCCCTCCGAGTCCAGCGCCACGACTTCCCCGTCCAGGATCGCTTCCTTCACCGGCAACTCCTGCCGCACCAGGTGACAGAGCTCCTGGAATCGCCGGAGCACGTTGCCGCGCTTGGAGCGGAAATGACAATCGCGGCGGGTGACGTAGAGGAGCCCGCGGAAGCCGTCGTACTTGGGCTCGAACACCCAGGCAGGGTCGTCGAAGGCCCGGTCCAGCCGCTCGGGGACGACCGGCTCGACCAGCGGCAGCGTGGTCGTCGAGCGACGCGGCACCGCTAGGCCTGGAACTGGCCCGATCTCCGCCAGGTGCGCGCCGGCGGTCCCATCGGGTAGGCGTACGTCGGCACCGGTTTCCGCGTGAACAGCTCGTCCAGCCGGTTGGCGAGCGCCGAGAAGGTGATCGGCTTGCGGACCCAGGCGAAATCGTGGTACCCGCCATGGAGCTCGACCGCTTCCGGATTGTCGGTGTCCACGGTGAGCAGTACCCGGATCGTCGGGTCGAGGTCCAGCGCACGCTCGACCAGCTCTCCGCCGTCCATGCCGGGCAGCATCAGGTCGGCAATGAGCAGCCGTGCTTCGCGCGGGTGCTCGCGGAGGAACTGCAGCGCTTCCCGGCTGGTGGCGCAGTTCCGGACGCTGTAGCCGAACGCCCGGATCATGCGGCTCAGAATGGATCGGCGGGTGAGCTCCTCGTCGACCACCAGCACCAGCGGACCCCGAGAGGAGGATCGCGAACTGACATCGTGGGACATCGGGCCTCCGGGCGGCCTGGAGGCCGCCGTTTGGCCCTCTCCACGAAGAGGGCGGTGACGGGACGCGGTGAATATGTCGTGGGATTTTCGAATTCGCTGTGAGGCAGACGACAGGGACGGGTTATCCACGTGGGTAAGTGGAGATGTGTTGCGGTCATCCGTCACAGTCGGGCCGACAGTCGGACGGGAAGGCGGGCGCACAGACGCCTGACAGCCCAAGGGTTGAGGGCATTTCGACCCATTGCGCGAGCCAGGGTAGGGCCGCACTGTGTACGGCCCCGAACAGTGCAGGAAATATGCGGTTTGCCCAGGTCGCGCGAGCCTTCTGGAGCGACGAGTCCGGCCAAGGCCTCGTGGAATACGCCCTCATCATCGCTCTCGTGGCAGTCGGCCTGATCGCCATCCTGCTGGTGCTCCGGAACAGCATCGGCAACGTGTTCAACAACGCCGCGGTTCAGCTCAACAACGCCCCGACGAATCCGTACCCCTGACATGGTTACCCCGGTCCACTCTCCGTGCATCCTCATCGTCGAAGACGAGCCCGCGCTGGGCCGGCTGCTGATCCGAGCGCTCGAGTGGGACGGGTACGGGGTCGTGTGGGTGAACGGCGAGGCAGGGTTGCGGGCGGCGAAGATCTGGGGGAAATCCTATGACCTCGTCATCACCAACAGCCACGGCACCAACAGCCACGGCCCACTCGGGGTGAGTGGGCCCGACCTGTTGGGTCTCATCGGTGAGTGCTTCCCTGGCATACCGGTCCTGCACCTGGACGATCTCTGCCAGTCGCACAGCCAACGTCCCAGCGGACCAACGCTGTTCAAGCCGTTCCGACTCGACACTCTTTCGGAAGCGGTGCGAGAACTCCTCTCCGGCCAGGCCCGCGCGCCAGGCTGAGAGTCGAGGCGTCAAGCTCCAGCGGTGACTCCAATGCCCGGGCCGGGATTCGAACCCGGACGGGGTTGCCCCCAAGAGATTTTAAGTCTCGAGCGTCTACCAGTTTCGCCACCCGGGCGGGTGTCGGAATATACCAGTCGCCTGACAGGCGGCCTGCCCTAGCCCTTCGCGCGGCTCCGCACCGAGGCGCCGTCCCCGACCTGCGCAAGCAGCAGCCGCTTGGGCGCCGTCATCCGCCAGCTGTCCAGCAGCAGCTCCCCGACTTCCTTCCAGTCCGGCCCGCGGTCGAGCCACACCCCGACCCAGCCGCTCGGGCCCACGTAGGGTGGAACGAAGAACCGATCCGGACGCGCCTCCACCATCAGCCGTTGGTTGTCGGGACCCGCCTTGCACCAGAGCGCCGGGCGGCCCTGGGTGTGGTGGCTGCCCGGCGTCGCATACATCGCGAAGAGCTTGTTCCTCACCCGGAAGGTGGGCTCGCCCCAGGCCTCCACCTCGTGCGCCTCGGGCAGCGCCAGACAGAGCCGGCGCAGACGAGCCAGGGGCGACGGTGGCACCCTAGGCCTGCAGGTCGGCGTGCTCGGGGTGCGCCTTGATCCATTGCGCCACGAACCAGCAGGTCGGAATGACCTGCAGTCCCTCGGCTCGCGCCCACGCCAGACCGGCATCAACCAGGCGGCCCGCCACGCCGCGCCCCCGCTCCGACGGGGGCACGTAGGTGCTGTAGAAGTCCACCACCGCCTCGCCGGCGGGTGCGTACGCCAGGACTGCCGTGCCCGAGGGCAGCTCGGCAGCAAAGCGATGTCCCGCCGGATCGTGAACGATTTGCATGGCCTCTCCCTATGTGAAACGGCCGGCGCGGCATCCCGCAAGCGGCACTTGGGATTCCCTTCTCGGGAAGGTACACTGCCCCGTCTGGCAAAGCGGCCTCGGCGCTGCCAACTTGCGACATCTCACCGGCATAGACTCCATCGGATCGGTCGGAGGACGCGCGTGGGTTTTCGTGTGTGTGGTCTCGGACTGGCTCTCGCGGCCGCGGCGCCGGCGGTCGCGTCGGCGCAGCTCTCCCCGGTAGGTGTGCCGGCGGGCGTAGTCCGGCTGGAGGCGGACGGGGCGTTCGAGTCCTGGGACAGCCGCTGGTTCGACGGCCACCGCGAGGGCTGGGGTGCCGACGTCGCGAGCCCCGCGCTCGGCGCCGACCTCTTCCCTTTCCTGGCTGGCTCCGAGAGCACCATCCGGAAGGTCACCGGCCTGAGCGGATACCGGATCAATCTGGGCGCGCTCACCACCGACGCGATGGTCGATCGCGGTGTCGGCATGTTCGGCCTCAGCCTCGGCCTCACCCGGGCCATCACCGTGTTCGGCCGGATGCCGCTGGTCTACGTACGGGTGCAGCACTCCTCCTCCATGGACCCCACCGGGTCGAACGCGGGCGCCAACCCGGGCGCCACCGAGCAGCAGGCCTTCTTCAGTCAGTTCGACGCCGCGCTGACCACCTTGAGTGCCCGTATTGCCGCGGGTGACTACGCCGGGGACCCGGCCGCACTCGCGCTGGCCCAGAGCACCCTGGCCAGCGGCACCGAGCTCCGGGCCGACCTGTTCGGCCTGCTGAGCGATCCGGAGACCGCCAGTCCTTTCGTGCCACTCGCGACCAGCGACGCCGGCACGGCGATCGACGGCCGCATCGGCGCGCTGCAGACCACCCTCGCCAGTGACCTCGGCGTGGCCGGGTTCACCGAGGCCCCCGCGCTGCCGACTACCCCGCTCAATGCCGCCGGGCTCGAGGCGGTGATCTCGGACCCCACCGGGCCGATCGCGATGCTCACCGACGAATCCAAAGTCACCTTCCGCGGGGACGCCGAGGCGGGGCTCGCGTTCACCCTGGTGGACAAGTGGGATCGGGGCACCCACCAGGGCGGCGTTCGGGCCGCCTTCGAAGGGCTGATGCGATTTCCCACCGGCGCCGTGGCGCGGACCAGCCGGCTGCTGGCACTGGGCACCGGGGATGGCCAGACCGATGTCCAGGCCCGAGGAACGCTGGACCTCGGCGGCGGACGCTGGGGCGTGCGGGTGGAAGGGAGCTACAACCGCCAGCTCGCGGCCGACCTGGTGGACCGGGTGGCTCCTCCCTCGCAGCCATACCCCAGTGTGGACCTCCTCGCGCTGGTCCGCTACGACCCCGGTGACGAGACCTCCTTCGCGGTCCGGCCCTTCTTCCGGCTGGCTCACTCGCTGGCGATCATCGGCTCCGCCGAGCGCTGGCACCACGGCACGGACGAGTACACCTATGCCGAGGGAGCCCAGGAGGTGCCGGGGGTGGACGCGGCGGTCCTCGGGGAGGAGAGCGACGCGAGCGCGACGCTGCTCAGCATCGGCCTCACCTACTCCAGCGTCGGCCCCAAGCGCGCCGGCAGCCGCAGCCTGCCGGTGGACGCCGGCTGGACCTACGAGCGGGTCGTCGGCGCGTCGGGCGGCCGGGTGCCCGACGTCCATCGCATCCGGACCCGCCTGCGCCTGTATTTCGGGCTCTGGTAGCCCCCCTGCCCCCGGGGACGCGTGGGTGGCGTTCCGTACCGGCGCGATCGGCCACATATTGGGGCCATGGAGCGGGCGGTCAGGTGGGTTCGGTGAGAGGCGCGGGGGGCACCCCCGGCGGGCTGGGCGGGTTCCTTGCCGGCGCCGCCATGGTGGTATTGTTCTTCGACGGACGCTCGATCGGCGGCTGGGCACTCACCGCCATCGGCGCGATCACAATCCTGGCCGGCATCGTGGCCAACCTCCGGATCTACTTCCGCACCACCTCCCTCTTCGACACGCTGGTCATGCTGGGCCTGCTCGCGGGCGGTCTCGGGCTGATCGCGCGGTCGCTGCGGGCGAGCGGAACCGACCCCGCCGGTTATGGCTCCTCTCTGGGCTGAGCGAGTGCGGAGCCAACTGCGCGGGCCGGCCGAGCACACGGCCGAAGACGCCACGCCGAGCGAGCTGCGTCGTTCGGCCTTCATCCTGGTGTTGATGCTGATCGCGCTGGTGGTCCTGGTCGTGCCCGTCGTGAAGGATCTGCCGCTGGGTCGCAGCACCCGCACCGGGATCTTCGCCTGGCTGCTGGTAGCGCTTGCGCTCTACTGGATGTGGGCGGGGATGGGATACCGGCCGCTGCTGCTCTGCCAGCTGCTCTTCTTCTCGGCGGCCGCGGCGCTGCTCAGTGCCAAGCTGGTGATGGTGGCGGTGTCGATCGAGGGAATGGCGATCATCCGCGACATGGCGCGTCTGCTGATCCAGGCGGGAGCGTTGTGCGCCGGCGCCAACCTGGGTGGCATGCTGCTGGCTCTCACCCTGCGCAAGACGGAAAAGGGCTAGCGCGTCAGCTCCGCCGGCCGGCGGTCCGTCCCTGCCCCAGCATCGCCCGCGCGTGTTTCCGCGCTGCGTCTCCTTCCGCATCACCCAGCATCCGCGCCAGCTCCAGCTCCCGGTCCTCGCCGTGAATCGTCGCCACGTCGCTGGTGGCGATGCCGCCCCGCGCCTCCTTCGACACGACCAGATGCTGGTCGGCGCGCGCGGCGATCTGCGGCAGGTGGGTGATGACCAGCACCTGGTGGCGATCCGCCACCTGCGCCAGCGCCTCGCCCACCTGCGCCCCGACCTCGCCGCCGATCCCCTGGTCGACCTCGTCGAAGACCAGGCTGGCGATGGCATCGTGGCGCGCGAGCACGACCTTGAGCGCGAGCATGAGGCGACTGAGCTCGCCGCCGGAGGCGACCCGCGCCAGCGGCTTGGCCTCGAGTCCCTGGTTGAGCCGGATGTCGAGCTGCACCGCCTCGGCGCCGGCGACGCCCGGCTCCTCGAGGGGGACCAGCGTGACGGATAGCCTGCCGCCGGGGAGCCCGAGCTTGGGCAACAGCCGATTGACGCCGCGCCCCAGGCGCTCGGCCGCCTCCCCGCGTCGGGCGGTGAGCGCCTCGGCGGAAGCCCGGAGCGTCAGCTCCGCGGCGGCGCGGCGCGCGGCCAGGGCGCGCAGGTCGGTGTCGGCGGTGTCCAGCAGCTCCAGCTCCTCGGCCGAGCGCGCTCCGGTGGCGAGCACCTCGTCGATGCCGGCGCCGTATTTCTGGGTCAGGCGGAAGATGCGGTCGCGCCGGCGCTCCACTTCGGCCAGCCGCTCGGGATCCTCCTCCACCGATCCGGCGTACTCGGAGGCGAGCCGGGAGAGCTCGCTGAGATTGGCGTACGCGGCATCCAGCATCTCGCGCCACCCCGACACCGACGGGTCGGCCTTCTCCAGCGCGCCGAGCGCGCGGTCGGCCAGGGACAGCGCGCCGAGCGCGTTGCCGGCCTCGCCTTCGAGCGCATCGGCGATCCGCTGGGCGTGCTCCGCCAGCGTCTCCGCCTGACTCAGCCGGCGGGCCTCGATCTGGAGCGCCTCGTCCTCCCCGGGCTTGAGCTTAGCCCCATGGATCTCCTCCACCACATGCCGCAGATAGTCGGCCCGGCGACGGACCTCGTCGCGCCGCTGCGCCAGCGTGGTCTCGTCGGCTCGAAGCCGGGCGACCGAGGCGTGCGCCTCCGCGACCGCCGCGCGATCCGACTCGGCGTGGGCGAAGGCATCGAGGATGTCGCGCTGGGCATCGGGGCGGAGGAGCGACTGGGTCTCGTGCTGGCCGTGCAGGTCGACCAGCAGGGCGCCGAGCTCGCCCAGGACGGCGGCGGTGGTCGGGCTGCCGTTCACCCAGGCGCGCGAGCGACCCTCAGCCGAGACCTCGCGCCGGACGACGATCCGGCCATCCTCCACGTCGAGACCGAGTGCTTCGACCAGGGCGCGGGTCTCCCGGTCGATTCCCTCGAAGGCGCCCTCGACGATCGTCTTGGCCGCCCCTGGGCGCACGCTGCCGCTGGTGGCCCGTTCGCCGAGCAGCAACGCGAGCGCGTCCACCAGCATCGACTTGCCGGCGCCGGTCTCGCCGGTGAGCACGTTGAGGCCGGGGCCGAGGGTCAAGGTGACATCGGCGATCGTGGCCAGGTCGCGGACTCTCAGCTCGGTCAGCACAGCGTCTAGCCCCGGCGTCCGATGGGCTCGCGCGGGCCGGGGCTCCACTGGCTTGGCTCCGGTGTGTGCGCCGCCACGTTCCCAGCGGCCCGCGCGAGCGCGTCCATTGCGACGACGGCGCCGTGCCGGAGCACGGCCATCGATGTCCGCAAGGCCACCAACGTCATCGCACCGCTTCGCGCTCGCTCAGGTCGCCCCAGTGCAGCTTCTGCCGCATTCGCCCGAAGAACCCATCGCCGCCGAGCCGGATGAGACACACTCGATGGTCCGCCCGGCGCACGTCCACGCTCTCGCCCGGGGCCAGCGTGGTGCCGGTCTGCCCGTCGAACGACACCAGGAGGTCGTCAGCCCAGCCGGCCATCGGCTCGATCACGATGCGATACGTGGCGGGCACGACCAGGGGGCGGACCGCGAGGGTATGCGCGGCGATCGGGGTTACCACCATCGCTTCGACGCCAGGGACGACGATGGGGCCGCCGGCGCTGAGCGAATAGGCGGTGCTTCCGGTCGGGGTCGCCACGATGATCCCGTCGGCGCTGTAGGGGCCGACGTTCTCGCCATTGATGAAGACGTTGACCCGCACCACCCGGGCCACGCCGCCCTTGTGCACGGCGACGTCGTTCACCGCCATCTGGGTGCTGCGCTCGTGGCCCTGGCCGTCGCGAATGGCGGCGGTGAGGGCCTGGCGCCGCTCGGTGACGTAGCGGCCGGCCACCAGCGCGTCGAGCGCGTGGTCGAGGGTCTCGCGGGTGGCAGTGGTGAGGAAGCCGACTCGGCCGAGGTTGACGCCGAGGATGGGAGTCTCGCGCCCGTTCAGCACCCGGGCGCCGCGAAGCAGCGTGCCGTCGCCGCCGAAGGTGATCAGCGCGTCGATCTCGCCCTGCTCCAGACCCGGCACCTGCCGGCTCCAGAACGGCCCGAGACGCTCCTCGCAGTAGAGGGTGATCCCCTTGGCCGGGGCCACCTGCGCGACGTGCTCCAGTACCGCCTTGAGGTCGCGGTACCGCGGGTTGCCGACGACGCCGACCTTCATCGCGCCTCGAGGCTCTCCTCGTGCTGCAGCGCGGTGATCCGGCGCGCGATCCCGCCGGCGGTGAGCCCGAACGTCTCCAGCTGGTCGGCCCGCGGCGCCTGCTCCACCAGCCGGTCGGGCACGCCGAGGGCCACCACCCGGGTCTCGGGATGGGTGGTCTGGAGCGTCTCGGCCAGGTAGGCGCCGAAGCCGTTCACGATGGTTCCTTCTTCCACCGTGACCAGGGTGTGATGCCGGGCGGTGAGCGCATCGAGCATCGCGGTGTCGAGCGGCTTGAGGAACCGGCAGTTCACCACGCTGCACTCGATCCCTTCGGCCGCGAGCAGCTCCGCCGCCTGCACCGCCGGCAGCACCATGGTGCCCACCGCCAGGATCGCCACTTCGCGGCCGCTGCGGAGCTGCTCCCAGGTACCGTACGGCACCGGCGGGATCTCGGCGGCGGGGCGCGGCTCGGCCGGGGCCTTGTCCCGGGGATACCGGGTGCAGTACGGACCCTCCGTGTGCGCCAGCCCCGTGCGCAGCAGGCCGATCAGCTCGTCGCCGTCCTTGGGCGCGGTGACCGTCATCCCGGGCACCGCCAGCATGTAGGCGATGTCGTACAGCCCCATGTGGGTCTGTCCGTCCTCGCCGACCAGGCCGGCCCGATCCATCGCGAAGATCACCGGCAGGTGCTGCACGGCGATATCGTGGATCACGTTATCGTAGGCCCGCTGGAGGAAGGTGCTGTAGATCGCGACGACGGGCCGGATGCCCTGGGTCGCGAGTCCGCCGGCGAAGGTGACCGCGTGCCCTTCGGCGATGCCCACGTCGAAGAACCGCTCCGGGTACTTCTTCTCGAAGATGTTGGTTCCGGTCCCGGACGGCATCGCGGCGGTCACCGCGACCAGCTCGGGACGCTCCCCGGCCAGCGCCGTGAGCCCGTCGCCGAAGACCTGGGTCCAGGTCGGCGGGCCGCTCGCCTTCTTCCTGGCCTCCCCGGTGACCGGATCGTACGCGGCGAGGCCGTGCCATTTCTCCTGGTTGCTCTCGGCGAAGGAAAAGCCCTTGCCCTTCTGGGTCATGACATGGACGACCCGAGGTCCGGTCATGCCACGCACGAACCGCAGGGTATCGCAAAGCTTCCCGAGATCATGCCCGTCGATCGGGCCGAAGTAGCGGAAGCCCAGCTCCTCGAACAGCATGCCGGGCGACCAGAGATTCTTGACACTCTCTTCCACGTTCTTCGCGAAATCCACCACGCCCTCGCCGAAGACGCCGCCGAGCGCGTGGGTGAGGCCCTTGACCTTCTCCCGGAGCCGGTTGGTCCGCGGATCGGCCACGATCCTGCCGAGCATCTTGCTGATGGCGCCCACGTTGGGCGAGATGCTCATTCCGTTGTCGTTCACGATGAGGATCAGGTCGCGGTCGGAGTGACCGGCGTTGTTCATCCCCTCGTAGCTCAGGCCGCAGGTCAGGGCCCCGTCGCCCACCACGGCCACGACCTTGTAATCCTGTTCCAGCAGGTCCCGGGCGGTCGCCATGCCGAGCGCGGCCGACATCGCCGTGCCCGCGTGGCCGGCGCCGAACTGGTCGTGCTCGCTCTCGCTCCGCTTGAGGAAGCCGGAGACGCCGTCCTTCTGGCGGAGCGTGGGGAACTCCTCGTTCCGGCCGGTGAGCAGCTTCCAGGCGTACGCCTGGTGCCCGACGTCCCACACGACCTTGTCCCGGGGCGAGTCGAACTCGTACAGCAGCGCGAGGCTCAGCTCCACCACGCCCAGGCTCGCGCCGATGTGGCCGCCGGTCTGGCTCACGCACGCGATCAGCCGCTCCCGGATCTCCTGGGCCAGCGCGGGCAGCTGGTCGCGCCGGAGCCGCTTGAGGTCGGCGGGGGAGCGGATGGCGGAGAGGAGACTCATGGTACCTCGAAAGACGACAGCCCGTATATGCGCTAGGAGCTTCTCGTTACAATATACCCAGCCAGGGCCCCCAGTGCCCCGCTCGGCACGCCGGCCGCGTCGAGGTGCTCGACGCCTCGCCGCGCCAGCCGCTCGGCCTCGGCGCGAGCCGCCTCGACCCCGAGCAGGCTGACGTAGGTGGACTTGGCCAGCTCGGCGTCCCGGCCCGCCGTCTTCCCCAGCTCCTCACTGGTGCCGGTGGCGTCCAGCACGTCGTCGGCGATCTGGAAGGCGAGCCCGACGTCCTCCCCGTACGCGGTCAGCGCCGCCACCTCGGCCGCGCTTCCCTCCGCGGCGATCGCGCCCAGGGCACAGGCCGACCGGATCAGCGCACCGGTCTTCCCGCGGTGGACGGCGATCAGGTCGTCCAGCGCGAGCCGGCGCCGCTCGGCCTCCAGATCGAGCCATTGCCCCCCGACCATCCCCTCGATGCCGCCGGCCTGGAACAGCTCCCCAGCCATGCGGCCCAGCGTGACGTGGGACAGGCGCATCTCGACGGCGGCCCCGGCGAGGACCCGGGCAGCCACCGGCACGAGCAGGTAGCCGATCCTGGTCGCGGTGGCCACGTCGAAGCGGCGGTGCGTGGTCGCCCGGCCCCGGCGCAGGTCGTCATCGTCCATGCAGGGGAGATCGTCGTGCACCAGGGAGTAGGTGTGGACCGTCTCGACCGCCGCGGCGACACCGGCGATCGCCTCGTCGCGGCCCCCGGCGGCGCGATAGGACGCGATCAGGAGCGCCGGACGCACCCGCTTGCCCGGCGTGGACAGCGCGTAGGCGAACGCCTCGCCGTCCTTGCCGCCGACCTCGCCCCGGAGACGCTGCGCCCACTCCGCCAGCCGGCGGTCGGTGCATTCCCGCGCCTCGGCGAGGAGCTCCGCGGCCGAGGGCTCGGCCACGGCCTCAGCCATCGAGATCGGTGAGGCGGAGATCGCCGGCCTGCTCCAGCACCTGCTGCACCTTGAGCTCGGCCGAGCCGAGCTGGTCGCGTGCCGAGCGAAGCCGGGCGACCCCTTCCTCGAAGAGCCGGAGCGCCGCATCCAACTCCACGTCGTCGGCCTCGAGCCTGCGGACGATCTCCTCCAGCCGGGCCAGGTCGTCGGCGATGGTCATGGGCCGGGCTCCACCCGGGCGGGAACGGTACCGTCGGCGACGCGAAGCGTGAACGGCGCGCCGGGCGCAAAGTCGTCACGGCGCTTGAGGACGTGGCCATCCGGGTCTACCGGCACGGCGTACCCGCGGTCGAGGATGCGGAGCGGACTCAGCGCGTCGAGCTGGGCGGCCAGACGCTCCAGGCGGGTGCGGTCGCGCCGGATCGCGTCGTCCGCCGCCG
>DATEIR010000104.1:0-60297 GCA_035278885.1 Gemmatimonadales bacterium | reverse complement strand
GGGGATCAACGTCGCCACCGGCATCGATCACCCCTGGTTCCTCTTCCCCATGTTCGGCATGGGTCTCGGGATGCTCCGGAACTACGGCCGCCTCTGGCAGGCCGGGTACAGCTGGCGCGACGTGCTCACCCGACCCCCTGCGCCGGACGCGATGGAAACCAAGATGGTGAAGGGCGTCCGCCTGCCCCGCGAGCTCCCCCGGCCCAGCTACGAGGAGTTCGGCGCCCACCTCAAGGCGATCGAGCAGGTGCGGGACGATCGCATGGCGATTCAGAAGCTGATGGACAAGCTGCCGGACACCGGCGAGCCCAAGATCGTGCAGAAGGTCCGGGGAGAGTTCGCCAGCTGGGCCGCGGTGTCACTCGGCTGCTTGGGGATCAACGTCGCCACCGGTATCGATCACCCCTGGTTCCTCTTCCCGATGTTCGGCATGGGCCTCGGGATGCTCAGGAACTACGGCCGGCTCTGGCAGGCCGGGTACAGCTGGCGCGACGTGCTCACCCGTCCGCCCGCGCCGGACGCGATGGAGACCAAGATGGTGAAGGGTGTGCGTCTGCCGCGGGAGCTTCCCCGCCCGACGTACGAGGAGTTCGGCGCCCACCTCAAGGCGATCGAGCAGGTGCGGGACGATCGCATGGCGATCCAGAAGCTGATGGAAAAGCTGCCGCCCGCCGAGCGCAAGATGCTCCCGGAGGTGCAGCAGACGGCCGACTCGCTGTACGAGCGCGCGGTGGACCTGGCCCGCACGCTGCACGCGATGGACAGCAACCTCGACACCGAGGGACTGGGCCCGATCGACGAGCGGATTGCGGCGCTGGCCAAGGAGCCCGACGATCCGGAGCGGGCACGGCGCCTGGCGCTGCTCGAGCGGCAGCGGCAGACCATCCTGGACCTGAGGGGCCGCAAGGCTCAGGTGGCCAGTCACCTCGAGTCCTGCGTGCTGGCGATGCAGAACGTGCGCTTCGACCTCCTCCGGCTCCGCTCGGCCGGCGTCGCCGCGGTGCTGGGCGATCTGACCCAGGCCACCCAACAGGCCAAGGCCCTCTCCCGCGACGTGGACAACGCGATCGCGGCCGCGGGAGAGATCCGCGAGGCGATGAAGTAGCGGCCCCAATGCGGATCCTGCTGGCCATTCTCTCGTTCGTCCTCGGCCCCCCGGCCGGGGCCCAGTCTCCCGACGATCCCCGCACCATCGTGCTCGCCGCCGAGCGCGCCGTCACCGACGACAGCGCCGGGACCCCCGGCGCACGCTGGCGCGCCGCGCTGGCGCGCGACTCGTCCGATCGCACCGCCTTGCTCGGGCTCGCCACGCTGGCGCGGATGACCTACGATTTTCCCACCGCCGAGCGCGTGCTGGGCCGGTTGCTGGGACAGCCGGCCACCGCGCCTGATCGCTGGCAGGTCCAGGCCCGCCTCGGCCTGTACCGGGTGGCGTTCGCGCAGGGCGACGACGGCCGCGCCCGCGGGCTTCTGGACAGCGCGGTGGCCGACGCCCGTCGGATCGGCGATCGGGGCGGAGAAGCCGACGCGATGATGGGATTCACCAGCGTTCGCGGGCCCGCCGCCGCTGCCCTGCTCACCACCCTCGACACCCTCGATGCGCTGCTCCCGCCGGGCGACGGCCGGGATCGCGCCGAGTCGCTCTGCCGCCGTGGTCTCTACACCGGAATCGGCGGCGATACTTCGGCCATCCGGATGATCCGCGGCGGCATCGAGATGGCCGAGCGGGTCGGCGAGCGCCGTCTCACCGGCCACTGCCTCGAGGCCTATGGATTGGTCCACAGCGTTCAGGGGCATGCCGATTCGGTGTTGCCCATCTACCAGCGGGCCGAGGCCCTGCTGCGCGCCACCCACGACCACTCGTCGCTGGCGCGGCTGGAGAGCCGCCGCAGCGACGAGTTCCAGGCCCGCGGCTGGCTGGGCGAGGCCAAGCTGGCGCTGAGCCGCGTACTCGCCGAAGCGGAGATCTCCCACAACCGGCAACGGTCGGGGTACGCATATGCCGGACTGGGCATGCTCGCGCTCCGGGTAGGCGACCTGCCCACGGCCGCCCGCCGCTTCGAGCAGGCCGCCACGCTCTACGACTCCCTTGGCAACGGCGAAGGAGCCATGATCTCGCGCCAGAACCGGGCGGAGGTGATGGAGGTGACGGGAGATCTCGCCGGCGCCCGCGACGCCTTCCAGCAGTCGCTCGAGGAAGCCGAGCAAGGGGAATTCTTCGAGGATGCGGTCATCATGCGGCAGCACCTCGCGAGGATAGCGATCCGGCTTCACGACTGGTCCGACGCGGAGCGTCAGCTCGCCTTCGCCGACTCGGCGGCCCACGTCCGCGGCCTGGAGCAGATGCGCGGCTCGCTGGTGTACGATCGGGCGCGGCTCGCCATCGGACAGGGTCGGCTGCCCCGGGCCGCGGGCCTGCTGGACCGGCTGCTGCGCGACCTCGCTCCCGACGACCAGCTCCCCCGCTACACCGCCCGCCTCCGGCTGGCGGAGGTACGCGCGCGTCAGGGAAACCTCGATCGGGCGCAGGCAGAGCTCACCCGGGCGAGCCGGGAGCTGGAGGCCTGGCGCGCCACGCTGCGCGACGCCGAGTTGCGCCAGTACGCCTTTGCCGCGACGACGCTGGGGGAGACCGATCCGCAGGCGCCGGTCGCGACCGTGCTCGCCGCGCTGGCCCGGGGCGGCCGGGTAGACGCCGCATTCGCATTGGCGGAGCAGCGGCGTGCGCGCACTCTGGCCGAGCGGCTGGAGCAGGCCCAGGCACTGGCGACGGGCTCCGGCTCGTCGCACCGCGAGGCTCTGGCCCCGGGTGCGTCGGGGGTCGACTCCGTCTCCCCGGTGACCGACAGCGGCACCGCGTTGCTGGAGTACGTCGCCGGCAGCGACGGCGCGCCCACGACGCTCTTCGTGCTCACCCGGTCGGGTAGTCGGGCGTTCGAGCTGCCGCCGGCCGATTCGCTGGCCCCATCCATCGCGCGGCTGGTCGCGCTCCTCGAGTCCGGCGCGCCGGGCCAAGGACCCGCCCGCGCGCTGGGCGCCACGCTGCTCGGGGCCGCCGATTCCGCGCTGACACCGGAAATCACTCGTCTGGTCGTGGTGCCCGACGGTCCGCTCCATCGGGTCCCCTTCGATGCGCTCCGGCTCGCGGACGGGCGCGCGGCCGTGGAGCGCTGGGCCATCGGTGTGGCGCCGTCGGCGGCGGTTGCCTCGGCGATCCGACGTCGCCCCGAGCCCTCGGGCGCCGACTCGCGGCTGCTGGCCCTGGGCGACCCGGTATTCACCGGCCCTACCCTCTCTCTCGCCATGCGCGACGCCGAGCCGTACCGCTCGGCGTTCGACCGGGCGGGCGGCCTGACCCGGCTGACCGGGAGCGGCGACGAAGCTCGCGAGGTCGCGCGTTACGCGCCCGCGGGCGCCGACGTGCGCCTGCGGGAGGAGGCGAGCGAGAGCTGGCTCAAGCGGGCCGATCTCGGTCGCTACCGGGTCATTCACCTGGCCACCCACGCGCTGGTGGACGAGACTTCGCTGGCCAATACGGTGCTGGCCCTCTCGCCCGGCGGCGACGATGACGGCTTCGTCTCCCCCGGCGACCTCGCCGCGCTTCACCTGGATGCCGACCTCGTCGTGCTCTCGGCCTGCCGGACCGCCGGCGGCGTCACGGTGGCCGGCGAAGGCGTGCAGGGACTGACGACGCCGCTGCTGGCCGCCGGCGCCCGCGCGGTGGTGGCGACGCAGTGGCGTATCGGCGACCGCAGCACCGTGCGCCTGGTGGATGATCTCTACGCCGCGCTGGCGCGCGGGCAGCCGGTGGCCGACGCGCTGCGGGAGGCCAAGCTGGCGGCGCTCCGGCGCGGCGCACCGGCGGGGGAGTGGGCGGGGTTCACGGTAGTAGGCGACCCGCTGGTGCGGGTGCCCCTGGCGGTGCCGAAGCCGACCGGCGAGGACACTGGAGGAGCCGCACGAGCCGCCGCCGCGCTCGCGCTGTTGGCGGCAGCCGCGGCGCTAATCTACCGGGCGATCACGCGCAGGCGGCGCAGCTCCGAGCGGGGCCCGGGCCCCGGGGAGAGCGCGATCACCCACCACTGATAGCTCCCGGGAGCGAGCCGGGCGGCCGAATCCGAGGTGAGCGCGGTGTCGTGGGTCTCGGCTTCGATGGCGAGATCGCCGGCTTCGTCCAACACTTCGAGCCGGTAGCGCGACGCGCCTTCGACGGGGTGCCAGGCGAAGCTGACCGGAGACCCTCCCGGGACCTCCGCCCCGGGGGCCACCAGCTCGACCCGGGCCAAGTCGCCGGAGCGCAGGGTGTCGTCCGAGGGCCGCAGCGCGAGTCGGCCAAGGCCGACGGCAACGAGCAGGGTGGCGGCCAGGGCGGCCGGCATCATCCAGCGGCGGCGGCCCGGCGCCGAAACCGTGCCCGAGCGAACTCCGGCCTCCTCGACCGTGCGGAGCAGGTCGAGCTCGGTGCGACACTCCCCGCAGCTCATCACGTGATCCAGGGTGGCGAGGCGGGTGGCTTCGTCGCCCTCGCGCCGGACCAGCGCCTGGATGGCCTCGGGTTCGGGGCAGGACGCGCGGTCCTTCCGGCTCCGGGCCAGATGAGCCTGGTAGGCCTCCTTGAGCTGGGCCTCGGTCACCTTTACGCCTCCGTCGTGTCCCATCCGATTCCCTCCTGGGCCAGCCGCTCTCGGAGATCGGCGAGGCCACGGTACAGCAGATTGCGAGTCTTGGCTTCGGTCCAGCCCATCAGAGAGGCGATTTCCTCGCGGGGATAGCCGGCCAGGTGCATCCGGACCGCCGGGCGACGCGACTCGGCGATGGTGTCGATTGCCTGGGCAACCTTGGTGGCGAGCTCGGAACCTTCCAGGACCCCATGGGGGTCGGGTGTGGGCGCCGAGAGGACTGCCACGGGCCCCTCATCGATCGGATCGTGCCGGTCGGCCTGTCGGGCCCGCCGGCGGCGGAGGACGTCGAGTGCTGCGGTAGACGCCGTCCGGTATATGTATGACGTGTTGGCCTCGCCAACCTGCTCACTCGTCCCCCGGGCCCGCCAGAGCCGGATCCGGACCTCCTGCATGACTTCGTCCAGGTCCGATTCGTCCAGCCGGTATTTCCGTCCCACCTGTCGCACCATGGCTCCGTAACGGCTCACCGCCGTCTCCAGGGCCAGGGACAGGTGCTGCCCCGCTTCTTCGAAAGTCATGCGACCAATGTAATTGCAGGACTTATCTCCGGGCCGCCTCCAGCAGCTCCTCCACCGACCGGAAGCCGAGGGGCGCGTCCGCCAGCTCGACGTGGGGCCAGTCCCAGGAGCGCTCCGGCGTGCCCAGCAGGCGGAAGCGCCCCCCTTCGAACCCGGCCACCCACCGTCGGAACCCGATCCAGCTGGCCCGTGTCCTGGGGTTGCGAAGGTCGCCGTCGCCGATCACCAGGTCCACGGCATGCCCGGCCGAGTGCATCGAGGTGGCCGTGAAGGTGAGCCCGCCGCCCTTCACCATCAGGTACGCCTGGCGCTCGGAGGACCGGTACGTCTCCCTCACCCGCACCCGATAGCCGGCGGCACGCGCCGCGGCGATGAGCCGCTCGAACCGGGGCCGAGCCAGGGAATCGAGCGAGGCCAGGGTGGTATCGACCAGCCGAGCCTCGGGAGCGAAGTCGGCCGGCCGCAGGGTGCCGAGCCGGCGCTCCAGCTCTTCCCAGCTCTCGCCATCCCGGCGCAGGGAGGCTGCGCCGACCCGGTAGGAGCGGACCAGCCGGCGCGCGCCGGGATCGCGCTCGGTGTCGTAGTTGAGGTGACCGGTCACCGTGGAATCGGACAGGTAGAGCCGGCTGGGGTCCTCGATTCCGAAGCGGCGGCGGAGCAGCTCCCGTTCCTCAGGGGAGAAGGGCCGACGCACGTAATGCGGAACCCCGTCTGCGTCGCGCCCGGCGTAGGTCATGGGCGGGTGAGCTATCGCGTTCAAGGCAGCCAGACCGCCGGCGAGCGCCATCGTGATCGAGGTGGGAACCCCCTCACGCACCTGCGCCCGCGCACTCGGCGCGGCCAGGCTCAGCAGGGTGGCGGCCGCGAGGAGCACGCGGTCGCAGGGTAACTCTCGAGACTGCATCGGCTCTCCCCTGTCGTATCGGGTCGTCGGTAAGACGCGACGGGGAGAGCGGCATTCTCACGCTGAGCGCCGGGCAACATTTTCGGGTTGACAGCCGCGGTACCGCATCGTACTGATGTGGTGCACCGTGACGGAGAGGAGGGGCTACGGCATTCGCCGAGTTCAGGGTACCCAGCGAAGCGAGCGCCGGCGTATGGACCAGACCACTCACCCGGCCTCAAGCGAGCGCAGAATCTAGAAGACCCACAGCATCGGAAGCGAACGCTGGTGAGCGCTTTCGAGGACGGAGCGGCACGACCGCCGCAAGCCGATCACGGCAACGGGGCCCCCTGATCAGAGGGCCCCGTATTCATTGCGGTGAAAAGAATGATCAGAACCGGACGATCTGCTCCATGGCCGCGCGCAGGTCGGCGGTCTGCGGCAGAATGACGTCCTCCAGCTCGGGCGCGTAGGCGACGAACGTGTCGGTGGAGGCGACCCGGCTCACCGGGGCATCGAGGTAGCTGAACAGGTCCTGGCCGATCCGCGCGGCGATCTCGGCACCGTAGCCCCAGCTCATCGAATCCTCGTACGCCACGATGACGCGGTTGGTCTTCCTGACCGACTCGCCGATCGTTTCCCAGTCCACCGGCGACAGGGAGCGCAGATCCACGACCTCCGCGCTGATTCCATGGTGCTCCTCCGCCTCCCGAGCGGCCCACAGCGCCCGCTGCACCAGCGCGCCGTAGGTGATGACGGTGAGATCGGTCCCGGGACGAACGACCTTCGCCTTGCCCAGCGGGATCATGAAGTTGGGACCCGGATTGGGCGCCTTGTTGTAGGTCTGCCGGTAGAGATGCTTGTGCTCCAGAAACAGCACCGGATCGTCGCAGCGGATCGCGGTGCGGAGCAGGCCGTTGGCATCGAGGGCGGTCGAGGGGCAGACGACCCGCAGCCCGGGGACTCCGGTGAACACCGCGGCGCCGGTCTGGGAGTGATATACCGAGCCGCCCTTGAGGTACCCACCGTAGGTAACCCGCACCACCACCGGCGAGCTGAACGCATTGTTCGACCGCCAGCGCATCAGGGCCAGCTCGTTCCGGAGCTGCATGTAGGCCGGCCAGATGTAGTCGAAGAACTGGATCTCCACCACCGGCTTGAGCCCGCGGGTCGCGAGACCGATGGCCCGCCCGATGATGTTGGCCTCGGCGAGCGGTGAGTTGTAGACCCGATCGCTGCCATAGGTCCGCTGCAGTCCCCAGGTGACCTTGAAGACCCCGCCCTTGCCCTTCACATCGGGCAGGTGGTCCTCCCGACTGCAGTCGGCCACATCCTCCCCGAAGACCACGATCCGCGGATCCCGCGCCATCTCGTCCCTGAGGCAGACGTTGAGCAGGTCCACCATCGTGGTGGGATCGCCGGTGAAGCGGGGGTCATCCTCGGTGTCGAACTGCTCGCCGGTGGGATCGACGTCGGGCGAGTAGACGTAGCGGTAGACGGTATCGGTGCCCGGCTGGGGTGACGCGAGTGCCGACTCGGCCGCGACCTGCACCTCCTCCTCCACCTGGCTCACGACCTGGTCCAGCTCGGCCTGGGTGGCGATCCCCTGCTCCAGCAGCATGGCCGGGAAGCTGAGGATGGGATCCCGCTCCGCATCCGCCTGGCGCTCGACCGGAGGCCGGTAGTGTACCTCGTCGTCGGAGAGCGAGTGGCTATAGGGCCTGATCACGTGAGCGTGCACCAGGGCGGGGCCTTTCCGGGCCCGGGCGTACTCGACCGCCTTGACCAGCACGTCATAGGAAGCCAGTACGTCACACCCGTCCACTTCCTGGATGAACAGTCCCGGGAGACCGGTGAGAAGCTTGGAGATCGATCCGCCCGGCGTGTTGACCTCCACCGGCACCGAGATGGCGTAGCCGTTGTCCTCCACCAGGTAGACGATGGGCAGCCGCAGGTTGCAGGCGGTGCTGAGAGACTCCCAGAACTCGCCCTCGCTGGTGGTCCCCTCTCCGGTGGTGCAGAGGACGACCTCGTCGCCGTGCATCACCTGGTCCCGGTCGGGGATCGCCTCGTTGCGGGAGTAGCGCAGCCAGGCCTCGGCGCAGCCCGCCGCCTGGAGGAACTGGGTCCCGGTCGGACTCGAGGCACTCACGATGTTGAGCGCCTTGTGGCCCCAGTGGGACGGCATCTGCCGCCCGCCGGAATTGGGGTCGTCCGCCGCGCCGACCGCGCTCAGGAACTGCTCGGTGGCGGTCATGCCCAGGCCGAGGCAGAGGGCCCGATCGCGGTAGTAGGTGTAGAACCAGTCGTAGGCGGGCCGGAACACCTTGGAGGCCGCGGCGAGCACGCCCTCGTGACCCGCGCCGGAGATCTGGAAGAAGATGCGGTTCTGCCGCTTGAGCTGGATCTCCTTGTCGTCGATCCGGCGGGCCAGCAGCATGATGCGGTAGATGTCGAGCAGCTCGGCCTTGTCGAGCCGGGTCGAGGCTTTGGGGCGGCTGGTGGTGCGTGTGGCCATGGCACTCGGGGGTCGATGGTCGTGGTCACGGTCCGGCGATGCAAGGTAAGATAGCAGCCGGGCGCCGGGGGTGCGCCGGCGCAAAGCACTGCACTCGCATCACGACCCCCAACCCTCGTTCTTGACCTCCGCCAGCACCCCCTCGAAGTCGTTGAACTTGACGTCCTTGGGCTTGGCGGGGACCGGCAGGGTGACCTCGGTGAGCGGTCCCTTCACCTTCACCCGGAACCGGGCCACCTGGTCCTTGCCGAGCACCACGGTGACCGGCACGTACATCATGAAGTCGTCCGGGACGTCTTCCTGCTTCACCCGCAGCATCACCTGGAACTGACCGTCGTTGCCGGCCTGGGTCCTGGAGGCGACCCGATAGGTGGGAATGGCGGTTCCGTGGACCCACTGGTCGAAGAACCAGCGCATGTCCGCGCCGACGTGGCGCTCGACCACCCGCCGGAAGTCGTCGGTCGAGGCCCGTTGTCCCTCGTAGCTCCGATAGAAGTCCGTCATCATCCCGGTGAACTTTGCCTCGTTCATGTTCCGGAGGTCGAGGGTCATGACCCGGAGCATGTGCACCACCCAGGCGCCCTTCTTGTACACCACGGTCTGGTAGTCGTCGCGGTCGTCGTCCTTGGCCGCCAGCACCCGGTAACCCAGGGAGATCGGCCCCGGCTCCTCGCGCCGCATCAGAATCGGCTGCCGCCACTGGCGCAGCATGTCGAAGTACTTCTCGTTCTTGCCGGTCACCGTCTGCAGGTACCACAGCCCCGAGAAGTTGGCGAAGCCTTCGCTCAGCCACTGATCGTGGTAGCTGGCGAAGTCCACGCCGATACCCCACCACTGATGCGCGACCTCGTGGGCCCGGAACACTTCGTCGTCACCCTGGGGCACGGTGCTGATGAAGGTGGCGAAGGAGAGGTCGATCATCCCGGGAAAGGCCTCCCCATCGAAGCCCGGAGTCTCGGTCGCGAAGAAGTGCTTGATCCCGGAGGTCGGCCCGTAGACCCGCTGGAAGAAGCGCAGGCTCTTGGTCATGTCCTCGCCGACCCGCTTCTGCATTCCGCTCCCGCCGCCGCCCAGCTTGCGATGTGACTCGTCGGACATCATGACGGTCACCGGCGGGATACCCTCCTCCCGGACGCTGTAGTCCTTGAAGAGACCCAGGTTGAACGACGCGTTCCGGATCCGTCCCGGGGTGACCCAGCGGGTCTGGACCCGATGCCCACTGGCGCTCGAGTCGACCCGGTCGCCCACGCTGGCGAGGAGGTAGGCATCGGTGGTGTGATACGTCAGGTCGAACCGCGCGAGGCTCCGGCCCTCCAGCGAGCGGGGATACCAGGCCGCGGAGGACTTGATGAAGAAGAAGTCCACCACCCGGTCGATCAGGTCGCCGTGATAGTAGAGGGTGACCGTGCGGCTCTCGCCCGGCGGCAGGGTGCCGTCCAGCCGGAGCCAGACCAGGCCGCTCTCCTTGCCACGGAAGGTGAGGGCCGGGGTGCCGTTGGACCAACGGGCCGAATCGACCTTGAGCTTCTCGAAGAGCTCGAAGGCGATCCAGGGCCCGACCGGCGCGCTGCCGACGATGTCCATCGTCGCCGCGGCGCTGAAGCCGATCTCCCCCATACCGGTCGGATTGAGCGTAGTCTCGATGGTGTACTTGTCCACCTCGGCCTGATTCACCCGCTCGGCGGTGAAGCCGGGGGGCCGCGTCGCACCCCGACGGGGAAACTGGGTGATCACCTCCCGCTGTCGTCCCCACCGGCGGCTCGACACCTTGCTCTCGAGCTGCACCGCCTCGAACTCCTCCGGATCGAGCCGGTACATCAGCGGTCCGCCCGACGGGCGCACGATGTGGGCGTAGAAGAGATCGCTCTCGCGACGATTGAGCAGGGCGGCCATGAGGTCGGGATCGGGTGTGTGGCTGGGCTCATCCACCAGGTACTTGAGAGCGTCCTTGACGTTGCCCCGGACGTCCCCCGGCACCTCGCCCGGGGCGAAGGCCACGCGGCCCTCCAGCTCCGCCATGGTGCTGTCGGCGAACAGAAAGAGGGCGGCGCTGATCGGTGTGTCGATCGCGCGAACCCTTTCGATGCGCTCCATCCGACCCTGCTCGATGGGTGAGTCGGGCGCGAAGGCGAAGCGGCCCTGTCCCACGAAGACGAGCCCGACCGTGCGGCCGCCGATCGGGCTCAGCTGGTAGAGGCGGCCCTGCAGGAGGGTGAACCGTGCGATGTCTCGCTGGAGGACCACGTTCTCGACGTCGGCCACGCGGGACGTCACCGGCGCGAGGCCGAGCAGCTCACCATAGGTCTGGTCGAACGACTCCGCGGCTGTCGCCCCCGCTCGAACCGGCGGAGCGGGCGCGCCGGTGCTCGCGACGGCGGCGAGCTGGGCGGACGACGGCCGAGCCGCGCTGAGGGCAGCCAGGCCGGCCAGCAGACAGGCACGCACCACTCCCCGACCGTGACGGGACACGGAGCCTCCGGAGACGAGATCTGCGCGGGTCGAGCGCAGGCTGTGAGCAGGGGACGGCCGTAGTCTGCGTGGCGGGCCGGGCGGGGTCAAGCGTGCGGCGACGTGCATCGGCATACGAGCATGACGCACCAGCGTGCAGCACGATTCGAAAATGCGACAGCGACGCCGGCCTGCGCGACAGTCAGCGTCGCAACTTTCGTTCAGTGTGCGGAGAACACGACCTTTCCGCCCATGACCGTCGTGACCACCTTCGCCTGGGCGATCTCCTCCGGCGGGATCCGGGTGAGGTCGCGATCCAGGAGCACCAGGTCGGCCAGGTAGCCGGGCTTGAGCTGACCCCGACGTCCCTCGGCAAATACCCCAAAGGCGCCGCCGGCCGTGTAGGCCCGGAGCGCCTCGTCGACGGAGATCTTCTGCTCCGGCACCCATCCGCCGGGGTGCTTGCCGTCGGCGGAGCGCCGGGTCACGGCGGCGTAGATGCCGAGGATCGGGTCCATCGGCGCGACACTCCAGTCGGAGCCGAAGGCGAGCGTGGCACCCTGGTCGAGCAGGCTGCGGAAGACGTAGCTGTGCTTGATCCGCTCGGGACCGAGCCGCTTGCCGGCCCAGTTCGCGTCATCGATCAGATGCGCCGGCTGCATCGACGCGAGGATTCCGCCCCGGCCGAAGCGCGGGACGTCGGACGGCCGCAGGTGCTGGGCGTGCTCCACCCGGAACCGTCGATCGCGCGGGCCGTGCGCCCGAGCCAGGCTGTCGTAAATATCCAGCAGGAGGCCGTTCGCCCGCTCGCCGATGGCGTGCACCGCCACCTGCAGGCCCGCGGAATCGGCGGCTCCGATCCAGGCCCGCAGGGAATCCTCGGGCGTGCGCAACACACCGAACGTCTTGGGGTCATCGGTGTACGGCTGGTAGAAGAGCGCCGTGCCGGACCCGAGCGACCCGTCCATGTAGCCTTTGACGCCGCCGATCCACAGGAGGTCGTCGCCTCGTCCGCCCCGGGCGATGGTATCCGCGACCGCGTGCCAGGTCGCGAGCGGGAAGTAGAGCGCCATGCGGGTGGTGAGCCGGCCCTCATCGTGAGCGCGGCGATAGGTGCCCAGGTCGAGCCAGGGCACGCTCACGTGGCAGACGGCGGTCACTCCGCGCTCGGCCGCGTAGCGCATCGCGCGACCGAGCGCGGCATCGCGCTGGGCCGGGGTCGGGTCGGGCACCACGTCCTCGACCGGGGTCATCGCGCCATCCTTGAGGACGCCGGTCGGCGCGCCGGACTCGTCCCGGACGACCACGCCTCCCGGAATGTCCCGCATGGTGGGCCCGATCCCGGCTTTCCGGAGCGCGGCGGTGTTCGCCAGCGCCATGTGCCCGTCCAGCCGAAACACGAACACCGGGTTGTCCGGCGTCACCGAGTCGATCCACTGCCGGGTGGGAAGCGGGGCGCCCGGCCAGCGCTCGTGGTCCCACTCGCCGCCCAGGATCCACTCGCCCGGCTTGCGCTCCGAGGCGAAGGCCTTCACCCGGCGGATGAAGTCCTCCGGAGACGTCGCCGGCCGGAGATCGATGCTGGCGAGCTGGATGCCGCCGTCGATGAAGTGGGTGTGCGAATCCATGAACCCCGGCGTCACCAACCCCGTGCCGCCGCGCAGCGTCCTGGTCGCGGGGCCCACCAGCCGGGTCACATCCGCGCTGTCTCCGACCGCGGCGATGCGGTCGCCGCGCACGGCCACCGCCGAGGCCCAGGGGCGGGCGCTGTCACCGGTCCAGACCCGGCCGTAGACCACGAGGTCCGCGCGGTCGTTGGGGCGGGAGGTCGCACTCCCCCCCGATCCACAGCCGGCGCAGAGGACGAAGGAGACGACCAGAGGAAGCCGGGCGCGGACGGAAAGCTGCATGCGGGGAGATCTCAGCGGAGCCTGGTGAGCCTGCGGATGGCCTCGAGCTGCTCGAGGGCGCTGCCTCCCGAGGCGGCCGGGGCGACCGAAAAGAGGTCGCGGATATCGAGCAGGATCTCCAGCATGAGCTGATCGCGCATGTAGGAGCTCTCGAGATCGATCATCCGACCTTCGTCCCCGGACGTGCGGGCGCGATCGTAGGATTCGCGGTAAATCGACTCGAGGTTGGCGAGGATGCGGTCGCGGGGGCGCATGGTCTGGATGGCTGGAGAAGAGACAAAGGTAACGAAGGCCTTCCGCATTTTCCCCCTTCCCCTTTCCCCCTACCGCTCCATCTTCCGATCATGGCCCTCACCGGACGCACCATCCTCTTCTTCGCCGGCCCTCTGTACGAGGACCTCGAGCTCTGGTACCCCAAAATCCGGCTGGAGGAGGAGGGTGCCCGGACCGTGGTCGCCGGCACCGGCGAGAAGACCTATCAGGGAAAGCGCGGCTACCCGCTTACCGTCGATACCAGCGTCGATCAGATCACCGCCGATCGGTTCGACGGCCTGGTCATCCCCGGCGGCTACGCGCCCGATATCATGCGCCGCTCGCCCAAGCTGCTGCAGCTCACCCGCGAGATCTTCGAGGCCGGCAAGCCGGTCGCCTTCATCTGCCACGCGGGCTGGGTTCCGATATCGGCCGGCATCGTGCGGGGCAAGCGCGGCACCAGCGTCGGCGCCATCAAGGACGACCTGGTGAACGCCGGCATGCTGTGGGAGGACAGTCCGGTCGTGGTAGACGGGAACCTGATCTCGTCACGGACCCCGGCGGACCTGCCGCAGTTCATGCGGGCGCTGATCACGGCGCTCGCGAAACAGCCACCTGGAGAGTGAGACCACCTGTCTCCCATGCCACTCGCCGAGCATCAGCGCCGCGTCGGCGCCTGGATCAGCCAGTTCGAGGAAGGCTACTTCCACCCTCTCACCAATCTCGCCCGGCTGAGCGAGGAGGTCGGCGAGCTCGCCCGCGAAGTCAACCACCGCTTCGGCCAGAAGACCAAGAAGAAGGACGAGCCCGAGGGAGACCTCGGCATGGAGATGGCCGACATCCTGTTCGTGCTGATCTGCATGGCCAACCGGGAAGGGATCGATCTCGACGACGCGTTCGAGCGGATGATGGCGAAGGTGGAGGGTCGGGATCGGGATCGGTGGACAAGGAAGCAGGGGCAAGGCGAAGGCGGAAAGGCTACTCCCACTCCCTAGGCGCGCTCTCCAGCTCCTCCAGCAGCGCGCGATAGCTCTCCCACCGATCCTGCGCGATCGCACCCTGGGCCACGGCCTCCCGGATCCGGCACCCCGGCTCCGACCGGTGGCGGCAGTCGCCGTAGCGGCACTCACCCAGGAAGGGCCTGAAGTCGGCGAAGCACTGGTCCAGCGACGCCGGGTCGATGTCCCACACCCCGACCTCGCTGAATCCCGGCGTGTCCACCAGGTAGCCGCCGCGCTCCAGCGGCAGCATGACCGCGGTCACCGTGGTGTGCCGGCCGCGGCGGACCCGCGCGCTCACCGCGCCGGTCCGGAGCTGGAGGCCGGGCTGCACCGCATTGAGAAGACTGGACTTTCCCACCCCCGAGGGCCCGGTCACGATCGACGTCCGCGCGGTGAGCGCGGCCTCGAGCTCGGCGAGGCCATCGCCGTTCACCACGCTGGTGGGAAAGACCGGATAGCCGGCGCGGCGACAGCGTTGAATGACGTCGGTGCCCGGCGCGAGATCCACCTTGTTCACCACCACGGCCGCGGCGATGTCGTTCGCCTCGGCCACGACGAGCAGCCGGTCGATGAGCTGGGGAATGGGATCGGGATGGGTAGCGGCGGTGACGACGAAGACCTGATCGACGTTGGCGGCGATCGGCCGGGTGCCGCGTCCCTCGGGCACCCGTCGCTCCAGCACGGTGCTCCGGGGCTCGATGCCGACGATGGCGTGCAGTGCCCCACCCGGCTCCGGCTCCAGCCGGACCACGTCGCCTACGACGACCTTGGGCGTCTCACGCTTGGCCTTGCCGCTCAGGACCGCGCGGATCTCGCCGGCGGCGGTGGCCACCCGATACACCGAGCCGTCCCGTTCCAGCACGGTGCCGAGTGGCGCCGTCACCACTCCCCGGGCGCCCGGGCGATCGCCTCGTCGAGCGCCGCCTTCACGTCATAGAGCGAGAGCGCACCCAGGCGCTCGCTGGCCTCCGCCGGCGTCCGGCCCCAGGCGAGAACGTCGGTCTCGACGTGCCCGATCGGACGGTCGCCCGCCGGCGCCCAGCGGACGAACAGGAGCGAGGCTCCGAACAGCCCCCGCACGTCGGCCTCGTCCTCCACGTAGATCGCCACCGAGTAGGCCCGGCCGTCGCTGCCGCCGAAGGCGGCGGCGCGCTCGTGCTTGGCCATGTAGCCGCCGAGCGTCAGCTCGCTCGGCGTCCCGGCACCGATTCGCGTACGACGTTCCCCAGGATGAAGGCGATGTTCGCCGGCCGCTCGGCCAGCCGACGCATGAGGTAAGGATACCACTGGGTGCCGAACGGGATGTAGACCCGCATGCCGTGGCCCGCGGCGCGGAGCCGCTCCTGCAGATCACGCCGGACCCCGTACAGCATCTGGAACTCGAAGCGCTCGGCGGGGATCTTCTGCGCTTCGACGAACCGCCGGGCGTGCCCGATGATCGCCTCGTCGTGCGTGGCCAGCCCCGGATAATTCCCCGCGCTCAGGAGCCGCTCCATGAGCGCGACGTAGTTCCGGTCCACGTCGGCCTTGTCGGGAAACGCGACGTCCTCGCCTTCGAGGTAGGCGCCCTTGCAGAGCCGGACCCGCGCGCCGAGCGCGATGAGGGCCTCGATGTCGCCGGCACTCCGGCGCAGCATGCTCTGGATCACCACGCCGCAGTGCTTCCCATACTCCGGGAAGAGCCGGCGGGTGAAGAAGTCGAGGGTGCGCTGGGTGTAGTCAGAGCCCTCCATGTCCAAGCGCACGAACCCACCGATCGTCCGGGCCTTTTCCAGGATGCGTGCCATGTTGCTCTGGCACAGGTCCTCGGCGATGTCGAGGCCCATCTGGGTGAGCTTGACCGAGACGTTGACCTCCACCCCAGCCGAGGCCATCCGATCGAGCATGGCCAGGTACTGATCCCGGGCCGCCACCGCCTCCGCCTCCGCCGTTACGCTCTCACCCAGCAGGTCCAGCGAGCTGGTGATCCCCCGGCGGGCCAGCTCACGGGCGGCCTCCACGCCCTCCTCGATCGTCTCGCCGGCCACGAACCGGCTGGCGAACTTGCGCGCGACGCCGTTGCGGCGGACGAAGTTGAAGACCCCCCGGCGCTCGGAGAGCCACAGGAGTCCCTGACGCACGATCACGATCGACCTCGTTGGGTGACGAAACCGCCGGGAAAGTAGCCGATGGGCGGCCCGCCGGGGAGGGCGTGCCGCGGGCGTGAAAGTTTATTCACGGCAACGAGTAAGGATCTCTGCGCGGGTGTGATTGGGAACACGGGGGCCGGAACCGGAAGACGGGTATGATGATCCCGCAGTCGGGGTCGCGCGCAGTGGTTGCACCCTCGGACCTGAACTGGGGTAGTCGGCCGATGCCTGTCAGTCATTCCGCTCTTCGTCGCAAGGCGCAGCCGGCCCGGGCCCGAAGCCGTCCCAGCCGCCGCAAGCTCCCCACGGCGCCGCCTCCACCGGAGGAGTCCGCCGCCGAGGCCGGGTTGCGCTACGTCGGCGACGGCGGCCCCGGCATCCGTCGCCGGCGCTCGGGCACCGGGTTCACCTACATCGGGCCGGATGGAAAGCGGGTCACCGACGCGAAGACGCTGGAGCGGATCCGGAAGCTGGCCATTCCGCCGGCGTATACCGACGTGTGGATCTGCCCGTCACCGAACGGACACATCCAGGCCACCGGGCGGGACGCGAGGAACCGGAAGCAGTACCGATACCACCCCCGCTGGCGGGAGGTGAGGGACGAGACCAAGTTCGGCCGCATGGTGGCCTTCAGCGCGGTGCTGCCCAGGATCCGCGACCGGGTCGAGGCCGATCTGGCCCGCCCCGGACTCCCGCGCGAAAAGGTGCTGGCCACGGTCGTCCGCCTGCTCGAGTGCACCAACATCAGGGTGGGCAACGACGAATACGCCCGGGCCAACGGCTCCTACGGCCTCACCACGCTGCGAGACAAGCACGTCGAGGTGTCGGGCGGGAATCTGCGTTTCAGCTTCAAGGGCAAGAGCGGGAAGACCCACGAGGTCGAGCTCTCGGATCGCCGGCTGGCGCGAATCGTTCAGCGCTGCCGCGACGTGCCGGGCGAGGAGCTGTTCCAGTACCTGGACGACCATGGCGCCCGCCAGACCATCGGCTCGGGCGACGTCAACGACTATCTCCGGGAGATCAGCGGCGAGGAGTTCACCGCCAAGGACTTCCGCACCTGGGCGGGCACACTCCTGGCCGTGACGGCGCTTCGGGAGCTGGGGCCGATGGACAGCGATCGCGAAGCCAAGGCCGCGATCGTCAGGGCGGTGGACCGGGTGGCCGGACAGCTCAACAACACCCGCGCGGTGTGCCGGAAGTACTACATCCACCCCACCGTGCTGGAGACCTACCTCGCCGGCACCCTGCTGAGTGGCCTCCGCAAGGGAGCACGCAGGGGCGCAGCGGGCGTCGTATCGGGCTCGGTGCTCACCGACGAAGAAGCGGCGCTGGTCCGCCTGCTCACCCGCAAGCACTAGCGGCGGCGCCGACACCTCAGCTCGTCGGGATCGTGCGGTAGCGCGCCTCCACCAGGCCGAAGATGCCGAACGCGACCAGCCCGAGGGCCACCAGGCCGAGGAGCCAACCCGAGGCGTACTGCCGGCCCAGGATCCGCAGGACCTCCTGAATGCCGCCGGCGCGGGAGGGGTCGTAGGACCGGGCCGCGTCGAACACGAGCACGCCGCTCACGCCCAGCACCACGGCGCGCGCGGCAAGGCCGAAACGGCCGATCCGTATCGCCCAGAGACCCTTCTCGCCCAGGGTATCGAGCCGCCAGTCGCGTTGGACGTTGCCGACCACGCCGCGGTACATCTGAATCACGGCGACCACCATCAGGATGAGGCCGACCAGACCCACCAGCTGCACCCCGAAGGGCACATGGAGACCCTCCGCCACCAGTCGCTCGTCGGCGTCGCTGCTCGTCACGCCGCCCCCCAGCACGCTGGGTAGCCCCAGCGCCAGCCGCCCGCCTTCGACCGCCACCGCAAGCTGGGCCAGCGCGCTGACGAGCTGGCCGAAGCGGTTCAGCAGCCCCAGAAGGGAGGTCCCGTTGCCGTAGGGGTCGAAGAACACCTGAGCGAGCAGCCAGATGGTGTAGGCCCCGAGGCCGAGCGCCAGGGCGGCGAGCAGGATCCGGCCGAGCGGCTGATGCAGCACGAAGTGGAAGACGCCGCTGGTGTCGGTGATCGCACCGCCCAGACGCAAGGCCGCGGCAGTGGCGAGGAGGCCGATCGCGACGTAGACCACTGCCCGGGCGACGATCCCCACACGGGCGATGTGCTCCAGACTCCGGGGAGGCAGGGCCATGCGTGAATGATGGCCCGGAAACGCTCCCGCCGCCGTGCGTCCAGGCACGGCGGCGGGAGCGGAATCGGTCGACTAGGGTTTGCTGCCGGACATGTAGGAGCCACCGCCGCCACCGCTACCACCGCCGCCCCCTGTGGGCATGCCACCACCCGCGTCACCGGACGCCGAGGTGACGGTGATGGTGCCCTTCATGATCGTGGGGTGAATCTGGCAGTGGTAGGGAAAGCTGCCCGCCGTCGAGAACGTGTGCTGAAAGGTGCCCGACGACTTCTGGCCCGAGGTGACGCTGTTGTCATCGAAGGTGACCGTATGGGTCTGGCCATCGGAATCCCAGGCCCAGGTCACCGTGGTACCGGCCGTGACCGACAGGGTGGCGGGATTGAAGAGATCGTTCTGTACCAGGACGTCGCCGTCCGGCGGGGGGTTGTTGGACGTGCCGCCATCGCCCGAGCTATCGCCCCCACACCCCGACGCCAGCAGCACCGATGCCGCGCAGAGCGCCGGCATCAGCCAAGTGGTTCGCATGCACACCTCCGGTTGGAGCCCGGCCTGCTGCCGGGCGACTACCCGGATCTTAGGGGGTGGTCCACGGAGGGTCTTGGATCGGTGTAGGCGGTTTGCACGCGGTGAGCGCTAGGCGAGGCGCATCCGCTGCAACAGACTGGGGAAGCGAGGGTCGGTCCGCAGCGGATCGAAGTCCGGCTCGACCTTGAGATACGCCAGCCAGCCCCGGCGGTCCTGATACGCCCGCTCCAGCCATTCGAAGGCCGGGTCGATCTCACCGAGCTCGAGGTGCACCATGGCGAAGGCGGCCGGGTTCACGTACCGGTCGCTGGTCCAGCCGTGCAGCTGGTCCAGTACCGCTCGGGCCGCCCGCGCGTCGCCTCGGCGGGCGGCCACCCGTCCGAGTCCCGCGGTCGGGAGGGCCGGGCTGTCGGAATTGGCGAGCGCCTCGCGGAAGGCCGCCTCCGCCGGGTCCAGCAGGTCCATCGCGAGGTAGGCCAGGCCCAGGAGCCGGTGATTTTCTTCGGCGGTCGGATTCATCTCCACCGCGCGGCGCAGGTGTTCCAGCGCGAGCACGGGCCTGCGGGCGTAATACTCCAGCCAGCCCATCCCCCGGCGGATCGACACCGAGGCGGGGTCGAGCTCGAGCGCCAGGCGTCCTTCCGCGATCGCTTCGTCGGTCCGACCCATGGCCAGGAGGAACCAGGAGTACCACTGGCGCGCCACGCTGTAGCGCGGGTTGAGCTCGATCGCGCGGCGGAATCGCCGCCCCGCGGCAGGCCAGTCCCAGTCGTAGACGAACGTCACCCACCCGAGCGACGTGTGGGCCTCGGCGAGGCTTTCGTCCAGCTCCAGCGCCTTGAGCGCCATCGCCTTGGCGCGCTCCATCCCTTCCTTGACCGGGGCGCCTCGGTAGTCCAGGTGCAGAGCGTAGGAATCGCTCAGCCCGGTGTAGGCCAGAGCGTGCCCCGGATCCTGCGCGATCGCCTGCTCGAAATACTTGATCCCCTCGGACAGGGCCGCCTGGGTGCGCCGGTTCCACCAGAAGCGCCCCTTGAGGTACAGGTGGTACGCCGCCGGGTTCGAGGTGTATCGCGCCGGCGGCGCGTCGCCCAGATCGCGCAGCAGCGTAGTGCGCAGCGTGCTCACGATCGTGCGGGCGATGTCGTCCTGGATCTCGAAGGCATCCGCAAGCGCGCGGTCGTAGCGCTCGGACCAGAGCGTCCGCCCGTCATCCACGCCGGTGAGCTGGACGGTCACGCGCAGTCGGGTCCCGCTGCGCCGAACCGTTCCTTCGAGGACCGCGCTCACGTTGAGCCGCCCGCCCAGCGTGCGGACGTCTTCGCGCACCCCCTTGAGCGCGAACACCGACGTGCGGGACGCGACATTGAGTCCCTCGACCTTGCCCAGGGCGTGGATCAGCTCCTCGGTGAGACCGTCGCTCAGGTACTCGAGCTCGGGATCGCCGGCGGTGTTGACGAAGGGAAGCACCGCGAGGCTCCGCGCCGCGGACACCGACGGCGCCGAGGGGTCGGGCACCGGCGCGCTGAGGGCCTCGGCGAAGTCGCTCATGGATGCGAACCGGCCCCTGGGCTCCTTGGCCAGGGCCCGGATCAACGCGCGCTCCACCGCGCCGGGCACGTTCGGCCGCCGAGTGCCGACCGGCACCGGCGTCTCGACCGCGTGTCGCGCCATGGTGGCGCGGGCGCCGCTCCCGGCGAACGGCGGCTCGCCGACCAGCATCTCGTAGAGCACACAGGCCAGCGAGTACTGGTCGCTCCGCCCGTCGAGGCCCGGCTCCGCGGTCGCCTGCTCCGGACTCATGTAGACGGGCGTACCGACGGCGAACCCGTGGTCGGTGACGTAGACGTTGTCGCCGCCGGCCGCGGTGAGCGCCGTGGCGACCCCGAAATCCGCCACGACCGGCTCACCCTCCTGCATCAGGATGTTCTCCGGCTTGATGTCGCGGTGGATCACCCCATGACGATGGGCATACGCCAGTGCCCCGGCGACCGCGCGAGTGATCCGGAGCGCCTCCTCCACTGGCAGCGGCCCTTCCCCGAGCCGGGCCCGCAGCGACTGGCACCCCGCGTACGGCATCACGAAGAAGAGGTGGCCGTCGCTTTCCCCGGAATCATGAAGCGGAAGGATCTGCGGGTGGGACAGCCGAGCCGCGATCCGGATTTCCCGGAGGAACCGGCCCGGCTCGTAGCCGGCGCCCGGCTTGGGACGAAGCACCTTGAGCGCGACCTTGCGTCCGTACTTGAGATCCTCGGCCAGGTACACGCAGGCAGCCGCACCCCGCCCGATCTCCTCCTCCAGCCGATACCGCTCGGCCAGTGTGAGGGGCGTGGGATGCAGGAGATCCGGGAGGTCGGGCACGCTGGAAAAATAGCAGCGCGCCAGGGCTCGCCGGGCTGGTGCCGGCGTCTCGGGCCATCGCTCACGGTAGCCCGAAATAGAGGTGCTATCGTGACGGAGCGCGTCCAGGTCCGAACGTCAGTGCTGCCACAGGGATGGAGGGCGTATGGCCACCACCAAGAAGAGCTCGTCACGCCGCAGGTACGGGAAGGCCGCCAGCAAGTCGGTGAAAAGCGCGATGCACCGGCGCAAGAAGGGCACTCTGAAGCGGGGCAAGTCGGGGCACGGCGGCAAGGTGAAGAGCCGCAAACAGGCCATCGCCATCGGGTTGTCGGAGGCGCGGAAAAAGGGGGCCAAGGTGCCGCGCAAGAAATCCGGTTCGCGCAGGAAATCCAGCTCCCGAAAGAAGTCCTCCTCCGGGCGGAAGTCGTCCTAGCCCCCGGGAACGGCCGCCGGTGTCGTGGATGCCTGCCGCCGGGTGGGTCAGATCACGGACCGAGGAAGCCCGTCCGGCCTACCGTTAGGGCAGGTTGGAGCCGGCAGTGCACCGTTACCTCAACTCGAGGCGTTTATGATCTGGCTCGCGGTGATTCTGGTGATTGCATGGTTGCTGGGGTGGGGCGTGTTCCACGTCGCCGGTGGGTTGATTCACATCCTGCTGGTCATCGCCGTGGTCGTCTTCCTCCTGAACTTCATCAGCGGTCGGCGCACGGTCTAGCCGCCTGATATTTTCCGCCTGATCCCGCTCGCCGCCGGCGCGGCGGCGGGATCGTCGCGGCCGATCCGGTCTCCCATGAGCCGGATCGGCCGCTTTCGTGCTGTACCGCGGTCGAGATCGTGCGACGACTGGTGGCGGACCGACGCGGTCATGGGGCGGCTCCGCCAGGGTCGGTCGCGCGGCGACTCAGCTCCCAGCCGGCTGCCTGAGATACATCAGCGAAGCGGGCGTGGTGAGCAGCTCGCCGGTCTCCAGCAGCGTCTTGAGTCCCGAGAGGATCATCGGCCAGCCGCCGTAGAGCTCGCCATTGGCCATCTCCCGGAGCTGGTCGTGGGTGACCGTGAGGCGGCAGGAGTCCCCCACCGGCTCGATGTCCCAGGTAACCCGCGACGTGCCTTCCGCCTTCACGTCCTCGCTCCACAGTGCCCGGAAGCTCTGCACCAGCCGCCGCGGCGGTTGCACCTCGATGTTCTCCCCTTCGGCGATCGGCATGTCCGGGGCGACGGTGTCGCTTCCGGTCCGGCTGGAGTAGGTCGAGCCGCGAGTCCAGTCGGAAAATGTGGCGACCCCGAAGGTATACCTGGCCCGCATCTCGGGGTCGACGATCGCCTGCCACAGCCGTTCCGGCGTGGTCTTGATGTAGATCTCGAACACCTTCTCCATCTGTGCCTCCAGGTTGTGTTTGAGGCCGCTCAGCATGGCGGCCCAGGGTGCGGTGTACTTGTCGATCCAGCGGTCGTGGATGAGACGGATCGGGACCGGGTTGAGGAAATGGAGCTTTTCCCGGCCCCGCCGGCGGGTGATCACGAGCCCGGCCTCTTCCAGCACCTTCAGGTGTTTCATGACGCCGAACCGGGTCAGGGTAAGGCGGCGGACGAGGGCCCCGAGGGTCTGGCCGTCATCCTGGAAAAGCGCGTCCAGGAGCGTCCGCCGGGTGGGGTCGGCGAGGGCCTTGAAGACCAGGTCCGCATCCATGGCTGACAATATGTGACCATTTGGTCACCTGTCAAGTCGTGTACTGGCGCTGCATCGGGGAGCGCTGCTACCCTGGATTCAGCAGCCACCTTACACATCGGGAAACGAAATGATCGGACGAACCGCGCTCCTGTTCCTGATACTGACGCTGGCACCCCTGAGCGCCCAGGCCCAGCTTCCCGATACCCTGCCCAAACAGGTGCCTGCCGGCCCCGGTGATCTGGCCGCTAAAGTCGGGAGTCTCTGCCGGGTGCAGATCGCACCCGCCTACCGCTACCTGGGCGGCCAGCGATTCACCCTCCAGGAGGTCGCGGACGCCGAGCAGCACTTCTATGCCCGCGCCGACTCCGGCGGAAAGATCCTGCAGCTCTACTGGTTCCAGGTGGAGAGCAAGCTGTCGGGCCCCGGCTACAACTACAGCCGGGACAGCTCCATCACCGTCAACGACCTTCCGCTGGCGGTGAGCCTGCGCGAGGCCCGCGCCGACGCGGACCCCCCGGCGGGAACGGACGGGGCCGCGATGATGGAGTTCGTCCAGGCGGCGGGTCTCAGCTTTCCCCCCATGGGGCGGCCGCTCCGAATGGTGTACACCGCCAAACCCGGCGCGCGCCAGGAGCTGATGGTCATCTATCTCGAGTCGAAGGCCATGGCCAAGGCCGATCCCACGTTCGAGGGCGTCTTCAAACGGGGCAAGCGGGCGCTTCGCTTCGTGGCCTGTCACTGAGCGACGGAGGAGACTTTACCCCTGCTTGACCGGGCGGTCCGAGGCTGTGCGCCGGCAACCAGCACACCACCTCAGCCCGGAGCGCCCGATGCGAGCCCGCCGTCTCCTGCTCAGCGCCACCATCGTTCTGGCCGGCGCCTGCAGCGACCAGTCCGACACCCCCTTCAGCCCCGACGCCGCGGATCCCACTTCTGTCCAGCAAGGGGCCGGCGATCTCGAGATCATGACTCGGAACCTCTACGTCGGCGCCGACGTGGACGCGGTCATCGCGGCGCTCGCCTCGCCTGATCCCGCGGACGATGTCCCGGCGCTCCTCGCCGCGGTGGCGACGCTGGGCCAGACCGATTTTCCGGCCCGCGCCTCCGCCGTCGCCGACGAGATCGCCAGATTCCGTCCCCACGCCGTGGGCCTGCAGGAGGTGTCCACGGTCGACCTGACCATTCCGCCCCTGGGCGTCGACCTGCACCTGGACTTCCTTCCGGTGCTCCAGCAGGAGCTGGCCGAGCGTGGGCTGGCCTACGATATCGCGGCGCGGGTGCGGAACATCGAGGCGACCCCGCTGCCGGGCGTCAGCCTGCTGGATGAGGACGTCCTGCTGATCGACCGGAACAGGGTCACGGTCCAGGGCGCGGCCGGAGTCCATTTCACCGCCAACCTGGGGCAGGTGGCGCCGGGAGTGGTCCTGCAGCGAGGGTATGTGCGGGCCGACGTCCTCATCGGGGGCGAGACGTACGTCATCGCCAGCACGCACCTGGAGTCGGGCGGCGCGGCCGGTCTCGATCAGCTTCGCGCCCTCCAGGCCGGCGAGCTGGCCCAGGCCCTCGGTTCCGCTCCGGACGCGATCGTGATGGGAGACCTCAACGACGTGCCCGGCTCGCTGATGCACCAGGCTTTCGAAAGCGGCGGATTCACCGACCTCTGGGCCGCCCTCCGGCCGGGAGTAGTGGGCTTCACCTGCTGTCACCTGCCCGACCTCTCCGACCAGGTCGCGCCCTTCAGTCAGAGGATCGACTACGTGTTCGTAAGGGGGGTGACCCCGCGGGAAAACCCGCAGGGACAGATCTGGCACACCGGTGAGCTGCCGGCGGACCGGGTCGCGGGGCCGGCCCATTCCATCTGGGCATCCGACCACGCCGGCCTGGTCGCCCAACTCAACCTGCGCGGAGGTGACTGAGGCGCGCTACTCCGGTCGGCCAAGTCGCTCGAGGATGCGTCGGCGTTGCCCGGGAGTGAGCATGTCCCTGGCGATGATCTGGCGCACCACTCGAGCGACGAAGTCGTAGCCGCGCGGCTCGCTGACCATCCAGCGGTGCCATTCCAGCTCGTCCAGCGCGGCGCTGACCTCCGGCAATGCCAGGTCGGCGGCTTGGGCCAGCAGCTCGGGCGTCACCCGCGGAGCGAGGATGGAAGCCGTCGCCAGAACCTGGCGTGCCCCGGGGCTCAGCCGCCGGAACCCGACCCGGATCGCGGCGACCACGGCGTCCGGAAGGTCGCCGGGCAGGGTCTGATCCAGGGTCTGAAACGGCTGCGGCCAGGCACCGGAGGTCACCCCGAGATCCATGCCCAGCGCCACGGCGCGGAGTAGCTCGACCGCGAGCAGCGGAATGCCCGCCGAGTCCGAGCCCACTCGCCTCACCACGCGGTCGATCTCGATTTCGGTGAAGCTGGGCAGCGTCCGCCGAGCCAGGGCCTGGAGTGCGGCCACATCGAGGGGCCCGAGCGTGACGGCCACGCCGTCCAGGTCCCTCCCCAATCCGGCGCGCAGCTCGTCCAGCATCTCGAGCTGGACCCGCGTCGCGACGGCGACCACGACCAGCAGCGGCGCGGGGGCCAGATCCCGGAGTGCCGCGATCAGAGCCAGAAACGATTCCCGGTCCAGGCAGTCGGCGTCGTCGACCGCGAGGGCGACGGGCTGTTCCTCCAGCGCGGCCCTCAGCAGCTCGGCCAACGCGCGGCCCGGCGGGAGGGGGGGCTGACCCGCTGCCCCGGGGAACCGTTCGAGCCACTCGGGCAGCTCCGACACGAAGGCGGCGAGGGCCGATGCAGGTGCCCCCCCCAGCCCGCGGGCGTCGAGCAGGCCGCCTCGGCCGATGGTGCGGATGCCGCTCCACGCTTGGGTGCGGTCGGCTTCGACCGCGCGCACCGCCGCGACGGCCCAGCCCTCCAACCGCAGTCGGGCCAGGAGCTCCTCGAGCAGGCGAGTCTTTCCCATGCCCGGATCGCCCTCGAGCACGATAGCCGCGGCGCGGCGACCGGACCGGCACGCGCCTGCGACGTCGAGCAGCGAGCCCAGCTCGCGCTCTCGGCCGGCCAGGGCCGGCCGAGCGTCGCTGCGCGTGGCTTGCTCACCCGCCGGCGTCGGCCGGGCCGCGCGCTCCCGTCGGATCAGCTCGGCGAGCGTCGCGGTGTCGGGTTCCGGAGCGATGTCCAGCTCGCTCCGCAGACGCCGGACGAACTCGTCGTAGCACTCCAGCGCGGCCGTGCGCTCGCCGCATAGCGCCAGCGCGCGCATCAGGGTCCGGATGGCGATCTCCGAGCGCGGATCGAGGGCGCCGGCGCGCCGTGCCATACGGGCAGCATCGGGCCCCTTGCCATCGCGCAGCAGCAGCTCGGCGGAACGCACGAGAACCTCGACGCCCCGCCGGCGCCAGAGCGCACGCTCGGCACCGAGCCACTCCTCGAACTCGGAGGCGCCCGCCACGGTGAATCCCTCGAGAAACTCTCCCACCACCAGCTCCGCGGCGGCGTGCCACTCGCTCCGCCCGGCGTGGGCCTCGAGCCGCTCCAGGTCGAGCTGCAGCGCCTGCGGCAGCAGGCGAACCCGGCCGCCCGAGGTGTCCACCGCCTCATCACCCATCGTCTTCCGGATGACACGCACGGCTTCATTCAGGGAGTGGCGGGCAGCTGCCTCCGGCTTGTCGGCCCAAAGCAGGCCCAGGAGGTGCTCCCGGCTTCGACCGCGCGGCGACCGCGCCAGGTACAGCAGCAGGGCCAGGTGCTTGCGCCACAGCAGCTCGGCCGGGGGAAAGCCTCCGTCGAGCGAGACTTCGACCGGTCCCAGCGTTCGGCAGGAGATCATCGTGAGCACCGGGCCTCGGCCAGCTTCCCGGCCTGATCGGCGAGGGGGGCGATGGCCGGCTCCGGCCGGGACCACAGCTCGAGCACGCGGGTCAGGTGAGCGCAGCCGCGGGCGGAGTCGGACGGCGACGCGCCGGCCTCGAGCAGGAGGCGAACCCGCTTGAGCCGGGCAAAGACGCCGAGCGCGGCATCGATCTCACCGGCCTGGGCCAGCCCTTCGGGCCACCCTTCGACGTCGGTGGCCTCGTACCACAGCCACTCGGCATCGGCGTGCGGCTTGTCGCCGAGCCCGGCATACCAGTCGCCGCGAAGCAGGTGGAACACCGCCCCGGCGAACCGGTCGGAGGGGCGGGCGGCCTCGAAGGCCACCCGGGCGGCATCGGCTCGGCCGATGGCACCGGGGAGATCGCCGGACAAGGCGCGCGCCTGCGCGTCCAGCAGGATGCCGAGCGGGCTGGTGGCCGGAACGCGAGCGCTCCACCGTCGGGCGTCGGCCGTGTCGCCACGGGCACGTGCCGCGAGGGCCAAGGTCCATGCCGCCCGTTCGCCGACCACGCCGTCGTCGGCCAGATGCTCGACCCGCTCGCGCCACCGGGAGTCGGCTTCGGGTGGCAAGCCGAGAGCGGCCGGCACCACTCGCCATTGAGCCTGCTGCAGGCGTGCTTCGGGCGTGTCGAGCAGGTCCGCCGCGGAGTCGATCTCGGCCAGCGCCGCGCCCGGGCGGCCGAGGGCGTAGAGGGCGAGACCCACGCCCTCGTGCGCGGTAACATGAGTCTGCAGCACCCGGGGACCCACCCGGAGCAGCAGATGCGAGTAGCGGAGCTGGGTCTCCGGCATGTCCAGCCAGGGCGTGCCGATTCGCGCCACGTGCTCGAGGCCCGCGAGGACTTGCTGGTCCCGCTGCCAGCCGATGTAGCGCCACCGGAGCCACGCCTTCCAGCGGACGAAGCGCTCGTCGTACACCAGTTTGAGCGAGGGAACCATGTTGACGTCGTTCGGGCCCGGACTGTCGCCCACTCGAAGCCGGGTCGCCAGGGCCCTCGCCGCCTCCTTCCGGTCACCCGCTCGGACCGCCGACAGCACCAGGTGATCGTGGGTCATCGCGAGAAATGGATCGCGTGCCGCGGCCGCCCGCATGACCGCTACGGCTTGCTGCAGATCCCGGCCCACCAGCGCCCCGCGGTGGTACAGCTCTTCGCCCTGGAGCAGCCGGGCATAGCCGTCGGTCGGCACGCGGGCGATCACCGAATCCAGGCGGGCGAATCGAACGTCGAGGTCGGGCTCCAGCAGCGCCGCGACCAGGTCGCGGTCGGTGGGGCGCAGCTGCTCGGCGTGGTCCCGGTAGAGTGTCCGCAGATCGTCGTCGTAGGGCAGCCGGCGCCAGCGCTTGACGTTGGCGATCCGCCAGGCCGCGAGCGCGAAGGTCGAGTCCAGGGCGAAGGCGAGCTCGTAGTGGTGCTGAGCCAAAGTCCAGGCGTCCTGCGCGAACGCGACCTCGCCCTGGAGAAACTCCTTGAGCGCCGGGAGCGGCACCCGACCGAGGCCCTTCATCGGCTCGAACAGGCTGTCGGTTCGTGGGGCCGCGGCCCGCACGATGCGCAGCGCCAGTGAGTCGCAGAGGCCGGCGAGGTCGCGCTCGGGGCCGAGGACCTCGTCCAGCGTCTGGTGTCTTCTGCCCGTGTCGTACAGGGCCAGGCGGATCCGCAGCATCCCGCCGGAGGCGCGCGTGACCACGCCGTGCGCGGCCCAGCGGACGTGCAGCGCACGCGCCGCCGTGACGCCGTCGGCGCCCGCGCCGCGCGCCTTCACACGTCGCCACCATTCATCGACCTGGAGTCTGGGCGTGACACGGAGCCCCGGCACATTGGCCAGCTCGAGCTGGACCAGGTAGGCGATGCTGTTCCCCAGAGGTTCGAGCGGCTGCGCGCCGTCCACCTCCAACGGCAGCAGCGCCAGCTCGCGGGGGATCGGAGGAGAGGGCCCCGGGGGCGGGGTCACGAGCCACAGCCACGCGGCGACCAATGAGCCTACCGCGCTGACCACTCCGAGCGCCGTCGGCCGGGGCAGCCGCCACCGGCGGGCCGCCAGCAGCGCGGCGCGAAACTCGGCCGCCGTGCGGAATTGCCGGGACGGATCGGAGTTGAGTGCCCGCCGCAGCACGCGACCGAGCGGCCCCTTCTGCGCACCGGCCGCTTCGTTGAGCAGCAAACCGACGGCTTTCAGATCCCCCGCGACCGCATCGCTGGTCTGCGCCCCACTGGTCGAGCCGAACCCGTCCAGCAGGTAGCGCTCCTGAGCGATCACGACGTGCCGCGGCTGGACTTCGTGGTGGACCAGGCCGGCGCCGTGCATCGCCGAGAGCGCGTCGAGAAGCTGGTCGCCGAGATCGATCACCGCGTCACGCTGGAGCGGGCCCGCACGCAGCCGGCTTTCGAGCGTCTCGCCGGGCGTGTGCTCCAGGACGAGGTGCTGAAACCGGTCGATCCGCCCCGCATGGTGCACGGCGGGGATGGCGACGTGGCTGAGCGACGCGAGGACCTGCGCCTCGCGCAGGAAGCTTCGGGTGCGCGACTCGCCGGCGACAGCGGGGTCGACCGCCCGGATGAGCACCGATCGACTCAATGTGCGATCGACCGCGTAGTAGGCGGCGCTGCCGTCCGGCGATTCTTCGATCACGCGCTCGATGGTATACTCGCGCGCCAGTGCCTTCCGGAGTGGCTCGAAGTCCGGCGTCGCCCTCATCTTCGGCACTCCAGCGCGAGCCGGCGCATCTCGCCTTCCAGGGCGTCATACGCCGGCTCAGCTCCGTCCCAGAGCTCCGCGGCACGTCGGGCCAGGACACAGCGATCCGGGGCGGCCGCGGGACGGCCGGCCAAGCGAGCGCGGCGAGCGCGGGCCCAGGTGCCCAGCGCCCAATCCACCTCGCCGGCCTGCGCCTCGGCACTCGGCCAGCCGATCACATCCAGGTTCTCGTACCAGAGCCACGACCGATCCGCTTCCTCGACCCGACCGAGGCGCTCCAGCCACTCGCCCCGAAGCAGGTGGAGTGCCGCCCGGTGGAACGGATCGGGAACTCGGCCGGCCGAATCGAAGGCGAGCGCGGGCTCGGACAGTGTGAGGGCGGCAGGCAGACGGCCCGCCAGCTTCTCCGCGACCGCATCGAGCAGCGGCATCAGCCTGGGGTCGGAGGCGGCACGGGCCCGCCAGGGATTGGCTGCCAGGCTATCGCCGCCAAGGAGGGCGTCCAGCCCAAGCGCCCAGGCAGCACGGGGACCCAGGACCGAGTCCTGGGCCAGCCCGCGAAGGACGGCACGACCGTGCTGGCGCTCGCCCGGTGCGATACCGGGTATGCCGAGCGCCGGGAGGACGACCCGCCACTCCGCGGCCTGGAGCGTCGCTTCGCGCCCTCGAGGGAACAGCGCGGCGGCGGAGTCGAGGGCGACGAGTGCCTGCCGCGGCTTCCCGAGCGCGACCAGGGCGAGGCCTTGTGCCACTCGGCCCGAGGCACGCTGAGCCGGGCCTTCACCCATCTGCGCGAGCGCTTCGCCCAGCTCGACCTGCGCCTGCGGCAGATCGAACGACATCGCCCCACGGGCGGCCAGTGGCAGCGCGCCCGGCGTGGAGACGAGACTCGCGCCGATCGCGGCGGGTGTCGCCCCGCCGAACCGAAGCTGGTAGGCCAGCCGCAGGAACATGGGCAGATAGATCTCCGACTCCTCGGGCCTACCCGCCACCTGTTCCAGCCTCCCGAGTGCCTCGCCGGCACCGGCCTTGTCACCCAGCCTGATTCGGGCCCAGGCGAGGTGCTCCCACGCCGGCGCCAGGGCGGAATCGATCGCGACGGCGCGCTCCAGCAGCAGGACCGCGTCACCGAGCGATCGGCCGGCAAGCGGCCCGCGATGGAACAGCTCGTCGCCGTAGAGCAGCGCCGGGTACGGATCGCGATCCGCCACGCGCACGGCCTTCTCGTACTCCGCGAACCGAGCCGCTCCGGAGGGGCGGAACTGGGCCTCGATCAGATAGGCGTCGATGCCCCCGACCGCCTTTGGATCGGCCAGGAACTTCTGGTACAGGCCGGGCGGGTATGGTGGCCCCGAGCGAAGCGGCATCCAACGGCGCGCATTGCCCACTCGCCAGCCGGCGAGAATGAAGTTGCTGTCCAGCTCCAGCGCTCGCACGTAGTGTCGCTCCGCGGTGAGCCACGCCTCCCGTGCGAACGCCTCCTCGCCGCGCTGGAATTCGGTGCGCGCCGGCAGCGGAATGCCCGCCGGAGGCTCGTGCGGGAGCATGCTGGAGAGCACGGCGCTCGCCATGATCAGGGCGATGGAGTCCGCCATCGCACTCGGGTCCGATTGCTCGACCGCGACGCTGCCCTGAAATACCTTGGCCCCATCGCGTCTGATGATCAGGAGTCGAGCTTCGAGCCCCGGCAGCCGGGGCTGGAGCAGCGCATAGGCCCCGTAGTTGCTTCGGGTCGAGCGCATGAGGTCGGACAATCTCGCGATCGGCGCCGAGCCGGTTGCCTTCCAGACACCCGCAACGCGGTCCCGCGGAGTCACGCTCAGATCCGTGAGCATCTCCACCGACCAGGCGGTCAGATTGGCCAGCCGGGGCCCCAGGCCGGAGTCCGGAAGGCCGTCCACCCCGAAGGGGGCCACCACGAGATCGGAGGTGGGCTCGCGGTACCGATCCCAGGGTCGCCACCAGGCCAGCAACCCCAGCGCCACTGCTACTCCGGCGGTCGCGCCCACCAGCCGGTTCCGGACGTAGCGCCGCTCCGCTGTCGCCAGCGCCCTGGCGAAGGCGGCGGCACTCGGCCACCGCGCGTCCGGCTTGAGCTGCAGCGCTCGACGCAGGGGGTCGCGCAGGAAGCCGGGCACCTGGGACCACTTCCCGTCCGCCGGCGGGGTGAGGGGTTGCCAGCGAGACCCGGCAGCCGCCTCGTACAGCACCAGGCCGGTGGCGTAGAGGTCGGTGGCCTCGGTGACCGGCTCGTTGTGCAGCTGCTCGGGGGCGATGTAGGCGAGTGTGGCCGGCAGCTCGCCCGTGCCGGTCAGCGACGTCATCATGGAGTCGCGCGTGTACGCGATGCCGAAGTCGGCCAGCAGCGCGCGGTTCCCGGCGAGGAAGATGTTGCCGGGCTTCACGTCGCGATGGATCAGCTTGCGCGCGTGGGCGGCGCCCAGGGCGGAGAGAAGGTCGAGACCGAGGCGTACGACTTCGCGCGGGGCGAGATGACCGCCCTCGAGCCGGGTGGCCAGCGTATCACCCGACACGTAGTCCATGGTGTAGTAGGGTAGCCCGTCCGCCTCCTCCGACCGGTGAACCCGAACGACGTTCGGGTGGCGGAGGCCGGCGGCATTCTCGGCCTCGCGTCGGAATCGCTCGGCCCGGACCGCCGTGACCATCTCGGGCTTGAGCACCTTGATCGCGACCAGCCGGTTCAGCACCACATCCCGGCCGAGCGCGACATGCCCCATCCCCCCCGACGCGAGCGCGCGCTCCACGACGATGCCGGGGGCCAGGGCAGACCGTAAACGATCGAGCCACGAAACCATTGCTGGTCGCCGCCTCGTTCGCACGGGTACTGTGGGGGATCGCAAGAGAATGCGCGCCGTTGGGTGGGAGTGCAACCCCGTACCGGCGCGTCAGGGTACCGAGGGGTCCTGGGTCGGGGGGGCGAGCGGGAAGGTGCCCTCCAGCGACCTGACCCACCACGCCCCCGTCCGGCTTCGCTCCTCCGGACTGCTGAACCGGTAGTGGTACAGGGCCGCACGGACGTACTTGGGGGGCGTTCCGGGGAACGGATTGGCTCCCAGCAGCCCGACCACCTCGGGCGTACCCGCACGAAGTCCCTCGGCCAATCGCTGGAGCCAGCCCAGGCTGCTGCCCGGTCCCAGGGCCGCGAACCAGAGCTGCCAGTCGAGCCGAGGGTGGAAGGGCGCCACGAACCCGGGGCGCCGGTTCACGTCGCCGGGCTTGTAGCGGAACCCGTACGCCTCCCAGCGCGTGCTGTCGCGACTTCCCTCCAGCACCAGCTCCGGGCGCTCGGTGGTCATGACCCGAAACAGGCCGTAGCCGTTCACCGAGCGGAAGGGCTCGACCCATCCCATAACCCGGTCTCCCCATGCCGGCCACCACCCGACGGCGCGGCCGTCCGGCACCGTGAAGGCGATCTCGCGGACCAGGCTCAGCATGCTGAGGCCGAGCAAGATCGGCGTGGCGATCCGCACCAGGGAGATCCGCCTCGGCGGCTCTGCGGTCTCCTGGTCGTTCGATAGAACCGTGGCGTCACTCAGGACCGGAACGCAGAGCACCAGCGTCAGCAGGTTGAAGAAGCCGTAGTTCCCGGTGGCCGCGATTCCGACCTGCAACAGCCCGATCGCCAAGACTGCCACGACCCGGGGTCGGCGGAATCGCACCGGAAGCAGCAGCAGCCACGGCGCGCCGACTTCCACGGCGAGCGTGAACCAGGTCAGTGCATGGTGAATCCACGACGGCCAGTGGTGGGCGTACCAGGCGGTCCAGGGTGGGAGCGGCTGGGTCTCGAAGTGGAAGTCGAGGGCGGTGCCGTGCCGCCAGGTGGGGTCGCCGCTCAGGAGCTTGGTAGCCCCCGACAGGAACATCAGCTTGAACAGGAGGAACACCAGCAGGAAGCGACCGCCGTCGAATGCCGGTCGCCGGCCGGAGTCCGGCGGACCCAGAGGCTCGGAGACGAGCAGCACGGGGGGCGGGGCGACCCGGCGCGGCCATCGGGGGGGCGCCCATAGCACCGCCAGCAGTCCGCTCTCGAGCAGCAGCGCGTCCCATTGGAACGACAGGAAATCCTGCCCCACCACCGACAGCGACAGGTACAGCAGCCAGAGCAGAATCAGGAGCAGCCGCGGCCGGAAGCCCAGCATGAGCAGCAGGCCGAGTCCCGCGCCGGTCCAGGCGCCGATCTGCAGTGCTACATCGCCAGAGTACAGCCAGAAAAGCGTGGGGAGCAGTCGGTAGGCGCCGAAGCCGTAGATCGAATGCGCCCACCCGAGAAAGCGGGCGGCCGGCAGAATCCCGTGCTCGCCCACCAGTCCCCTGATCTGCACCGCCAGCGAGGCGAAGGCAATCAGGTAGACCAGCCCCAGCAGACGGAGGAAGAGCCGCCGGGCGAGGTTGGCGCTCACACCCGGCCGGCTCGCTGTGTCAGGCCGGCGCGCGGTACAGGTCGGGGAAGCGTCGGCGCAGCTCCTCCAGCTTCGGCGCGTCGTTGATCACGATGTACGGCTGGTGCGGGTGGTGCACCAGGTAATTCTGATGATAGTCCTCGGCCCGATTGAAGCCGTTGAGCGGCGTCACTTCGGTCACGATCGGGCTGCGATAGATCTTCGCCCCGCGCAGCTTCCCAATGTACTGCTCCGCCGCCTTCCGCTGGGCCTCGTTCCGGTAGAACACCGCCGAGCGGTACTGCGTCCCCACATCCGGTCCCTGGCGATCGAGCTGAGTCGGATCGTGGGCGACGGTGAAGAAGACCTGGAGCAGCTGAGCGTACGAGATCCGCGCCGGGTCGTAGACCACCATCACCGATTCGGCGTGACCGGTGCGCCCGGTGCTCACCTCCTCGTAGCTGGGCGAGGCGAGCGTACCGCCGGCATAGCCCGAGATCGCCGTCGACACCCCCTCGAGGTGATCGAAGACGGCCTCGACGCCCCAGAAACACCCGCCCGCGAAGACGGCGGTGTCGGTCCCGGCGACGATGCCTTGGGGAGCGGGCTCCGGGGCCATGGCGGCCGGCTCGGAGGCGTGCGCCGACGGCATCCAAAAACCGGCGCCATACAAGAGGATCAGCGCGGGCGCGAGCGCACCGGCCGCGAGAATAGGCAGAAACGAACGGAATTGGGCCGACATGTCGCAACTCGGGTTGAGGACAGCCAAAGAACGTCCGGCGAAGACGGCCGGTTCTCAGGCTGCCGAGGAACGCAGGCGCCCGTTGGCAATTCCGTATCTTAATGCGCTGCTTCTACTTGCCAACTAATCACACAAATCTATTGACAAACCAACATAAACCAACCATCATTGGGTACCTCGAACCGGAGCGCTCCATGCGGTACCCGTTTTCCTCGACCCTGCTCCTCCTCACCCTGATTCCTGCCGCCGCGGTGGCGCAGAATCCCCCGACGGATCTCACCGACCCCGAAGTCGCCCACGTGGCCGTCACGGCGAACAACATCGACATCGATTTTGGCAAGCTGGCGCTGTCGCGCACCAAGGACTCGGAGGTGAAGAATTTCGCCTCGATGATGGTGCGGGACCACACCGGTGTGAACGAGAAAGCCGTCGCGCTGGCCAAGAAGCTCGGCGTCACCCCCAAGGACAACGCGGTGAGCCAGTCGCTCGAGTCCGGCGCCAAGGCCGAGAAGGCCAAGCTCGACCCGCTCAAGGGCAGCGCCTTCGACCAGGCCTACATCGAGCATGAGATCGCCTACCACCAGGCGGTGCTCGACGCCCTCAACCAGACGCTCATCCCCACCACCGAAAACGCCGAGCTCAAGGGATTGCTGACCCAGGTGAAGCCGGCGTTCGAGGCGCACCTCGCGTACGCCAAGAAGATCGGCGAGAAGGTGAACGCGTCGAAGTAGACGAGGGTTGAGCCGGCTGCTGGACCGGTGGGAAGTCGCCGCTCAGGGCCGGCCGGCCATCGTGGCCGAGCCGTACCGGTCCAGCAGTCGCCGCCCGCTCATCGCTCAGCGGGCGGGTGCCATCGCCCGATCCTGGAGCTCCCGCACCAGGCGGCGCAGCCGAAGCCCCAGCGCGATCAGCACGACGCCGTAGAAGATCGCGAACCAGCCCAGCAGGAACGCGAGGGCGACGAGCCCCGCGCCTGGCCGCGCGATCAGCAGCACGCCGAAGAGAATCGCGACCACCCCAGCGAGGCCGAGGAACAGCTCGCCCTGGATCACCCGCCGGAGCCGGATGGCGGCGGCCACCTGCACGATGCCGCTCAGGATGGCCCACCCAGCCAAGAGCCAGAGTAACACGACACCGGTGATCCCGGGATTCATGAAGGTGACGAGCCCGGCGGCAATCCCGAGCAGCCCCTCGATCACCATCCAGATCCGCCCCTCCACGTCCCGCCCGGCAAGTGCCGCCACCAGCGCGAAGGCGCCGTTCACCAGAAATCCGGCCCCGATCCAGAGCACCAGGACCGCGAGGGTGGCCCCCGGCCAGCGGAGCGCCGCGACGCCCAGCAGCAGGAGCAGCACCCCACGCAGGACGATCATCCACCAGAAACGGGAATACCTGAGCATGGGACCCCCTCCATGGCGCGAGTCTAGTGCTTCCCCGGCTCCCACTTCACGATCTTGAGATCCAGCACCGAGATCGAATAGAACACCGGCACGAGGAATAGCGTAATGACCCTGGGGATCGGATGGCCCGAAATGGCCGACGGTGCTCGGCGTGGCCGACCGGCCCCACGCGTGAGCCGCGTCACCCCCGGGGCCGCCATGCCCCGGTAGGTTCCCGCCAAGTGCAGGCGGCGCGGCATGACGACCCTCAATCAAGCGGCGGTGCGACCTCCGGCCCAGGCGGGGACTCGGGTGGACTCGGCGCTCGCCCGGCTCGCGTCCGCGTGGCGCGCGCTCGCGATCATTCTCCTCGACACCGCGGTCCACTCAGGACCGGCTGCAACTCGAGGAGCGGCTGGCGCGCGGCGACGTCCCCGACCTCGCGATTTTTCTCCAGGGCTCGAACGATCTGTGGGCGGCCCATATGACCGGCCGCCCCGACGTGCATGGCTTTCTCGGCGAGATCGAGGGGCGCCTGGAGGGAACTCGCGAAGCCGGGCCGATGATGCGCACGTTCCGCGGACTGGCGCTGGTTCGCCTGCTTGGCCCGCCGGAGCCGCCGGCTGCGACGCACTGGACCATGGACGCGACGACGCTCGCGGACTCGAGCGTGGATGTCTTCCTGCAGAACTATCGGATGATCGGAGCGCGCGCCGCGGGATGGGCACTTCCACGATCTTCGTCAGGCCTTCGCCCGCCGGAGTGACGACATCTACATCGACTACACCCACGTGGTGCCGGAGGGAAACCGCATCCTCGCCGAGCAGATGCTGGCCTGGACGTCAAGGCCGGCTAGGGGCCCGCCACTTGAAACCCGCACCTCGGCCGACCCCCGCGGTCGCAGCATTCGGTGACCGGGCGGCCGGTGATCTCCTCCACTAAGGCCTGCGCCAGGGCGCACACTTCAGGGCGCCCGGCCGTGACCGCGGACAAGGGGCAGCCATATCCCTGGAGCTGCCAGCCGTCCTCGGCCGCCGCCACTTCGAGATCCCCGCCCAGGCTCCGAAGCGCCGCGGCCGCGGCCTTGGCCCTCGCCTCCGTCCCTTCCGCCGCCGGCACCCCGGCCCCGATCCGCCGACCGACCGCGCGCAGCAGCTCGACCGCCCGGCCCTCGCCTTCCGAGCGCGCGATCTCCTCGACCAGGCCACTCAGCACGAGTGCGTAGGCCTTGGGAAACAGCTCTTCCCCTTCGCTGGTCAGATCGTAGACCCGGGCCGGCTTGCCGCCGGTGTCGCGCTGGGTTCCCACATGCTCGACCACGCCCTCGCGCTCGAGGGCGGCGACGTGCGTGCGCACCGCATTGTCCGTCAATCGGAGGGCGTCGGCGAGGGTGGTGATCGTCTGCCTGGAGCGCCGGAGGAGGCGCAGCATCTCCACCCGGGTCTCGCCCATGAAGCGCTGCAGCCAGCTGGACATCGGATCCCCGCGGGTCAGTGGGATGCCTCATCTTATTGCGATGTGGTCACATAGTCAAGTAATCACAGAAAACTATTGACAAATTAGGTTACCGTTCGCATGTTGGGAGCCACCTTGACCTTGTAAGGTCGGCCCCATGCCATTCCCTCGGCCAAACGGCCCCCGACTCAACCGTTCCCTGCTACTCGCGCTCTGCTGCGGCGTCGGCACCGTGGTCGCCTGCAGCGATGACGACTCCTCACCCACTCAGCCCGTGCCCGGCACCGAGGATCTCGCGCAGGGTAAGCAGACCTTCCGCTTCGACACGTTCGGCGACGAAACCTTCTGGACCGATACCCTCCGAATGCACGAGGTCATCCAGGCCGGAGTAAGCCCTCAGACCGCGTTGGCGGTCGGCCTCAAGGTCGATGCCGACGCGCTGCCGCCGGGCATCCTGGAAAGCGCCGACCTGACCGACCCCGCCACGACCGTTGCCCTGCTCAAGCTCAACGCGGTGGTCGGGCTCAAGGGGACGGTGGAGACGATCAACGGCAAGGACACCCTCACCGCGGTCGGCATCACCTGCGCCCTTTGCCACTCGACCGTGAACAACAGCGTCGCGTCGGGAATCGGCTCGCGGCTCGACGGGTGGCCCAACCTCGACCTCGATCCGGGCGCGATCATCGCGCTGTCCCCCAGCCTCACCGCGGAGCAGAAGGCGGTGTACCAGTCGTGGGGTCCGGGGAAGTACGACGCCCGCTACAACTTCGACGGCAAGAACGACCCCTCCCTGATTCCCCCGGCGTACGGGCTCTCGGGCGTGCACAGCGTGACCTACACCGGCGATGGCGATCGGATCGCCTACTGGAACCGCTACGTCGCCGTCACCCAGATGCACGGCCATGGCTCGTTCACCGAGCCTCGGCTCGGCATCGAGGTGAGCAACCCGCCCGACATGGTGGAAAGCAAGCTGGCGGCGCTCGAGGCGTATCAGCTCAGCATCGAGAGTCCCGTCCCGCCGGCCGGCAGCTTCGATGCGGCCGCGGCCACCCGCGGCGAGGCGGTTTTCGCCGGTGCGGGGCGATGCGCCGAGTGCCATACCGGATCGGAGCTCACGGACGCCAACACCCGATTGCATCAGCCGTCCGAGATCCCGACCGACCCGACCCACGCCGAGCGCAGCGCCACCAAGATGTACCGCACCACACCGCTTCGGGGGCTGTGGCAGCACGCACCCTACTTCCACGACGGCAGCGCCGCCACGCTGGCGGACGTGGTGCAGCGCTACGAGCAGGCCTTCGGTCTCGGTCTGACCGAAGCGCAGAAAGCCGACCTGATCGAGTACCTCAAGTCGCTGTAGCGATCCGCTACGCCGTTCGCCGAGTGCGGAGCAGTCCAGCCACCGCCTCGGCGAGCGCCTCGGGCCGGAAGGGCTTCTGCAGGAACGGGGCGCCCCTCGGGACCAGCCGCTGAAGCACGGCCTCGTCGCCGGTGTGCCCGGAGATGAACAGCACCGGCAAGTCGGGCCAACGGTCTCTCACCGCGTCGTAAAGCTGCCGGCCATTGCGGCGCGGCATGATCACGTCGGTGACGACGAGATCGGGCTGCACGCGTCCCTGATCGATCAGCGCGAGCGCCGCCCAGCCGTCCTCCGCCGCGTGCACCACGTAGCCCTCCTCTTCCAGCGTCCGGACCACGAGCGCGCGAACCAGCGGCTCGTCGTCGGCCACGAGCACCACTCGCCCGCGGCCGAGCCCGGGGCTCGAGACATCCACCGCGCCCCCCAGCCCCGGCGATTCCGCCTCGGCCGTGGGCCAGTAGACCTCCATGGTAGTCCCCTGCCCTACGGTGCTGCGCCCCCCGATGTACCCGCCGTGCTGCTTCACCGTGCCGTAGACCATGCTGAGCCCGAGACCCGTTCCCTCTCCCACCGGCTTGGTGGTGAAGAAGGGATCGAACATCCGGCTCATCGTCTCGGCCGCCATGCCGTGACCGGTGTCGGACACGCTCAGCCGGACGTATTCGCCCGGGGCGATCCGGAAGCCCAGGTCCGCGAAGCGGGGATCGTCGAGGGCCGACGGGGCGATCCGGTCCACCGAGATGGTGACCTGATCGCCGGTCTCGCTCGCGTCGCGCGCGTTCGCCACCAGGTTGATCAGGACCCGCTCCACCTGCGCCGGATCCGCCAGAATCCGGGGCAGCGGACCCTCGGGCTGTACCAGCTCGAGCAGCTTGTCGGCGCCGAGGAGCTGCTGCAGGACCGGGCGGAGGTTGACCACGAGGTCGGAGAGGTCGAGCGCCAGTGGTTGAGTGATCTGCTGCCGGGTGAACGCGAGGAGCTGCTGCGACACCCGCGACGCGCGCTCCGCCGACTGCAGCACCAGACGCATGTCCGCGGCCTGGGCATGCTCCGGTCCGAGTCCGCGGAGCACGAACGCGCCGAAGCCCAGGGTGGCCTGGAGCGCGTTGTTGACCTCGTGGGCCACCCCGCCCGCGAGCGTGGCGACGGCCTGCAGCCGCTGCGCGTGGCGGAGCTGCTCCTCGGTGCGCCGCTCCGCCGTGATGTCGCGGAAGATCACCACCGCGCCCGCGATCCGTCCCTCCGCGTCGCGCACCGGGGCCGCGCTGATCCAGAGGGTGAAGCGTCGCCCTTCCTGACCGTGGCGTACGACCTGGATCACCTCGCCTTCGACCGTCTCTCCGTGGTCCACCGCCCGGGCGCCGGGCCAGTCGTCCGCCGCCAGCGGCTGGCCGTCGAGGCGGTAGCCGGTGTAGAGCTCGGCACGCTGGGCGCGGGTGGATCCGGGCGGCAGCGCGAAGAGCCGCTCGAAGCTGGGGTTGCCGAACCTGATCTCCCCCCTGGGTCCGGTGATGGTGATCGCCAGCGGCGCCTGCTCCAGCACCGTGCGGAGCTGCCGTCCCTCCGCGTCCCGCTCGCGGGCGATGCGCTCGGTCTCGGCCAGCGCCCGCTCCACGATCTGGCGCGCCTCCACCAGCGCGGTGACGTCGACGCCGGTCACCAGGATGCCGCTCACCTTCCCGTCCGCGCCGCGCATCGCCCGATAGACGAAGTTGAGGTAGCGCATCTCGACCGGTCCGCCGGGCACCGGCTGCAGCCGCACCAGCACCTCGTTCCCCACGAAGGGCGCGCCGGTGACGAACACCTGGTCGAGCAGCTCGTAGAAACCCTGTCCCCGGAGCTCGGGCAGCGCCTCGGCCACGGTGCGGCCCAGCACCCGCCGATGCCCGACCAGCTGATCGTACGCCGGGTTCGACAGCTCGTACACGTGATCCGGCCCACGAAGCACGGCCATGAACGCCGGCGCCAGCTCGAACACGCCGGCCAGCATCTCCCGCTCCGCGTCGGCTATCGCGCGTGCCACCGCCCGCTCCCGCGCGAGCCGGGCGAGACCCTCGAGGCCGGTGGAGATCTCGTGCGCCGCCTGCCCGGCGAACCGCAGCGCGCCTTCATCCAACGGAATGCGGGGGTTGAGGCCGAGCACGGCGAGGCCGCCCTCGAGCCTGATGGTGAGCACGTCCGTTATCGGCTCGGGCCAGCGGTGCAGTACGAGAGGGATGGCGGGTGCCGAGCGGACGATCGCCCGCCGCTCGCCGGCGAGGGCCTGTGCGACGGGCCAGGGAGCCGTCGCGGCGGCGGCGAGCAGCGTCGGCGCCATGGGCGACCCCGGATCGACGCCGAGTTGGGCGGTAAGGCGCAGCGTATCGCCTTGCATGACGTAGAGCAGCGCCAGCCCGATGTCGTCGGGCGCGGACCGGAACGCCTCCATCGCGGCGCGGCAGACCTCGTCGGCCGACGTGACCCGCAGCATGGCGGCGGCGAGCTCCTGCAGCAGCCGGGTCCGCCGCTCTCCGATCACTCGCCGGGTGGTTTCCTGGACCGTGACCAGGACACCGCCGATGCTGCCGTCGTCGTCCCGGACGGGGCTGTAGCTGTAGCTCCAGTAGACGTCCTCCACCCGGTCGCCCCGCGTGATCGGCACCAGGTGGTCCTCGTGCCAGGTCGCGGGCGCGCCGGCCATTACCGATTCGACCTCGGGGCCGATGATGGGCCAGATCTCGGCCCAGCACTCCCGGCCCCGCGCGCCGAGGGCCGAGGGATGGCGGTCCGGCCCCATGCTCGGACGGTAGCCGTCGTTGTAGAACTGGATCAGCTCGGGGCCCCACCAGAGGAACATCGCGTGGCGGGAGGCAAGGAGGGTGCTGACCGTCGCCCGGAGGCTGGCGGACCAGGTTTCGACCGGACCGACCGGCGTCGCGGACCAGTCCAGCGCGCGGGTCAGCGTTGCCATCTCACCGGGCCCGGAGAGGAAGAGGTCGGCCGCGGTGGTGAGGGAATTCGTCATGCCGGAATTTACCGTGAAAACCAGGGCCTGCTCCCGGCCGACGCGAGCCGCGACCATCCCCGAGTCCCGGACGTTCCTCCATGAGGGCCGCGAAGACCATGGCAGGAGGCGTACCCATGCAAGTCGCTCCACAGCACGTGACGATCTATGGGCTGGCCGCTCTCCTCGGCCTGGGGACGACTCGAGCCGCCGCGGCACAGGCGGCGGCCCCGGGTGTGCTCTCGGACGCGAGCGCGGTCATCGAGGTCGCGGCGGCGCAACGCACCGTGCACAAGGCCAAGGCGCCGCACCTGTCCGCCGAGGCGGTCTGGGTTCCGGGGTTCTGGGATCTTCGCGCCGATCCGCGGCAGGCACCGCGCGCGGGCTGGGTGTGGGTACCGGGTCGCTGGCTGGAGCCGCCGGTGCCGGGCGCCGAGTGGGATGAAGGGCACTGGGACTGGGATCGCGGCTGGTACACCTGGATCCCGTCGCACTGGGTCGTTCCGGAGCGGCGCGGGTATCCCACGACGTCGTCGGATGACGCGGCGAACCGGTTCGAGATGTCGGCGCCGTAGGAGCGCCTACCGGCTGCGAGGCTCCGGTGGTCCGTGGCAGTCGATCTCACCATCATCCAGCGTCCTGCCGGACGTGGCGATGAAGCGGTAGTGCGCCTTTCGGGCCTCCAGCTCGAGCACCAGCACGCCGTAATCGCCCGCTACCTGGGTCTCGCCGATCCCGGGATTCCGACCGCCGGGGAAGGAGACCGGGTGCCCGCCGCCCGTGCCGACCACGAATTCGACGAGGCCATGCGCCTTGTCCACCGCGCTGTCCGGCCTGAGTGGCTTGAACCGCTCGTACAGGTGGTCGTGGCCGTTGACGACGATCTCGGCACCCGCGGAGTAGAGGAGCCGCCAGAGCGTATCTACGTAGCGATTGTTCCAGTGCGGTCCTGAGCTCCAGCGCGGATGATGCCAGTAGGCGATGGTGCACTCGCCCACGGGCTGCGCGAGCCGCCTGGCGAGCCACGCCGACTGCGCGGCCGCAACCGGCTCGCGGAGCTCTCGGGTTCTTCCGACCCCGGGCTGAAGTACGTCGCTGTTGAGCGAGAAGATGTCCCACCCGGCGAGCTGGTACTCGTAATAACCCAGGTCGCGATCACCCGCGGCCGCCCCGAAGTAGTCGAAGTAGCCTCCGTCCGCCCGCGGATCGAAATCGTGGTTGCCCGGTGCCGGCCGGGTGATGGCCTTCAGCGGACCACCCCAGGATGGGTCGTAGCAGTCGATGAAGTCCTGGTGCCGGCCCAGGGGATAGGCGTTGTCCCCGGCGGTGAAGACGACGGTGGGTACTCGTCGCTGCCGGTAGACCTCGGCGATGTCCCTGACCAACCGCCCGGTAGAATCGTCGGCGCGCGAGTCGCAGCGGGCGATATCTCCGGCACCGACCAGGACGCCGAGCACCGGCTCGGTCGAGTCGGCGAGGCGGAGCGCGCTGGTGCGGGCCAGGTTTCCGCCGGCGGGCAGGTGGACATCGCACGCCGACACGCTCACGGCCAGAGCGAGTCGGAGCACGAGGGTAAGCGACGACGCGAGGCGGCCGCGAAATTCACTCAAGATCACTGGGACCGGGCGGAGACCTGCTGAGTTACGACGGGCCGGCGGGGCTGTCAAGCAACAGGCGCGTCACCGTGCTGGCGGTCTCGTGGGGGACCGCGCAGATTCCCGACACGCTCCTACGGAGTCCACGACCCACGTGACAGCGTGCCAACGGCTCCATCCGGTCGGGCTGACGATCGCCGCGGCGCTCACCGTGGTCGCCGGTTGCCATCGCTCCGCGCCGGAGCAGCCGGCGGCGGAGCAGTCTGCATCCACCGCTGCCGAGCCCGTTGCCGCTCCAACGGCCGATCCGTACCACCTGCCCCCGCGCGACACCGTGGACGCTCCGCTCTACACGGGGTGGCAGCAGTTCAGTCTCCAGTGCGCCCGCTGCCACGGCGAGGACGCCCAGGGCTCGTCTTTCGGCCCGAGCCTGCTCGAGGCACTCCGCCCCGACGGGGCGGTGCCGACGCGGGCGGCGTTCCTCGAAGTCCTGGCCGGCGAGCGTGCCGACAAAGGCATGCCCTCGGCGGAGCAGATGGGGATCGATTCGACGTACTTCACCGGGCTGTACGACTACCTCAAAGGTCGGAGCGACGGGCGATTTCATGGTGGGCGGCCGGAACGGAAGGAGTAGTCTTCGCCTGTAGATGAACGTAGAGGGCAGTGAATGGTTCTTGGGCCGCAGATGAACACAGAAAAGCACTGAACTGATTTGTAGTGGGTGCGCTCAGGCCAGCTTGGTTGCACCACCGACCATTGCCCGTGTTTCTCCGTGTTCATCCGTGTTCATCTATGGCTATATAACCCCGAAGCCGTCTGCGTGCTCTGCGTTCATCTGCGGCCCACCCAACTAGCCCGAACGCTCCACGATGTACGCCGTCATCGCAGTTGCCAGCTCGGCCTCCCCCATGAACACCCGCCCCAGCTCCTCCCGCTCGAACAGCGCGCGCTCCTCCTCGCTGTGCACCCGGATCACGATGTCGATCCGCGGGTTGAGCGTCCGCGCGATCTCGACCATTCCGGGCACCGACGCCGCGTCGGGCGTGGCGATCACGAGCATGCCTGCCCGCGCCACGTGCCCCTGCACCAGCACCTCGGCGCGCGAGGCGTCGCCGGAGACGGCGGAGATGCCGCGGCCTCGGAGGTCCTCCACCGCTTCGCGCCGCTGCTCCGCCACCACGAAGGGGACCCCGCGCTCGGTGAGGGCGTCGGCGATCCGGCGGCCTACCCGCCCGTAGCCCACCAGCAGGACGTGCCCGGTGAGGGTGCGCACATCTACCGTCGCCGGGAGCTCGGCCAGTGGATCGGGACTCCGCTCCATCGCGCGGGCCACCACCGAGCGCGACCGCGCCCACGCGGCGATCGGGTCGATCGCGGCGAACATGATGGGATTGAGCGTGATGGAGACCAGTGAGGCGGCCAGAATCAGGCTGCGTCCTTCCTTCGATAAGAGTCCCAGCTCGCCGCCGAGGCCGGCCAGGATGAAGGAGAACTCGCCGATCTGGGCCAGTCCCGCGCCGACGGTAAGCGCGGTGCTGAGGGGATAGCGGAGCGCGAGCACCAGGCCCACCGCGGCCGCCGTCTTCCCCAGCATGATGATTCCCAGGGTCGCGACGAGCTTGAGCGGCTCCTGGATTACCACCGCAGGGTCGAACAGCATCCCCACCGACACGAAGAAGAGCACCGAGAAGGCGTCGCGCAGCGGGAGCGACTCCTCCGCCGCCCGGTGGCTCAACGCCGACTCCCGGAGCATCATTCCCGCGAAGAACGCCCCCAGCGCGAACGACACGCTGAACAGCTCGGCGGCCCCATAGGCGAGGCCGACCGCCGCCGACACGATGGCGAGGGTGAAGAGCTCGCGTGACCCGGTGCGGGCCACCAGCCAGAGTACCCTGGGCAGTACCCGGCGGCCCACGATCAGCATGAGGGCGACGAACGCCGCGACCTTGGTGAGGGTGAGCCCGATCGCCCTGCCCACGCTCTCGCCCTCGTGGCCCGCCGGGGCGGCGCCGCCGAGGAGACCGGCGATGGCGGGGAGCACGACCAGCACCAGGACCACGAAGAGGTCCTCGACGATGAGCCAGCCGACCGCGATTCGGCCGTTGACCGTATTGAGCGCCCGGCGCGACTCGAGCGCCCGGAGCAGCACCACCGTGCTCGCCACGGAGAGCGCAATCCCGAACACCAGGCTCTCGCCCCAGCTCCGACCCCAGAAGTGCGCCGTCAGCGCGGCGAGTCCGGTCGCGGTGGCGATCTGGACGACCGCGCCCGGGACCGCGATCCGCTGCACCGCCATGAGGTCGGGAATGGAGAAGTGCAGCCCCACTCCGAACATCATCAGCATCACCCCGATTTCGGCCAGCTCGGAGGTCAGCCCCATGTCGGCGACGAAGCCCGGCGTCGCGGGCCCGATCAGGATGCCGGCAAGGAGATAGCCCACCAGCGGCGGCGCGCCGGCGCGATTGGCTGCGTAGCCCAGAACGAGAGCCAGCCCGAAGCCGGCGGCGATGGTGCTGATGAGGGTGAACTCGTGCATTCAGCAGAGAAGCACGGCCAGGGACGGATCGCTAGGGGGTGGGAAGGCGGGGCGGCCGCAGATGAACGCAGAGGACGCAGACGGCTTCGTGATTGTTAGCCACAGATGAACACAGATGAACAGGGATGAACAGGGTTGTCGGTGGGGTGCGCACCTTACCTGAGTAGCGCGCCCACCAATTATCTCCTGTTCATCTGTGTTCATCGGTGGCTAACAATCGCGAGCCATCTGCGGTTAGCCCTCGCCCACGAGTTTCCGGAATCGCGGGTTCTTCCGGAGGGGATCGAAGTTGGGATCGACCCGGAGCCATCCGGGTGAGACGTAGAACGACATCCGGAGCAGCGGCTCGAGCTGGTCCATCGCCTTATCCGTCTCGCCGATGATCGTGTAGATCCGCACCAGCTGGAGCTGGCTATAGGGGCCGCCGTACGCATCCTTGGCGATCGAGAGGAGCTCCAGCGATCGCTGTGCCTCGCGAATCGCCTCGTCCTTCCGTCCCATGTAGGCCAGCGCCACCCCGAGCAGCGCGTGGATCTGCGAATTGTCCGGCGCACTGACGAGGGCGGCCTCGAAAGCCTGCTGGGCGCTGTCGGCGTACGCCCGCGCGCGGGCCTGGTCGCCCCGGAGCGCATAGGTGCTGGCGAGAGCGATGCCCCAGGCGCCGCGGTTGTCGTCGAACGGGCGTGGGGTGAGCCGGAGCAGCAGGTCCTGCTGAGCGGGGGTGAGGGCCCAGTACAGGTCCCAGTAGTTGGCGAAGTACGCCACCAGGGTAGTGGGCTCCACGGCGTGGTAGGCACTGAGCAGCGCCCGGGCCGAATCGAGGTGCCCCTGCCCCAGCTCCACCATGACGGCGGTCTGCAGGAAGCTCAGGTCGTTCGGCGCGAGCGCTTGGCCGCGCTCACTGACCTCGCGCGCCTCCGGATAGCGCCGGAGCCACAGGAGGGTCCGTCCCAGGCGCCGCTGCGCCAACGGGGAGCGCGGGTCGAGCGCCACCGACTGGCGGAAGTGCGCCAGCGCCGAGTCCGAGCGGCCCAGGCTCTGCTCCGACCTGGCCAGCGATATCACCAGGTCGGCGTTGGTCGGCGCGAGCTTGAGTCCGGCCGTGTACTGCTCGACCGACTTCCGGAAGTCGAGGGCGACGTAGTTGTAATAGTCTCCCATGGCGAGGTGGGTCTCAACCGCATTGGGCGCGAGCGCCGTGGCGCGCTGCGCGGCGCCCAGCGATGCGGGAGCGTCGCTGGTGCTTCCGCGGAAGTACAGGAGCGAATGGGCCCGGGAGAGCTGAGCCCAGGCTCCCACGAACCCGGAATCTAGGGCCACCGCCTGCTCGTAGTAGGTGATCGCGTCACGCAGGCGGGACGACTCATCGGCCCGCAGACGATCGGCGATCTCCTCGCCCTTGAGGAACGCGTCGTACGCGCCGAGGTCGGCCGTCGGCTTGCGGGTCAAGGCCTGTCGCTCGGTCGTGCCCAGGGCCACGTCGAGCGCCTGCGCCACCTTGCCCGCGATGTCCGCCTGAACCTGGAACACGTCGGTGATCGTGGCGTCGAACGGCTGCTGCCACTTGGCGGCGCCGCTCGAGGCCTGGATCAGCTCGGGGCTCACCTGCACCCGGCTGCTGCCGTCGGGGCTCTTTTCCCAGCGCACCTTGCCGACCAGCAGGTAAGCCACCCCCAGGTCGCGCGCGATCTGCTGGGGTGACTTGGTGCTCCGCTTGTACTCCGCCGAGCTGTTGGAGGCGGTCACCTGGAGGCCGGCGAGCGAGGTGAGCTTGCCCCGCACCGCGTCGGTCACCCCGTCGGCGAAATACTCGTCGTCCCGGCGCCCCAAATTCTCGAACGGGAGGACGGCCAGCGTCTTCACCCCCGCCGCTCCGGGCTCCGGGCCGCGGCGATGGAGCCAGCCGAAGAGGACGCCGAGGCCGAGGACGAAGCCGAGGACGAGGATCGCGGCGGAACGGCGGAACACGGGCGCGCGGGCGCGCGGGCGCGCGACACGGTCCAGACGCGTCGCTTCGCCGGTCGGTGATGCGGGAGCAGCGACGGTCCGGGCACTTCCCTCCTGCAGCGCCCGCGCGAACTCCGCCACGCTGGCGAAGCGGTCGGCCGGGACCGGCGCGAGCGCCTTCCGGATTGCCGCGTCGGTCGCCTCCGGCACGTTGGACCGGACCGAGCGGATGCTGGGCGGCGGCTCGGTCAGCCGCTTGACGATGAGCGCCTGCGTGGTCGCCCCGGTATAAGGCGCCTCGCCGGCCAGCATCTCGTAGAGCACGGCGGCGAGGCTGTAGACGTCGGTGCGGGCGTCGAGCCCCTTGTCGCCCGCGGCCTGCTCCGGGCTCATGTAGGCCGGGGTGCCGATGGCGAGCCCGGTCTCGGTCAGGCGGTCGTCCCCCGCGGCGCCGAGGGCGCGGGCGATGCCGAAGTCGGCGACGAGGGTGTTGCCGTCGCGGGTGAGGAGGAGGTTCTCCGGCTTGATGTCGCGGTGGATCACCCCCTGGTCGTGGGCGTACTGGAGCGCCTGGGCCGCCTCGCGGGCGATGCGAAGGGCGTCGTCCACCGGGAGCTGCCGCTCGCGGCGGAGTCGGTCGCGGAGCGACTCGCCGTCCACGAAGGGCATGGTGAACCAGAGCCGCTCGCCGACTGTGCCGCTGTCCAGAACCGTGAGGATGTGAGGATGCTGGAGCCGGGCCGCTAGCCGAATCTCGCGCTGAAAGCGGTCGGGACCGAGGGTCGAGGCGAGCTCGGGATGGAGCGCCTTGAGCGCGACGGGGCGGTCGTGCTTCAGGTCCCTGGCGAGAAAAACGGTCGCCATGCCGCCACGGCCGAGCTCGCGCTCGAACGCATAGCGGTCACGGAGGCCCTCTCGCAGCTCGGCGACCGGGTCAGTCATCTGGCTCGGAGTGTTGGGAGATGGGGGAAGATAGGGGGCGAGGAGGGTGGGAGGCTAGGAGGCTTCTCGGTCGGACAGGCGGACGGGCGAACAGGCGGACGGAAGAGCGCCGCCGAGTGACGAGGGAGTTTGGGGCCGGGGAGGGCGTTGGTGAAAGTCGCGCGCAATTCTTCCCCTGGGAGGACCCATGCTTCACCTGTTCCGTATCATTCGCCCAACACTCGCTGCAGCAGGGTGCATGGTGGCGTCCAGCCTGGCAGCCCAAACCCAGGCGATCGACGCCTGCTCGGTGCTTCCCCGAGAGGAGATCAAATCGCTCACCGGGCGCGACCCGGGTGAGATAGACATGGGCGAGTCGCTCGGGACCACGACATGCCGGTGGCCGGAGTCGAAAGCGTCTCTCCGAGTGGTGCTGCACCCCAAGGTCGATCCCAGCGAGCCCCATGGGCTCGCGCTCAAGCAGCTCAAGGACCGGGGGATGCCCGCGCGGGCGGTGAGCGATCTGGGAGACGATGCGGTCTTCCTGCCCACCGAGGGCGAGCGCCCGATGGGGACGGTGTTCGTGCGGGTGGGCGCCAGGCGGCTGGTCATCAGCCTGTCGCCGGAGGGGAAGGGAACGGGGGAGTCGACGTTGCCGATGCTCACCACGCTGGCGAAGGCGGCAATTCCGAAGCTGCGGAAGGCCTCCTAGCTCGTTGTCCCGACCAGAGGCTGAACGCCGGCAGGGTCGGAGCGAGGCGGGCCAACTGAAGCTGGGAGTATGGGCCGTTATACGCGTCCGCGCCGATCGGGACCAGCTCCACCCCCGCTCGGCTTCACGAATCGCCCCGTCCCGACGCCCCAGGAACGCCAGCGCCACGCCGAGGAGCGCATGCTGCTGCGCGTCGTCGGGCGTCTCCCGGAGGCTGGCCTGATACGCGAGCCGGGCCGAGTCGGCATAGGCCCGGGCGAGCGCCGGCTGTCCCCGAAGGGTGTAGAGCTGGGCTTTGAACCAGACCCCAGCTGCTCCGGTCGCTCTGGTCGCTGCCATAGAGACACGGGCGCGGGGCCTATCTATCCGGCTTGGAACTACCGTCTGGCAGGCCCCACGCCGCGTCTGCCGATTGCCATGTCGATGCGCTCTTCCGCCCGTCCGACTACCTCCCCGCCGCTGCCGTCTGCGGAACCTTCGAGGGGCGGGTGATTCCTTCCTTGTTCTCCACCGCGAAATACTCGTTCCGGCTCACCTTTCCGAGCAGGGGCTCGAGGAAGGTGCGCACCGCGTCGACCGACTCGGCTTCCCATATGCAGGCCGCACGGGCGCCGTCGGGAGTCGGGAAGGTGTGGTGCAGTTTCAGGTTGGGCGGGAGGTTGCTGGGATCGGCCGTGTTCCAGAAGACGGCCGGATCGGAGACGGTGTGCTGGACCAGGACGTACATGGAGCCCTCCGAGAGAAGGGTGGATGTCGCGGGGGATCCTAAATGGGATTCGGTACAGGGGGTGTCAAGGTGGAGGGCGCGCGAGAACAGAGCGTCCGGGGGCAGGCGCTCCAGATCAGCAACGTCCGCGGGGGAACCCTCCGCTGGACCGCGCGCGACAACGCGACCTGGCTAACGCTGAGCGCCACCGCGGGGACGGCGCCGTCGAAGGTGATCGTAGCCGCCCCCGTTACGCCTCCGCGCCGAGTGTCGTCGCGCGGACGTGGATTGGTGTGTGCGCCGCCCGCTCCCCCGTTCGGGGAGCCGAAAGACTACTCCCGCCGGGAATCGTGCCCTCCATCCCCTCTCATGATCTTGCGCCCGCATCGCGCTGGATCATTCAACGACAGAGGGCACTATGGACAACCACTGGAACACGGGGGCAGCCATCCTCACGGTCGCGCTGGCGGCGGCCGCGCTCATGCTGGCCTGCAGCGGCGACGACACGACGGCACCGCAGGCGGAGACCACGTACGTCGCCCATCTGGGTGGAACCAACGAGGTGCCGGCGGTTCCCGGCGGGGCGACCGGCACCGCGACCTTTACCCTGACCGGCCGGTCGTCGCTCAGCTACGTGGTGACCGTGAGCGGCCTTTCCGGCAACGCCGCGGCCTCGCACATCCACGTCGGCGGCGCCGGCGTCAACGGCAACATCATCGTACCGTTCACCGCCGCCCAGGTCCGCACCGGTGAGGTCGCGTCGGGGATCGTCGACCTCACCGCGCCGATCTCCAACGGGCAGACCAGCATTACGGGCGACTCGCTCCTGTTCCTGCTCGATCACGGCCTGGCCTACACCAACGTCCACACCCCGGACCACCCGGCCGGCGAGATCCGCGGCCAGATCCTCAAGGTGACCGCCGGCGGCAGCAATGGCGGCGGGAGCAACGGGGGCGGCAGCAACGGCGGAGGGAGCAACGGAGGGGGCAGCAACGGCGGGGGCGGCGGCGTCTACTGAAGCCCGCCGCTCAGTCGAGGTGCACCAGGCCTCGACTCAGGGCCACTCGCACCGCCTCGGTGCGGGTGGCCACCTTCAATTTGGCGAAGATGCTCTTCAGGTGGATCTTGGCGGTCTCCTCCGTACGCCCGATCGCCGCCGCGATCTCCTTGTTGCTCAGACCCTGCACCATCCACTCCAACACTTCCAGCTCTCTCGGCGTGAGCTGCTCGCGCTCGGGATGACTCGCCAGGCTCGCCGCGATCGCGGGCGGGATGACCCACTCCCCCCGATCCACCGCGCGGATCGCCGCGATCACCTCGGTCATGAGCATGTGCTTGAGCAGGTAGCCGCGCGCACCGGCATCGAGCGCCCGGCGCACGTCGGCGTCGCCCTGATAGGTGGTGAGCGCCAGCACCCTCGCATCGGGGAATTCCGCCACGATGCGCCGGATGCCCTCGACCCCGCCCAGGACCGGCATGCGGAGGTCCATCAGGACCACCTGCGGCCGGTGCTCCCGGTACAGCGCGATGGCCTGCTCGCCGTTCTCGGCATGCGCCGCCACCGCCAGGTCGGGCTCCGCGAGGACGACCGCGGCAAGCCCGGCGCGGACGGCCGGATGGTCGTCGGCGATGAGGACCCGGATGGGATCGGCGGCTGCAAGGCGCTCGGACACTGGACCTCTTCGAAAGGTTCCAAGTAATGGGCGGCGGACCCTCCGAGCAATTCCCCGTTCGGGGAGACTCGGCCGCTAGGCCGAGGGCGGCGCGGCCGGCAGTCGGTGCGGAATCCGCAGCACGACGGCCGTACCGCACTCGGGCGCGCTCTCGACTCGGAGCGAGCCCTGCAGCTCGATGGCCCGCTCCCGCATGCCGAGCAACCCCCAGTGGCCGCCGTAGCCGCGGAACTCCGGATCCACCTGGAAGCCGCGCCCGTCGTCCCGGATCGACAGGCTCAGGCTCCTGCGGGCGTAGCGGAGCCGGACCCACACCCCGCGCGCATCCGCGTGCTTCACCGTGTTGGTGAGCGACTCCTGCAGGACGCGCGCGATCGCCGCCTCGACCGGAGCGGCCACCGGATAGGGGTCGCCCGCCACCTCCAGCTCGAGGCCCAGCTCGGTGCCCCGGAGCGCCTGCTCGGCGGCCTCGCGCAGCGCGTCGGCGAGACTGCCGCCCGTGACCAACGGCGTTCGAAGATCCCACACCGCCTGGCGCGCCTCATCCAGGGTGCGCTGCGCCAGCCCGACCACCTGCCCCAGGGCGGCGGCGGTGGCGGCGTCAGGCGTGCGGTGGGCCACCGCCGTGAGCTGCAGGGCGACGCCGGTGAACCCCTGGAGCAGAGTGTCGTGGATCTCCCGGGCGAGCCGGGTGCGCTCCTCGAGCGCGGCGGTGAAGCGGGCCGCGAGGACGCGCTCCCGGGCCCGGCGGGCCAGCCGCTGCGCGCGCCGCGTCGCGGTCACGTCCATCACCGCGCCGACGAACTCCACGCCGCCCGCGTGCCGGGCCGCCCGGGCGACCACGTGCACGTACTTCACCCGGCCGTCGGGCATCAGCAGCCGATGATCGAGGTCCCAGTCTTCCTTGTCGTGAGTGACCCGGTCGATCGCCTGGCGCACCGTGTCGAGGTCGTCGGGGTGGGTCCGCCGGATCACGTGCTCGACCGTGGGCGGCTCGCCCTTCGGGTCGTACTCGAAGATCCGGAACGTCTCCTCCGACCAGCGCAGCTCGGCGCGCGACAGGTCCCAGCCGAAGCTACCGGTCCGGCTCAGCCGCTGCGCCTCGGCGAGGAACGCCTCGCTCTCCCGCAGCGCGGCCTCGGCGCGCTTGAGATCGTCGATGTCGGTGCCGCTGCCGTACCACTGGGTGATCCTGCCGGCCTCGTCGCGCAGCGGGACCGACCGGCGCAGCACCCAGCGATAAGTGCCGTCCGCCTGGCGGAGCCGGACGTCGAGCTCGTACGACCGCCCTGCTGCGATGGCCGCGCTGCGGGTGGCCTGGACCAGCTCCGCTTCGTCGGGATGAAGGGTCTCGAGCCAGCCGCCCTCGGCCGCGTGCTCCGCCGACAGCCCGGTGAAGTCCCGCCACGCGCGGTTGACGAAGTTGACCGTGCCGTCGGGGCTGGTGGTCCACACGATGGTGGGGATGGTGTCGATCGCGAGGCGGAGCTCGTTACGCGCCGCGCGGGCCTCCAGGAGCGCGCGCCGGAGCCGCGCCTCGCGCATGGCGCCGAACGTCACGATCTCGACCAGCGCGGAGCGCACCAGCCCGAGTCGCAGGTAGACGCACAGCGCCCCCACCAGCAGCAGGCACACGCCGCCCAGCAGCACTGGAGCGAGCGGCGGTCGCACGCGAAGGCGTCGGGTGAACACCACCGGGGTCCCCGGGTAGGAGGCGGGCTTCCGTCCCATGGATACTGTCCGCGACACAGCCGCGCAATGTCGCGCAGGGGACAGGCCCGCGCCATTCCCCGAATGGGGAGGAAGTGCCACGAGTCCGCGAATACCCGATCAGGGAGGAAGAAGAGTACCCGCGGAGGGGATGTCCCGGCTGTCCCCCTCACTCCGACATTGCGCAGTGAACAGGTATCCGGAGTGCATGTGACCTTTCGCGGGAGAGAGGGTATGTCGGAGACGACACGGCTGGGGTACGCGATCCTCGTCGCCGCGCTGCTGGCCGGCTGCGGCGGAGGGTCCGGAACGATGGGACCGACGGGTGGCGGCGGCGGTGGGAATGGGCGCGGAGGCGGCAGCGGCGGCGACAACGGGGACGGCGGGCTTCCTCCCGCCGCACTGACGGTGACGGTGGGCAACATCCTGTTCCGCAGCGACCACAACGGGACGGTGAACAGCGCGATCGACACGGTCGCGCCCGGCAGCCTCGTGCGCTGGCGCTGGGTGAACACCGGCGCGGAGCCGCACACCGTGGCGTCGCTCAACACGCCGGGCTTCACCAGCGGACCGGTGGAGACGGGGAACGGCAGCCACTACGACGTGACCTTCACGACGCCGGGCACCTACCGGTACAACTGCGCGGTGCACGGGAACGAGATGACGGGTGTCATCGTGGTGAAGGCCCCATGAGCACGCGGGTGTTGCACCTGGCGGTCGCCGGCCTGGTCCTCTGCGCGCTCCCACGCGAGCTCGCGGCGCAGTACGACGCGTGCCGTCCGGGCGCGGGGTCGAACGAGGCGAAGACGCTGGCCCTCTTCTCGGTGCCGCTGACCTTCAGCCAAGCGGCGGCGCCGGGCCGCCCCGGCGGCATCACCTTCGGAATCGAGGCCGCCAACGTGCCGTCGGTGGATCCCGCGACCGCCACGCCGACCATCTGCCGGCCAGGCAAGGGGCCGGAGAACACCGACCTGCTGGCGGGGATCGCGCGTCCGCGCATCGGCGTTCCGCTGCCGCTCGGCCTGGCGCTCGAGGCCTCGTGGATTCCGCCGGTGCGGGTGAACGGGGTCAAGGCCAACGTGGTCGGGCTGGCCCTGGCCCGGAGCGTGGTCCTGGCGCGCGGTGTGACGGGCGGAATCCGCGCGCACGCCACGCTCGGCGAGATCCACGCGCCGGTCACCTGCGATCATGCCGCGTTGGCCGACCCGGTCAGCGAATGCTTTCACGGCCACCTGTCGGACGACCGCCTCTCGCCCAACATCTTCGGGCTGGACGGCAGCGTCGGCTGGTCGATGGCCGGCGGCCGGCTGCATCCCTACTTGGGGTCGGGGTACAGCCGGCTGCAGCCGCGCTTCCAGGTGAACTTCACCAACCAGTTCAACAGCACCGACCACACCGAGGTCGAGGTGGACCTCAACCGGGTGGCGCTCTTCGGTGGCGCGGGCTGGCAGGTCACCCCGCTTCTGGCTGTCACCGGTGAGGTGTACGCGGTGCCGGCGGACGCGGTGACCGGTCGGCTGGTCATCCGTCAGACTCTGGGGATATAGCGATGCGAAACGGAACTGCGATCCGGACCGCGAGCCTGGCCGGCCTGCTTTGGCTCTCCGCCCCGGCGGTGTACGCCCAGACTCCGGCTTCGCCGTATGGCGGGAATCCGGAGCCCTTCGCGGACTCGATTGTCTACCGGCTGACCTCCGGCAGCCTCCTGCAGGTGAAGACGGGGAAGGCCGGTGTGTTCGGGTTCGCCGGGCACAACCACCTGATCGAGTCCCATGCCGTCCAGGGGGAGGTGGTCTACTATCCCCGCGCGCCCGAGCGGTCGCATCTCGAGATCACGGTCTACGCCGACAGTCTCCAGGTGCTCACGCCGCCGGACACGGAAGAGACCCGGAAGGTCGGCGAGACGATGCGCACCGAGGTGCTGCGAACGGCGGACTACCCGGTGATCCGGCTGGTCTCGCGCGAAGTACAGCCGAAGGCGGGCGGCTACCACCTGGTCGGCGACATGACGCTGGTGGGGCAGACGCGGTCGATCCCGCTCGACGTCGTTACGCGGATCCAAGGAGATACGCTGGAGGCGACCTCGAGCTTTGCGATCAAGCAGACCGATTTCGGGATCACGCCCTTCAAGGGTGGGCCGGGCGGAGCGGTGAAGGTGGCCGACCAGGTCCAGATCAACTTCAAGGCGGTTGGGCTGCGGGACGGAAGCTTCACGTCGGCCGGTTCGACTACTCCGACCAAGGAAGCCGCGGTCACGCCCCGCCGGGGCCCAAATCATGAGGCAGCGTACTGGTGATACGCACCGCCGCCGAGAGCCTGAGCTCCTGGCGGCGGTACCTGTTCGTTGCCGATCGGGCGATCAGGAGGTTCCCGCGGGATCGGAGACCGGCACCGGCGAGGGACTGTTCTCGGTCGAGCCGTTGCCGAGGTAGCCCTGGTCGCCAAAGCCCCAGCAGTACACCCGGCCTCCCGAGATGGCGCAGCCGTCAACACCCGCGCTGGCCTGGGTGAACAACAGCCCGCCGGCGACGGGCACGGGAGTGAGCCGGTTGTTGAACGTGCCATCACCGACGCTGTTCAGGCCCCAGCAATAGACCCGATTTCCCGTGGACTCGGCGCAGGTGAGGTCCTCGCCGGCGGAGATTCGATCCAAGCTGAGCCCGCCAGAAACCGCCTTGGGAGCGCGACTCGAGCTCCGCGTGCCGTTCCCCAGAGCGCCGAACGAGTTCTTCCCCCAGCAGAACGCTCGGTTGGCGGTGGTCACCGCGCAGGTGTGGTATTGCCCCGCGTCCACCTGACGGTATTGCTGGGTACCCGCAACCCGGACCGGCTTGACCTTGATCCACCCACCGGAACCGTCGCCGACTTGTCCCCATCGGTTGTAGCCCCAGCAGAACACCCGGTTGTCATTGGTCGCTCCACAACTGTGGCTGTCGCCGACAGTGACATGGCGGAACGTCAGGGAGCTGAGCACCGCCACGGGTTTCGCGCTGAACGCACCAAACCTGCCATTCTGGGGTCCGGTGTTGTTCCCGATGCCCAGCTCCCCTACCGTGTTGTTCCCCCAGCAGAACGCCTTGTCGCCGGGGTACGTGACGGCGCAGGTGTGCTGCAGAAAGGTCTCGACCCGACGGAACTGGCGGCCTCCTGCGACCGCCGCAGGCCGCAGTCGGGGGCTGGTCGTCCCGTCTCCGAGCTGGGCATAAGTGTTGTCCCCCCAGCAGTAGGCTCGATAGGTGGTCGTCACCGCGCAGGTGCTGAAGAAGCCGGCGCTGACCTGGCGGAACCGCAGGGCTCCGCCCACCGGCACGGGGATAAGCCGGTCGGTGGTGGTGCCATCGCCCAGCTCGCCGTCGCCATTCCGCCCCCAGCAGAACAGCCGACCGTCCGAAGCCACGGCGCAGCTGTGACCCACGCCGACGCTCACCTGGATGTAGACCGGCGCGGCTGTCGTGGTTGCGAGTGAGGGGGAGGTATCGGGAGCGGTGGGAGAGTCTGCGTCGTCTCGACATGCGACGCTAATGGCGAACAGACTCAGAACAAGCAGCACATCCTTTCGCATATAGACAGCGCCTTCCTTCTAGGGAATGCGGTGGAACGAGGGGAAGACCGATTGGTGGCACCCTCGACACGTCGGATCATCGCAAGGCACCGTAGAGAAGTCGTTTCAAGCGAATCTCAAGTCCTCCCGAGCGCATCGGTTACACCGCTCGCCGCAGCGTGATCCGCCTCACCGTCAGTCGTGCGGCGTTCAGTGCTGCCCCATCGCTTGAAAACCGCTTGATGGCCTCCCGTTAGGCTCGCCCCACACTGAGCCACCTTCGGGGGCCGCCATGCGAACGCACTTCGTGCTGTGTCTGAGTCTCCTCGGTTTTACCCTCGCCTGTCGGGACGACGCGCCGTCGCCTGCCGCGCCCGAGTCCTCCTCCACCCTCGCCACGACCGCATCTACTCTGGTGTTCAACCAGATGGGTGCCGGCGACGAGCACAGCTGCGGCGTCACCTCCGACAGTCGGCTCTATTGCTGGGGCTACAACGGTAGCGGCGAGGTGGGCGATGGCACGACGACCGATCGGCTGGTACCGGTGGCGGTCGGCGGCTCGCTCCGCTTCCGCCAGGTCAGCGTCGGCTCCGGCGCCACCTGCGCCGTCACCACCGGCAACAAGGCCTACTGCTGGGGCTCCGCGCCGGGCCTGGGCGACGGACTTCACCGCACGCCGGCGCCCGTCGTGGGCGGAATTCTGTTCCGCACGGTGCAGATCGGGCTGGGCGTCGCATGCGGCGTGCGGGCCTCCGACGACAAGGCGTTCTGCTGGGGCGACAATCGCTTCGGTCAGCTCGGCATCGGCAACAACACCGGACCGGAGAGCGATTCGCAGACCAGTGCCCACAGCAGCAAGCCGGTCGCGGTGGCCGGCGGGCTCAAGTTCCGCCATGTCAGCCCCGGGACCGACCACGTCTGCGGGGTGACGACCGACGACCGGGTGTACTGCTGGGGCTACAATCGATACGGCCAGGTGGGCGACGGCTCCGGCGGCTGGCTCAAGCTCAAGCCGGTCCGGGTGGCGGGCACCCAACTGTACCGCGAGGTGGACGCGGGGCGGCAGTTCACCTGCGCCGTGACCACGGGCGACCGGGCATTCTGCTGGGGCTTCAACTCGGATGGGCAGCTGGGCAACGGCACCCGGAGCTCGAGTCGCGCTCCCAAGGCGGTGTCGGGCGGGCTCAGCTTCGAGCGGGTCTCAGCCGGCGGCTTCCACGCCTGCGCCGAGACCACGGTGAACAAGGCGTACTGCTGGGGCGGCGTGGGCGCCGGCGCGCTCGGTGATGGGCACTTCGGCGACACCGAGCCGTATAGCCTGGTCCCGGTGGCGGTGGTCGGCGGGCTCTCCTTCACCCAGGTGAGCGCGGGATCCCCGGACCACACCTGCGCGCGGACGCCGGCTGGGGTCGGATACTGCTGGGGCCGAGGCTTCGACGGCCAGCTCGGGAACGGGACGGATGGGAGGAGTGCGGTGCCGGTGGCGGTGTCCGGGCCGAATTGACGGCTCACGCGCGCCATTCTCGACTGGATGGACGCGCACTGAGCCGCCGGTCGGCGCGGCTCACTCGTCGTGCGGGACGGCCCTCCGCACCACGACGGTGATGTTGTCGTTCCCGCCCGCGTCCAGCGCATCCTGCAGCAACGCCTCGCACACCTGCTTCGACGACGTCATCGTCCGGAGCCGCTCCCGGATCCGCTCGTCCGGCACCAGCCGGGTGAGGCCGTCGCTGCAAAGCAGCACGACGGTGTCCCAGGTGAGCTCGAACTTGCTCACCACCGGGGCCGTCTGCCGGCCACCGATCGAGCTCGACAGGGTACGCTCGAACTTGGTGCCCGCGGTCTCCGCCGGCCGCATGACGCCCATGTCGATCAGCTCCTGCGCCATGGTCTGGTCCCGGCTCAGCTGGGTGAGCTCGTCGCCGCGGAGGAGATAGCAGCGGCTGTCGCCCACCTGGAGGAGGAAGGCCCGCGGCCAGTGGCCGAGGTAGAGGGTGAGCGTGGTGGCCATGCCGCGGTAGTCGGCATCCTCCTCGCCGCGGCGCACCAGCTCGTCGTGGCACTGCTGAGCCACCTCCTGGAGCGCCGCGTAGAACTCGCTGTCGTCCGAGGAGGCGTTGCCGTAGTAGCACGCCATGCAGCGGGTGACGTAGCGGGTCACCCCTTCGAGGGCGAGCCGGCTCGCCTCCTCGCCGCGGTGCCCGCCACCGACGCCGTCGGCGACCATCATGAGGAGCGCGACGCGCTGGCTGCCCGGGGAGATGTTCTCGAGCGGAATGCTGGAGTGCTGGACGGTGGCCGACTTGTGCAGGGCGCAGACGAGGAAGTGGTCCTGGTTGTCCTTGCGCACCTTGCCGGCGTGGGTGACACCGTAGATATCGATCTCGTCGTCGCGCGGCTTGCGGTCGGGGGGAGCGGAGAGCGACTGGGTAGACGGCATGAGGCCTCCTGACGGGCGCAGAGGCGTGGGGAGCGGAAATCTGGTATCCCCAATGTGGGGGGCGGGACGCGGGAGGGCCAGACCGGCAGCGCACACTCCGGCGCGTCCGTGCTCATGCCGTCACCGGCGCCTCCCGAGAGATCAGGAGCTCGCCCTCGGTGATGTCGTACGCGTTGACCCGACCCTGAATCGCGTCGCCACGGACTTGGGATCGGTAACTCCCTACGCCGGTTACGTGTCCATGGTCGGCCACGATGGGCCAGAGGTGGCCGTCAACGTCGACCCGAGTACGCCTCCCATTCGGGTTTCCCGGACTCGCGTAGCCAGCTTCCAGCCGGGCCTCGCATGGACGTCGAGGCTGTGAGCGCGACCTGGTCCGTCATGCGTTTCGTTGTGCAGGCTGGAGGTTTATGTCTCCTGGTGGTAGGCGCGCAGGGTACCGTCCCTGCCATCATGGAGGCTGCATGCATCACCGACTGTTCCAAATCGTCGTCGCCCTCGCCCTCACCGGTTTCACCCGGACCACTTCTCCACTGGCCCAGGCACCGCTCCGCGCCGTGATCGTCG
>DATEIR010000103.1:0-10284 GCA_035278885.1 Gemmatimonadales bacterium | reverse complement strand
TGCAGCCGGTGGCGGCCGAAGAGCCCCAGGAGGTACGGGTGCCGCTCGGCCCGCACGCGGAGCCGGCGGAGGAGCCGGCGCTGGTAGTCCTCGTCGGCGATGCCGAAGCCGCGGCGCAGCCCCATGACGTCGGCGTGCTCGCGCAGCAGCGTAAGGCAAAGCGCGTGCAGGGTGCCGCGGGTCACCTCTTCGGCGTCGGGCCCGATCTCCCGCCGCAGCCGGCCCGCGATCTCGTCCGCGGCCTTGTTGGTGAAGGTGACGGCGCAGATCCGCCCGGGCGGGATGCCGCCCGCCCGGATCAGGTACCCGATGCGACCGATGAGACAGAAGGTCTTGCCCGCGCCGGGCCCAGCGACGACCAGCACGGGACCCCGGGGCGCTTCGATGGCGCGTTGCTGGGCGGAGGAGGGCTCGTGGGGCAGTGACGGTATTCCTTCGGGGGTGCCGCAAAGGTGCCGTCCGGCCTCCGCGCCGTCAAGCGCCGGAGCCGATCCGCCGCTCGGGAAGGATGACGCCCGCCACGAGCATGCCCGCCACCAGCGCGATCGCGGTGAGAATCATGCTGAACGCGGTCTCGATGCCGGTGACCGCCTGGCGATCCATGAGGTTGGTCAGGCTGCGGAACCCCACGCTTCCCGGCACCAGCAGCAGAATCCCGGGCACCACCACCACCGATGCCTGACGCCGGCGCCACCGCTCGTAGACCCCGCCGGCCAGCGCCACCACGAGCGACCCGGCGAAGGTGCCGAGCTCGACCCCGAAGGTCGCCGCGCCCACTCGCCCGCCCATGACGCCGAGCGCGCCGGCGAGCACGATCCAGGGCGCGTCGCGCGGCTCCGCCCGGAGAATCACCGTGAAGCAGAGCGGCGCCACGATCAGTGCCGCGAGGCTGGCCCAGACGGTCCCGCCGATGGGAGGCGCGGAGGGGGCCGCGCCGAAGATCGCGGTGCCGACGCGGTGGCCCAGCGCCACGCCGAAGGCCAGCGTCAGGAAGGTGCTGAACGCGCCGCTCAGCCGGGCCACGCCGGAGGCGAGGTGGCGCGTCGCGAGCTCCTGCATCGCGGTGGTGAGCGTCAATCCGGGCAGCAGCACGATAAGCCCGGCGACCGTCGCGGTGAGCACCGACATCGGACCCAGGAGGTGCGCCAGGCCGATCGCCGCGGCGCTCACGACGAACGCCGCCAGCGGCTCGAACACGCCGCCGATGCGCGGCAGCGCGGCGATGAGCAGCGCGAAGACGCCGAGGCCGAGTCCCAACGCCGCGCCCGCCACGACTTCCCGCCTGCCGCCCCCGAGAAACACGCAGGCCGCGCCGGACAGGAGGCCATAGGCGATGGTGGTGAGCGCCCTACCGTACGGCGACGGCGCGGCGGCGATCCGATTCACCTCGGCGCTGCCCTCCACCGGGGTGCATCGACCCTCCGCCACGTCGATCCCGACCTGCTCCAGCGTGGCCAGCTTGCCCAGGTTTACCTCGCCGGGCTCGGTGCGCAGCATGTGGGTGCGCTGCCGCCCGACCGGCCCGAACGAGGCCATGATCGAGGTGGGGGTGGAGAAGAACTGGTGCCCGGTGAGGCAGAGCCGATCCGCGGCGGCGCCGAGCAGATCTTCGAGCCGGCGGGCGGACATCCCGTACACCTGCATGGCGCGCCCCAGCCGGAGAACGAACTCGGCCGCGACCGGGTCGGGCTCGTCGCGGCGTCGCTCCGCCAGCGCCTCGTCGATCGCGCTCACTTCAGCGTTCCGGTCACGGGAGACGGCTCCTGGGAGAGAACCAGCGTCAGGAAGGTAGACCACACCCCGCTCCCGGGGGAGGCGGGGGGACGCCGTGGCGCGGTCGCCCAACTATTATGGAAGGGTACTCCTCTCCCACCCCCCGTCGTCGTCGAGCGGTCCATGGCCCCAGACAGCCAGCCCGGAACGTCGGCGTCCGCCCCCGCGCGCCCCTCGAGCGCCGCGCGCCGCTGGGCGGCGGCCGCCCGGCTGCTCGACCGGCTCCCGATCCTCGCCGGGCTGGTGGCCGCGGGCTTCGGCGTCGGGGTGCTGGAGACCTACGCCTTCGGCCTGCAGCCGCTGCTCCCGCTCGCGCCTTTTCTCCCGCCCACCCAGCCGCTCAGCGGGGTGATGTTCCTGGCCGCCGGCATCGCCCTGCTCGGCCTGCAGGCGTCGCTCCCCTCGTTCCGCCTGCTCGGCTCGCTCGCGGTGACCGTCATCGCCGGCATGGTGATGGGGGAATACCTCTTCTGGACCGAACTCGGCATCGACCGGGTGCTGTTTCCCGACCAGGTGGACCGACTGGCCCGTCTCTTTCCCGGCCGTCCCGATCCGGTGATCGCCGCGGCGTTCTGCTGCATCGGGTTGGCGCTGCTGCTGTGGCGGCTGCGCTGGGCCCAGCGTCTCGTCACGGCATGCTGCCTCGGCGCGACGGTGATTCCGCTGGTGCTGATCGTCGGCCACCTGTTCAGCCTGACCGAGCTCTACGCGACCACGCCGCGGACCGGCACCGCATTGCACAGTGCCATCGCGCTCCTGCTGCTCGGGCTGGGCACCGGCGCGGCCACCCAGCGCACCGCGGTGGCCGGCCTGCTGCGCCACCGGGACGCCGGGAGCATCCTGCTGCGCCGCCTGCTGCCCCTCGCGGTGGTGGTGCCGCTCGCGTTCGCGCTGGTGAGCATCTGGGGTCTCCGGATCGGGCTCTACCAGGTGGACGTCGCCGTCGCGCTCTACGTGATTGCCCTGCTCGGGGTCTGCCTGGCCATCGCCTTCTGGGCCGCCGCCATCCTGCGCCGCGCCGAGCGCGAGGTCCGCTCGACCGAGCAGGCCCGGGCCGAAGTCACGGTGCGCGACGGGTTGCTGCAGAGCGAGCGCGCGGTGAGCTCCGCGCTGCGCGACAACGAGACCCGGATGCAGGAGCTGCTCGCGATCCTGAGCCACGCGCCGGTGATGGCGCGCGCGCTCGACGGGAGCATCCGCTGGTGGAGCAACGGCGCCGAGCGACTCTATGGCTGGTCCTCCGAGGAGGCGACCGGGGCCAAGGTCGCCGAGCTGCTGGCGACCGATCTCCCGGTGCCGGCGCGCGAGGCGGCCGCGATCCTGGCGGAGCGGGGCGAATGGGAGGGCGAGGTCACCCGCAAGGCGCGGGACGGCTCGACCGTACTTGTGGCGACCCACTGGATATTGCACCGCGATCCCGGCGGCCGCGCCGAGGCGGTCATCGAGGTGGATCGGGACATCACCGAGCAGCACCGGGCCGAGGCCGCCCGGCGCGCGGGCGACGCGCGCTACCGCGCGCTGGTCGCCGCGTCGGCCCAGATCGTGTGGACGGCGAGCCCCGACGGGGGACGCGCCGGCGATCCTTCCCAGTGGTCGGCCTTCACCGGCCAGGCCGACGCGGAGTGCGCCGGCGGCGGCTGGCTCGACGCGGTCCACCCCGATGACCGGGCCGCCGTAGAGCGCGCCTGGAAGGATGCCGTCCGGCAGCGCCGGATGCTGGTGACCCGCCACCGACTACGGAGGCAGGACGGCGAGTTCCGCCACATGGACGTGCGGGCGGTGCCGGTGCACGACGAGCGCGGGCGGGTGCGCGAATGGGTGGGAGCGCACGTGGATGTGACGGACCAGGTGCTGGCCGAAGAGCAGCTCCGCCAGGCCCAGCGGCTCCAGGCCGTGGGCACGCTCGCGGGCGGTGTGGCCCACGAAGTGAACAACCAGCTGATGGCCGTGCTGGGCTTCGGGGACTTCGCGCTCAAGGAGCTGGGGCCCGACCATCCCCAGGCCTTCGACGTGCGCGAGATGGTGCGCGCGGCGACCCGCGCCGCCCAGGTCGCCCAGCAGCTGCTCACCTTCAGCCGGCGCCAGTCGAAGCAGACCCAGGTCATCGACCTGCACGCCGCGACCTCCGCGCTGGTCCCGGTGCTGCAGCGCCTCCTCGGCGCCGACAAGACCCTGGAGCTCGGACCCTCCGCGGCCCGGAGCCTCGTGCTGGCCGACGCCACCCAGATCGATCAGGTCCTCATCAACCTGGTGGCCAACGCGCGGGACGCGCTGGGGACCGGCGGCCGGGTGAGCATCACGGTGGACGACATCGTGCTGGACGAGGGCTACGCCAAGGCCCACGGCAACATCGACCTGGCCGCCGGGTCCTACGTGCGGATCAGCGTCACCGACGATGGCTCCGGCATGGACCGGGCGACGCTGGCCAAGATCTTCGAGCCCTTCTTCACCACCAAGCCGGTGGGCAAGGGCACGGGACTCGGCCTCTCGACGGTCTACGGCATCGTCAAGCAGCACGAGGGCGCCATCTGGGCCTACAGCGAGCCCGGGCTCGGCACCACCATCAAGGTCTACCTCCCCGCCGCGTCGGATGCCGACCTGGCCTCCGCGGTCAGACCGGAGGACGTGGTCGCCGGCGGGCTGGGAGTAGCCCTCTCGGGAGTACGCGTCCTGGTGGTGGAAGACGAGCCCGCCGTGCGGAGTCTGGCCCGCCGCTCGCTCGAGTCGGTCGGCGTCGCCGTGCTCGAGGCGGAGAACGGGCGGGAGGCCCTCGAGGTGCTCGCCCGCAACGAGGCCCTGCCCCATCTCGTCCTCACCGACGTGATCATGCCCGGGCTCAACGGCCGCGAGCTGGCCGAAGCGATCGCGGTGCGCCATCCCGGACTTCCGGTGCTGTTCATGTCGGCCTACGCCGAAGACGATCTGACCCGCAGCCTGCTGCCGGAGCAGTCGACCTACATCCAGAAGCCCTTCGCGCCGGACACCCTGGTGGCCCAGATCCGGGCCGGCCTCGCGGGAGTGATGCCCGGCGCGATGTAGATCCGCTCTCGACAGCGCCGCGCGCGACCACGACGGTGCGCCGGAGGAGTAACTCAGTCCTCCGGCAGTCCGCCGACCTCCATCACCGGCCGGACCTCGACCGTTCCCACTTTCGCGCCCGGCAGCCGGCCCGCGATCTCGATCGCCTCGTCGAGCGTATTCGCCTCGACCAGGAAGTAGCCGCCCAGCTGTTCCCTCGTCTCCGCGAACGGCCCGTCGGTGCGGAGGCGCTTACCCTGGCGCACCCGGACGCTGGTGGCGGTGGCGACCGGCTGGAGCGGCGAGGCGCCAAGATAGTGCCCCTCGGCCTTGAGCCGATGAGCCAGCTCGGCCGATTCGCGATAGCACGACTCGCGGGTCGCCTCGTCCCAGGCCCGCTCGTCGCCGTAGATCAGCAATAGGTATCGCATGCGCTGCAGGATAACCGCCCCCGCCCTCAGCCGTACAGCAGCCGTACCAGCCAGACCGCGATGAGCATGGCGGAGATGTCGGCCGTGAGGCCCGCCGCGACCGCGTGCCGGCTCTTCTTGATGCTCACCGCCCCGAAGTAGACCGCGATCACGTAGAAGGTGGTCTCGGTCGAGCCGAACATGACGGCGGCCATCTTCACGAAGATCGAGTCCTCGCCGTAGCGGTTGATCATGTCCACCACCAGCGCGGCCGACCCCGAGCCGGTGAGCGGGCGGACGATCGCCATCGGGAGCACTTCGGCGGGGAAGCCGATGGGCCGCAGCACCGGATCGAGCACCTTCACCAGGAAGTCCATCGCGCCGCTGGCGCGGAACATGGCCACGGCGAAGAGGATCGCCACCAGATAGGGGATGATCCGGACCGCGACGTTGAACCCCTCCTTGGCGCCCTCCACGAAGGTCTCGTACACCGGCACCCGCTTGGCCAGGCCGTACAGCGGGAAGCCCACCAGAATGAGCGGGATGACGAAGGCCGAGACCAGGGCGATGGCGTTGCGCACGGATTCCATGGCGGCCTCAGCTCGGGGGAAGACGGTTCGGGTCGGACGCGCGGTAGCCCGGCAGCCGCCCGTAGAGCTTGGCGGCGGCGATGGCGATGACCACGGAGCAGAGCGAGGCGAGGATGATGGGGAAGATCAGCTGGTTGATCTGGAGCCCGAGCAGCGCCAGCAGCAGGACCGGCGGCACCAGCTGCATGCTGGCGGTGTTGATCGCCAGCAGCATCACCATCGAATTGGTGGCGGTGTCCTTGGTGGGGTTGAGCTTCTGCAGCTCCTCCATCGCCTTGATCCCGAACGGCGTGGCGGCGTTGCCGAGACCGAAGACGTTGGCCGCCATGTTGAGGGCGATCATGCCGAGCGCCGGATGGTCGGGAGGCAGCTCGGGGAAGATCGGGCGGAGCACCGGCCGCACCACCTTCACCAGCCCGTAGATGATCCCGGCCTGCTCCGCGATCTTGAGCAGTCCCAGGAACAGCGCCAGCACGCCGATCAGCCCGAGCGCGATCTCCGCCGCCGTCTTGGCGAAGTCCAGCGCGGCGCCGGCGATGGCGTTGAGCTTCACGAAGTACACCGGCTGGAACACCACGCCCGTGCCGTCCACCAGGCGGCCCTGCAGCTCGTCGTCCCGGGACTTCGACACCTTGGCGATGGTGGCGAGGGGCTCGGGATAGGCGGTGCCGGCCGCGAAGCGGAGCTGGGTTCCTTCCTGGGTATGACGAAGGGTGCCGGGATAGCTGTCGGCGAGCTGGCCCGGCATGCCGTAGAACTCGGCGTAGCGGGCTCGGTCGACCCGGATCACGACCGGCACGCTTCGGGCGCTCGTATCGGCGCCGGCCGGAAAGACCAGCTGCACCGGCAGCGCCTGGCCGTTGCGATAGCGATCGGTCGCGAGGTCCCTGGCGTCGTACCCCAGCGCGAACACGAAGCTGGAGATGATCAGTCCAGCCCAGATGTAGTTCAGCATGGCCTGGTCGGTTGTGAGTGGCGTGGTGGGGAGGGGCAGGAACAAATAGGGCCGGACGGGCCCGCCGTCGCAAGCGCGTCAGCCGCCGAGGAACTCGCCGAGCGGGCGGAGGAGGGGCAGATGGTCGCCCAGGACCTTGGCGGTGGCGATGATGGGCACCGCGAGAAAGGCGCCCGGCACACCCCAGAGGGTCCACCAGAACATCACGCCGACCAGGACGGCGACCGGGTTGAGCCGCAGCCGTTTCCCGTAGACCAGCGGACTCACCAGGTTGTTCTGCAGGGTGGTGATGGCGAGATAGCTCCCCGGCGCCGCCAGGGTCCGCCACAATCCGCTGAAGGTGGTGAAGGCCACGATCGTCAGCAGCCCGACCATGACGGCCCCGCCCAGGTAGGGAATGAACTCCAGGGCAAAGGTGAGGACCGCCCAGAGCGCGGGGTCCGGCATGCCCACCAGCCACATCGCGACTCCGACCGCCAGCGCCTGGCCCAGGTTGATGAGCGCGGTTGCCACGAGGTAGCCGGCCACGGCCGCCTCGGTGTCGTTGGCGACCTTGGCCGCGGCCCGCCGGTCGGCGGAGTCGCGCAGCACCCGCATCGTCTTCTCGTAGAACAGGTCGCCGGAGGCGAGCAGGAGCCAGAGCAGCAGCACCACCTCGACCGCGGTCGCCACGAACGAGGTCGTGGTGCCGAGCACGCGTCCGAGCAGCGGGGACGCCGAGGCGGCGGTCGGCGCCGGCGGCGCGGCCGTCTGGCCCTTGCCGTGAGGTGCCGGCTGGCCTGCCCCCTGGAGCTGCGCCGCCGCGCTGTCGAGCTGCTGGACCGGTTTCCTGAACCGAGCCAGCCGCTCGCGCGCCACGGTCATGCTCTGGGGAGCCTTGGCGACCCAGGTCTTCACCGGAGCGCTGAGGGCCCGTCCGGCCGAGAACAGGCCGGCCAGCGCCAGGAGCACCACGATCGTCGCGCCGATCGGGGCGCCCACCCGCCGGCGCTCCATCGAGCGCACCAGGGGACGGAAGAGGATGTTGAAGAGAAGGGCGATCGCGATCGGGACGAAGAAGGCATGCCCGAAGTAGAGCAGGAAGATGACGGCCACGGTGGCCAGCACCGTGCGGGAGGAGGGCAAGGGAGTCGGTGCGGCCTGGTCACCCGCAGGCTTGGTCATAACAGCAAGATGCCTCGGTCCGGCTCCCGGGGGCGGTGAGCCGGACCACCGTGCCCGGAGCGGGGCGAAGACCGCCGCTTGACGGCCTGGCAGACCTGGCGCCGTGTGGCACGTTGAGGCGGCGACCTCCGTAGTTCCCCGCAGCACCTGGGTGCGACATCGAGAACCCCACGATGAGATCATCGCATGATGCCCGAGGCGACTTCTTCTTCGACGGCGACATCCATCGACGCGACACAACGCAAGCTGATCGCCGGCATCGTCATAGCGACGCTGACGACCTTGGCCATCGTGATCGCCGACCTGGCGTGCGGCGGCCGGCCTGATCCGCCGACGCTGCGCGCCGCAGCGACGCTGCTCGACGGCGCCTGGTGCTTCCGGACCGGCGATGACCCACGCTGGGCGGATGCCGAAACGGATGACGGCGGCTGGGAGACGGTCGATCTGACCGCCTTGCCGGGCAGCCACGACGGCGACGTCGGCCTGCCCGATTACGTAGGCGGGTGGATGGCGCACGGCCATCCTGGTTATCACGGCTACGCCTGGTACCGGCGCGGGGTGACGGTGCCGGCCGGACCCGCGTCGTGGGACATCCTCGGGCCGACCCTCGTCGAGGACGGCTATGAGCTCTATTGGAACGGCCAACGGCTGGGTGGGTCTGGCAGACTCGGCCCAGCCCCGCGCCTCGTCGGCACGCGGCCGCTGCGGTTCGCTCTTCCCGCCGGTGCGGGCGGCACCCGTGGCGTGCTCGCGATCCGCATATACATGCTTCCCAGCTCCGGGGTCAGCCCAGACGGCGGCGGCATGCACAGCGCCCCCATATTGGCTCCGCGACCGATCGGGGACGCGCTCCACCGCGTACAATGGGAGCGCACCATCGCCGGTTACATCGTCGATGTGATCGAGCCGATCGCCATGTTGGCACTCATCGGCTTGGCGCTCGGGTGCCGGGCCTGCGGCCACAGGGGGTACTTGATCTTTGCCAGCGTCGCGCTTTCGCTGACCGCTGCCAGGCGCCTCGACAATGCGATCGTCTCATGGACCGACCTGATGGATCTGACTACCTATGCGTGGCTGGCCTCGGTGATGTGGGTGCCGGCGGTGGCGGCCTGGACGCTGGCCTGGAACCGCTGGTGCCTGCCTCCGTGGCGAATCATCGACGTGTCGGCGGTGGCGTCGGCGGTCGCCGGGATGCTCGGCGCCCTGTTGCATTGGGCGAGTGTGACGAGTGGCAGCCGGCTCGCGTCGATCGTGCTGTTCGTCGTGATCGGCGCCCGCATTGTCCGCAGCGGTCCCTCGCCGATGCTGGCGCTCGCCACGTTCGCCTCGATTACGGCCGGGCTGTTCGGCGGCGAGCTGCTCGACCCGATCGGCGTGCCGGGCATCTGGTTTCCGTTCGGTATCGGCGTGTCGCGGACGCAGTACGTCTACGCGATCGCCATTCCGCTCCTGGCCCTCCTGATCGTGCGATGCGGCGCGGCTGAGCCGGGGATCTCGCAAGCCGGGTCGCGCCGGTACTCTTGACGTACCCGACACGCGAGCGGCTTTCGGCGAAGCCTTCGATGTGCACCTTCGTAGAGTGTCGGTGATTCGGTGCTCAGACTACTATTGAACCAGGCTGCCCATCCATTCATGTGGGTGGCAGCCTCGCGCGCGGGCGTTCCCGCGGTCCCCCGCAAATTCGAAGGAGGGAAAAGTGCCACGCAAAGCAGCGAAGAAAGCGGTAGCGAGGCGGAAGATGAAGCGGGCGGTCGCGAAGCGTGCGGTGAAGAAGCGGGCGGTGAAGAAACGGGCGGTGAAGCGGGCGGTCGCGAGGCGCGCCGTGAAGAAGCGGGCGGTGAAGAAACGCGCGGTGAAGCGGGCGGTCGCGAAGCGCGCGGTGAAGAAGCGGGCGGTGAAACGGGCGGTCGCAAAGCGTGCGGTGAAGAAGCGTGCGCTGAAGCGGGCGCTGGTGAAGCGCGCGATCCTCCGGCAAGCCATTCTCGCTCGCGCGGGCGACGGGGAGATGGGACAAGAATAGACCGACGACGGCGGGACTGTCAGAAAGTTTGTGTATGAGTCATATCCTTAGGACCAGGGAGGGGATATGGCTCGGAAGAAGCAGCGGGTAGACGATCCGCAGGAGACGGCCGCGCTCGAGGCGCTGGTCGCGCAGGTGAAGACGCCCGAGGCGTTGGAGGCGGTCTTCCGGCGCCTGAAGCAGCGCATGGTGCAGCAGGTCCTGCAGGCCGAGCTGACCGAGCATCTGGGCTACCCGCCGGGGGGCGAGCGGGGGGGCGCCAATGCGCGCAACGGCACCTCGGCCAAGACGGTGCTGACGGATGAGGGAGCCTTGCCCTTGGCGATCCCGCGGGACCGGGCGGGGACCTTCACC